>NZ_JBHKFI010000002.1:0-413351 GCF_042263505.1 Cytobacillus sp. Hz8 | reverse complement strand
TCTTGCATACACATAAAAATTGAATGAATTGGATTAGTTGGAACGCCGTATGCTGGGAAACTCGCTTGTACGGTGTGAAGTGGGGGAAAAGCTGGCGATAACTTCAAATGCTTACCTATCACTATAATAAAACTTAGATTTTTAAACGACTTTATTGTTATGTTTTTTAGTATAGAGAAGTCTCTTGCATCAAAAATTAAACATCTATATTTTTAACCCCGTCCTAAATTTAGAACGGGGCTATGCCTGTTTGAACTTTAAAAATTAAATAACTTTATTGTCATTTTAAACCTAGCCTTAGACTAGGGTTTTTTGAAATAAGAGTATTCAATCCAATTTATTTTTGTAAATCCTTGGAAGAGAAAAATCCGGGTAATAATTCTTCAATCGTGGTTTCCACCATATCACCCTTTAAATTTGCTAATAAAATCTTTGTATCCTCTGTAGAAAACTCAGCCATCACTTGTCTGCATGCACCGCATGGGGACACGGGACCTTCTGTATCGCCGACAACTGCTATCGCCTTGATTTTTCGATGTCCATCTGATACTGCCTTAAAGATGGCCGTTCTTTCGGCACAATTTGCTAGTCCATATGAGGCATTTTCTATATTACAGCCAACATATACTTCATCATCATCAGTCAGAATAGCTGCGCCTACTTGGAAATGAGAATAAGGTACGTAAGCATGCTTTCTTCCTTCAATTGCTTTATTCAATAGTGTTTTCATATCCATAGTGATTCATCTCCCATTCTCAAATCAATGATGAAGCTCTCCTCTTTGCCACTTATTAATATGCTTCTGATGATTGTTGTCCTTTGATGATGGCAATACCAGAGCTAGCACCAATTCTTGTAGCACCAGCATTCACCATTGCTTCTGCATCTTCTAAACTTCTCACACCACCTGAAGCCTTCACTCCAATTTCAGGTCCAACCACTTTTCTCATAAGTGCAATATCCTCTGCGGTTGCACCGCCAGTTGAAAAACCAGTAGAAGTTTTAACATAATCCGATCCTGCTTTTACCGCTAATTCACATGCTTTTGCTTTTTCTTCATCCGTTAATAAACAAGTTTCAATAATAACCTTCGTTAAAGCTTTTCCTTTTGCTGCTTCCACAACGGCGTGAATATCTTGTTCCACTAGATTGTAGTTCTTATCTTTTAAAGCTCCAATGTTGATAACCATATCAACCTCAGTTGCTCCATTTTCAATTGCATTCTTTGTTTCGAAAGCTTTAACCTCAGATGTCGTTGCTCCTAGTGGAAAGCCAATAACCGTACATACCTTTACATCAGGAGTATCTTTTAATTGTTCTGCTGCGAGCTTAACCCATGTTGGATTTACACAAACTGAAGCAAAGGAATATTCTTTGGCTTCTTCTATTAATTTCATCACTTCTGTTTTTGTTGCATTTGCTTTAAGTAATGTGTGATCAATCATTCTACCTAAATTCTTCATCTCTATACCTATCCTTTCAAAAAAGTATAAACGTGAATTATTATTAACTTTTCTTACCATCTTTACTATAGCAATTTTTTGAACATATGTAAATAAAGCATTGAACATATGTAAAATATGATAGAATTCTTAATTAAAAAAAAGAGCCACTTCCTAAGAAGCAGCATGTTTACTCTTTATCTAACAAGAACTGAGCTGTAAATTGATCCGTTATCAACACATTTGCATATTTTCCATTTAATGCCCCATAAATCCCATTGATCTTATTGGCGCCACCCGCAACAAGAACGGAATATTCCTTCTTTCTTAATTCTTCCAATTCAATACCAAGGGTCCGATCATTTAAATTTTGATTACAGATTTCACCATTTATATCAAAAAATCGTGAACAAATATCACCAACGGCTCTTGGATACAGTTGCTTGATGTCCATTTCGGTAAAATAGCCCAGTTGAAACAAAAGAGACTCACTCTTAATGGGTCCTGTCGTAAAAATCGCAATATTCGCCTTTCTGCCAAGTTCCAAAATTCTGCGGATATGTCGATCCTCTTCCATTGCTTGTTTTACTAGCACTTGATCCACAATTGCTGGGAGCGGCAAATGAATAGGTGTCGTATTATATGCCTTCCCAAATAAATAAAGGATTTCAGATGCATATGTATTCTTATCCGAATGGCTTATTCCACCCTTTAATTGAACAACCTTCACGTTTTGAACATATTTCTTCTTTAATTCAATAGCGATATGATACATCGTCGTTCCCCATATTAAACCAATAATGTCATTATCCTTGACGATTTCGTCTAAAAATTCCGCTGTCTTCTCTCCTAAATAATTTTTGATTATGTGGTTCTCATACTGAGGGATTGTGGCAATCATAACCTTTTTCAACTGGAATTTCTTTTCTAATTTTTGAGCAAGATTGACTTGATCTTCTGTTGGGTCCGCAATTTGAATTTTTACGATTCCTTTTCTTTTAGCTTGTTGCAATAATCTTGAAACCGTTGGTCTTGAAACCCCTAATTTTTTGGCAATTTCATTTTGATTATAGTCGAGCAGATAATAAAGTTTTGCTGCTTCAATTATTTTCTTTAATTTTTCTTCCTCCAAAGTTATCACCTAAACTAACCTGAGAACATTAGCCAAACTTTCAGCGTTCGTTCTCATTATTTGAGAATATTTTAACATGTTTTGTATCACCATGATACAGCTCGCAAATGATCATCGATAAAGTGAAACTTCCATCAGTGGGGGTTTTCATTCATCCCCCACTGATGGTTAGTCACGCAAAGCCTGATTGATTTTTCTAAGGGCTGAAGCCCAAAGAAAAATCTTATTTCACTTATCACGCTCAATAACGCCATGTCCTGTGGCTTTCGCCTGACTAGGACATCCTGTCCGTCGTCGGACCTTTACGGACAGTTGATCTTCCACTTATCTTCTTCGTATCCTCAGAATCTTGAAGTGGGAGTCTTACTGTCCGTTAAGAGTGGGATAAATCCCTGACTAACTGACAGATTCTAATATTTTTTTATTTTCTTAAATATGGAGAGATGCGCCATTTGAATATTGGATGACTTCTAATATCATTCTCCATAAGCAAGGAAGCAATAGTCCCTATTATGGCGATGGAAAATGTTGAGAATATGAAGCTTCTCATACCTAAAACCCTGAAACCTAATAAGGCAACAAGTCCATCAATCATAAAGATGAGAACCCCAATATTCATCGATGTTGCTTTTGCCACGATACTTGCGAGTAAATCCGTTCCTCCAGTGCTTGTCTCGTATCGTAGCATCAACCCCACTCCGACACCAATAATGGAGGCACCGATAATCGTACTAAAAAGAATAGGAAGATTAAACTGCTCCTGTAATGGCTCAAGCCAATCGATAAAGAAGGAAGAGACAATTAAGCCTTGAAAGCTACTGTAAAAATAACCTCGTTCTTGAAACCATGCATAAAGAATGAGGGGGATACTCAGTATAAACATCACTAGCCCCGTTTGCCAATGAAAATAATAATGAAGAATAAGTGCTATCCCAACAATTCCCCCGTCTAATAAATGATGTGGAATCAAAAATCCATTTATCCCTGTTCCAATTAATAAGCTTCCAAATAATATCGCACTATTCTTTATAATTAATAGAATGCCACTCACCTCTAATTCCTCAAAAAACTTCAAAACTTCTTTAATTAACTCAACAATCTATATTCTAATCATATTTTTCCATGGACAAAAAAATACTCTACTTTCACGCAAAATAGGAAAATAAAAAACATCACAATCTTCTAAATTGTGATGTTTTTGGACCCTATCTTTTTTTTGCAATATCTTCCTGAAATCTATCTAACATAGTTACCGTATCAATTAAATGGTTATTAAAGATTTGTCTAGCTATTGTGAGCAATTCAATAATCATCGGGTCCCTAAGTGAATAGGTCACTCGATTTCCTTCCTTTGTACCGTAAACAATGTTTTTATTCCTTAGGATACTCAGCTGTTGTGAAACGGCAGATCCTTCATCGCCAACTAACATTTGAAGCTCATTCACATTCTTATCACCTTCAGCTAAAAGCTCAAGGATCCGAATTCTTAGTGGATGGGCCAGTGCTTTAAAAAAATCTGCTTTAAATCGTTGAAGTTCTAAATTCATTCGATCCCTCCGTTCTTAAGATTTGACCAATACCTTTTTGGTTCGAATGATTCTGCCTGCCTCTCCTGGTAAATTCGATAATTTGCCGCATTCTTGGAATGCAAAATGCTTGCAGCCTCTACATTTATGGGCTTTTATATTTTTCAAGGCATAGTTAATCGCTTCACCTGTATGCTCAAAAAATTGATCTTCACCAATTTCATTATATAATCCAGTTCGTTTTAACACCTCTTTAGGCTGTTCCTGCAGTCCGGTCATAATCACCTTTCCACCATGTTTCTTAAAGTCACGAACAATCCCAGATAAATTAGACTCACCGGAAGTATCCATATACGGAACCTTTCCCATTCGTAAAATTAAAACCTCTGGACGATGATTGATGATTCCCATAATGGTGTTTTCAAACATTTGGATCGCTCCAAAAAACAATGCCCCTTCGATTGTAAATATACTAACCTGCGGACAGTCATTACCAGAATCGACTACCTGCGAGCTGACGCGATTTTGATTATATGGATCCGGAAGTCCCTTTGCGACCGTCAAAAGATCACTCATCCGTTTAACAAAAAGAATCGCAGCCAGAACTAAGCCCACTTCCACAGCTGTGGTTAAATCCGTAAACACAGTAAGTAAAAAAGTAATGACTAGTACAATTGAATCGGTTGTTCTTGTCTTTAAAACATGGGCAAAATGTTTCATTTCACTCATATTCCATGCAACAACCATCAGAATAGGAGCCATGCTTGCTAGTGGAATAGAAGATGCAAGCGGAGCAAGCAGTAATAATACAATTAACACCACTATACCATGAATAACTCCAGAAATGGGTGATGTTGCCCCATTTTTAATATTTGTTGCAGTTCTTGCAATAGCACCCGTGGCAGGTATGCCCCCAAATAAAGGCGTTATGATATTAGCAATTCCTTGTCCGATTAACTCCCTATTGCTATTATGTTTCGTACCCGTCATTCCATCTGCTACCACAGCAGAAAGTAATGATTCAATCCCTCCGAGCATCGCAATTACAAATGCCGATCCAATCAATTGATGAATAGCTTCCCAGGTAAACACAGGTAAATGAAATTTTGGAAGTTGATTTGAAATCTCTCCATAAGTAGAACCAATTGTTGCTACCTTATCAGGGAAAAAGACGGCCGCAATCACACTAGAAAGAACTAAACCAATTAATGGTCCAGGAATCTTTGGAAATAGTTTTGGAGAAAACAAGATGATACTCAAGCTAATGACGGCCGTCAAAACACTGTAGCCATTTATTGTTCCAAAGTGAATCACGATTTCTTGCATATTATTAATGAATTCCTCATGCTTCTCAATATTCTGAAGTCCGAAAAAATTTGCAATTTGACCGGTAAAAATAATCACCGCAATTCCTGAAGTAAAGCCAATCGTCACAGGTTTTGGAATATATTTAATTAATGATCCAAGTTTAAACACACCCATAAGGAAAAGCATGAAACCAGCCATCATCCCCGCTATTAATAGATTATTATAGCCATAGGTCATGACAATCCCTAATAATACTGGAATGAAAGCACCCGTAGGTCCACCAATTTGATATCTTGAACCACCAAAAAGGGAGATTAAAATTCCCGCGATAATCGTAGTGTAAATTCCATATTCAGGTTTAACTCCTGAAGCAATCGCAAACGCCATCCCAAGTGGAATCGCAATCACCCCAACAATTAAACCAGAAAATAAATCCTTTTGGAAATTTTTAACCGAGTAGCTACTAAATCTATCAAAAAACAGCTTTTGCACAACAATCCCTCATCTTCACTTTTGTATCTTTGAATTTTTGAATATACAAAGCATTATAGATCACTATATATTGGTATGTCTATAAAAAATTCAAAAAATATTCATATTTTTACATTTTACTAAGGAGGAAAAGTGCAACTTTTTACATATAAAGCAATCAAGAAAAAGTTTCTCACATATTTTATTAAAATCCTTTACTTATTATAGGAATGAGGTTTTATATGCTTTATAATCAATATGGTCTTTTACGTATAATTTTGAAAAATGGAGGGATATGAATGAATCATAAGATAGAAGAATTGAGTCAGAATCTCCAAATTATCCAAAATATTTTTCCTGGTGATGCTTGTCTCGTACTTGCCGATACATCCCAAATCATCAATTATCTTCCTGGCAAAAAAATCGATCTGAAAATTTCAATTGGCGCTCCAATCGAGAATTTTAAAGGGACCGTTAGCTTTACATCTTTAGAAACTGGACAAGTTTGCCATGAGGAAAGAGGTGCGGAACTTTTCGGTATCGCATATATTTCTACTGCTACACCAATTAAAATAAATGGTAAAATCATTGGAGTCATCTCTGCTATTATCTCTAACGAAAAACTAGACACACTACGTCAGGGGGCACATGAATTAACAGCCATTAGCGAGGAACTTTCGGCCACTTCCGAAGAAATGACAAAGGTTTCGGATATTACCGCACAGGATCTTCATGCCCTTTCAAAAGAATCAGATACCATCAAAAATGAGGTAAAACATGTAAATGAAATTTTAGAAATTATTAAGAATACAACGATTAAATCAAGAATTCTTGGTCTCAACGCCTCCATCGAATCAGCTCGGGCCGGTGAAGCCGGCAAAGGTTTTGCCATCGTCGCAAATGAAATCAAAAAAATGGCTGAAAACAGTAAGTCAGCTATTGAAGGCATTGAGCCGAAGGTGAAAAAAATGATCGAAAAACTGGAAGAAATGAACGATACAATCAATGACTTATCCTCACAAACGGAAGAACAATCCGCTATGATCGAAGAGTTTCATTCCTCCTTTGAGCAGCTTGTCCATATTGCGTCAGAACTTAGCAACAGAGCAAATTTAAATTAATACTGATTTTATATGAGTGAAAAATTCTATTTTGGTAAATTCCAACATTTTTCACTCTTTTTACCATTATTTCCCTCTTTATTTAACGACTAATTCATCATTTTTCTCACTCCATCGATACCCAAATCCCATATTTTGAAGTTTTTCTCATAATAGTAATCTACCCATTTTTTTGGATATTTTGTAAATAAAAATAAAACTTACCCATGAAAAATGTTAAATATTCAGAATTTGCTTTACAAATAAACATTATCCTAGTAAAATAACAAAAGTTATCATTCGACAAATTGCAACAATATTTTCATAGGAGGATTAAGATGATTTTATTTAGAAAGAAACCCTTTATCCCAAACCAAAAGCAAAGTGGTTTGAATAAGGTATTAGGGGCATTTGACCTAACCATGCTTGGTGTAGGTGCAATAATTGGAACAGGAATTTTCGTCCTAACTGGTGTAGCTGCTGCAAACTATGCGGGGCCAGCACTCATCATTTCATTTATAATTGCAGGACTTGCATGTACATTTGCTGCTTTATGTTATTCAGAATTTGCCTCCATGATTCCTGAGGCAGGAAGTGCCTATACCTATAGTTATATTGCCTTTGGAGAAATTATCGCATGGATTTTAGGCTGGGATTTAATCCTAGAGTACGGTCTTGCCTCTTCTGCCGTAGCGAGTGGTTGGTCAGGTTATTTCCAAGGATTATTATCTGGATTTGGCATCCATTTACCCCACGCCATCTCGAGTGCATTTGATCCCGCTAAAGGAACCTATTTTGATTTACCAGCAGTGCTGATTATTCTATTTATTACCTTTATTCTCTCAAGGGGGATAAAAGAATCTACCAAATTTAATAATTGGATGGTATTTATCAAGCTCTCTGTCGTTGTTCTTTTTATTGTTGTTGGTGTTTGGTATGTGGAACCAACAAATTGGAAACCATTTATGCCAATGGGATTTTCAGGCGTCGTATCAGGAGCCGCAGTTGTAGTCTTTGCCTATTTTGGATTTGATGCCGTATCTACAGCAGCAGAAGAAGTGAAAAATCCACAGAGAGATTTACCAATAGGAATTATTTCTGCTCTGACTATTTGCACAATTCTGTATATTATCGTTTCATTAATACTTACAGGTCTTGTTCCATTTGAAAAACTTGGAGTGAAAGATCCAGTTGCATTTGCCCTTCAATTCATTCATCAAGATTGGGCAGCAGGATTTATCTCTCTTGGTGCGATTGTTGGAATCACAACCGTTCTTATCGTAATGATGTTTGGACAAACTCGCCTCTTTTATGCTATCTCAAGAGATGGACTCTTGCCAAAATCACTATCAAAGGTACATCCCAAAACCCGTGTTCCTGTTATCAGTACTTGGGTAACAGGGGCAATCGTTGCTTGCTTTGCTGGTTTCGTTCCACTTGATAAATTAGCAGAATTAACTAATATCGGGACATTATTTGCATTCTCGACTGTATCCCTTGGTGTTGCTGTATTAAGAAAAACAAAACCAGAGTTAAAACGGGGATTTAAAACTCCATGGGTCCCAGTTATTCCAGCTTTAGCAATCATTTTCTGTGTGTATTTGATGTGTCAGCTCCAGGCTTTTACTTGGAAGGGATTCCTCATTTGGTTAGTCATCGGATTAATTATCTATTTCTCCTATGGTTACAAGCACAGCAATCTATATAAAGAACATACTTCCATTACAGATTAAGCAAAAAAATGAACGCCAGAAATAATTCTGGCGTTCATTTTTTATGCTACATCATAGCCTTGATCATCAATAGTTTCTTTAATCTTCTCAATACTCACAGCTTCTGGATTGAATTCTACTTGAACTTCCCCTTTTTCCAAACTTACAGTAACCTTTTCTACTCCACTTAGAGCACCAACACTTCCTTCAACTGCCTTTACGCAATGTCCACAAGACATTCCACTTACCTTTAATAAGATGTTATCCATAGCTAGTCCTCCATTTCATTCGAATCTTCTTTATATTTACCATACCTCTATAGGGTATGTAAAGCATTATGTTTTTTCTTCACAAAAGATACATTTTCGTTTTTAAATACCTCATCCATTTATTAAGAAATAATTTCATTTTTATGTCGTACAATTCCTTTTCCCTGAATAGTATGGTACAAGCCTAGATGTTTCTTGATGGAGTGAGGTTATGAGTATATTTTTTAGTTACATATTTTTGGGACTATCCCTGGCAGCGCCTATTGGACCTATAAACGCAGCACAGCTCGATAAAGGGATTAAACAGGGCTTCATGCATGCTTGGGTATTAGGGCTTGGAGCCACACTTGCTGACGCCGTCTACATGCTAACCGTGTATTTAGGGGTTGTTCAATTTCTCGAAACTCCAATTGTCAAAACGTTTTTATGGTTATTTGGTTTTTTTGTCTTAGTTTACACAGGCATTGAGAGCCTGCTAAGCGCCGGAAAAATTATTTCAAACAGTCGAAATAAGAATGATTCGAAATGGAGGTCCTTCCTTTCAGGTTTTCTCATGTCCTTATCTAATCCATTAACGATTCTTTTCTGGTTAGGAATTTATGGCTCGGTCCTTGCAAAAACGGCATCTAGCTATGCGAAAGAAGAACTTTTGATGTATAGCAGTGCGATTTTTATTGGAATATTAACTTGGGATATATCAATGGCTGCCTTATCCTCAAGCTTTCGAAGACTACTCACCTCAAAGCTATTGGCGATGATTTCCATTTTATCGGGATTATCGATGATTGGCTTTGGCATCTATTTCGGATATGAAGCTGTTAAGCTACTGTTTTTCCACTAAATTCAAACTCCAGTTTGCTCATGATTAAGAGATGACCAGAGCACGTTATCGATTTGTCCCTTTCATCAGCCTCTTGATAAAAAAAATACACTTCTATCGATCAAACACTCATGGATCGTCAGCTGATTGAAAAGCCTAGCTGACCTTATCCTAAATGGCTTATCATCATTGATGGTCCTTAAAACTAGCGAATTACTGATTTAATCCTTTACTCCAATTAAAAATTGGCAATTCATTTTATTGCCTATCCATTAATATTCTTCGTTTCAGATGGTTGCCTTTGGTTATATTTCTTCCGTTTTTTCTTTATAAACGCGACAAGTAATAACAAAGTAGGAATGATTATTTGAAAAGGCCAGTGCAAATATTTAGGAACAATTTGCAATCCCTCTTTGATATGCTCGGAAAAATTCGAGGCAATCATCATAGAAGCAAAAAGGACCAGTAGCCCAATAGGTAAGCTTAATACCCGATAATTTTTAAAGCCAAAAATATCAGAAGCCCCAATAACAGCCCCGTAAAAAAAGATTGTTACTTTAAAGAATCCCCCAATAATCAAATAAAGCATAAATAGCACATCTAGTCTTTCAATAAAATTGGCAATTTCTATACGACTTACCGTATTTAATAATGGGAAGGGAGAACGCATGAATAAGTCTACTCCTAAACAAGCTATATTGATCATCGATGTGATCGTAATATTGATTCCACTTAAAATCATCGCAGATAGACATATTTTTTTAGCATTATCTGGTTTATTCAAATTTGGGAGAATCATCGAAAAAATAATCATTTCTCCAAAGGGAAAAGTTAGAGTTTCACCCAAAAAAACTTTGAATACGGGCTTCCATCCATTTTCAAGTATGGGCCGCAAATGATCAACTTGAATTAATTTTGAAAAAATAATAAGAAGCATCCCCAATATAGCTAAAATATAAACAACAATAAAAAAGAGTTCCCCCACTCTAGCCAGCACCTCAATCCCTTTTATAACGGTATAAATAATGGTCAGAATCATCAAGCTATTGATAATTAATAAAGGGGTGTGAGAGTAAATTGTGGAGGTTAACAATTCTCCAAAATCACGTAAAACCCTTGAAGCGCCATAAATAAAATAAATAATATAAAGAAATCCAATAAACCGTCCGACGACTTTTCCAGCAATTTTTTGAGCATAACCTGTTAACGGAAGATCGGGATAATACTTATAGAGTTGATAAGTAATGTGAAATAAAAATAT
Organism: Cytobacillus sp. Hz8; assembly: GCF_042263505.1. Taxonomy (NCBI): domain Bacteria; kingdom Bacillati; phylum Bacillota; class Bacilli; order Caryophanales; family Bacillaceae; genus Cytobacillus; species Cytobacillus sp. Hz8. Next base: position 402,310 of record NZ_JBHKFI010000002.1, on the reverse strand, counting down.
GCCGCCACTTAATCCTAATAATATGGCAATCCATGCATCCTGCCGTGCACTGGATCCAAGGCTAACCACAATGGCACTGCCCATTTCAAATAAAACAACGAGAACAAACAACTGATATCCATCAATTTTAGCCTTTTCCATTATGCGCACCACTTTCCTCTTTTAAGCGGTCATCGATTTAATTCAACCCAAAATGGATTGGTTCTGATCCCTGATCGTCGAATATAGGATTTCACTTCCACCTTTACCGGAAGGTCTGCAAAACGTTCATTCCAATTTCCCTTCCATTTTTTCCAAAGGTTTGGGTTTTCAATATGAAATTTTTCTCCAAAGCCAAAGATATCACTTTTTTGTCTTTGTGCTTCATTAACCGTTTTCTCAACCTGTTTTTTTATCTCCTTCGAAAGTAATGTTTCCATTTTATTTATATCTTTAATATTCAAAATATCTATCTTGGAATTTGCCTCACTAATATTCCCTTCGTCTACAATGCTAATTAAAATAGAGGGTTTCCCTTTTTTTATCTTTGCTTTAATGCCTACCTTCGTTCGATTAATAATGATATTTACGGCGTTTTTCTTGCCCTTCCAGCTCATAGCAACATCGGTATTTTTTACCTTGTTTACAATCCAGATTGCTCCCCTAGCAGTTTCCCCTGTCATCCATCCCACTAATTTTCCATCTTTAAAAACAGCTATGCCATCCGCTGTAAGCACCGCATGAGGAGTTGCGGTTTCAGTATTGGAAAGCTGATCGTAGCCCTTCTCATCGCCAGTTAATTTAAATGCAGTTGTAATCGGATCCCTGCCATTACTGACGAGACTTGTTACAAAATCATCAATCGTTATCTCCATATTTTCTCCCAACATATCTTGAGAATTTTTCAATGTTTTGGTAACTTTATTGACAGGCAATTTTTCAATCGTTGAAATGGTAGAAATGAACTTCTCTGCTCGGGCATCCTTTACGACTATCATTTCTGTCGTTGTGCGAAATACCGGGTCCCTTTCAAATGAATCTAATAAATCATACAATCCTTCTTTGGCAATTTCCTCATTGATAACTAGTAAGTTCGTATGGGCATAATAAAGCTGTCTCGGAATTTTTTGCGTGACTTTTCTTGCTGCTTCTGTAATGGTGTCGCCTGAGCTGTTATATACGGTTACCGGTAACCCTGTTTTACTTCCGTATTGACCCGCTGATACATTTTCAGGAATCACCACTTGAAACGAAACATCATATTTTTTGTCCTTCCCTTTGTCAATTCCTAAAGCCATAATAAAAGCTAAGTCCGTCAGCTCTTTCTGATTCCAGCAGCCTAGAAGAATAGACATTAAAAGCATGAGTTGTGAAAATAACAAGAGCTTCCTTTTCATTGCTATTCTCCTTTTTTAAGATCTTGATGATTTTTTACTTTTTCCCTTCGGAGGTGCTGGTTTTTGATTTTCTCCAGCTTTTTTCGTATTTCCTTTGCTTATTAAAGTTGGTCTGTTTTTAATTGCCCAAATCGGAAATCGAATCAAGACATCCTGCTGGTTATGAACATGTAATGGAGCCAACGGTGACATGTAGGGCACTCCGAACGAGCGAAGTGAACATAGATGGACAATCATAAAGATTAGACTGAGCATAATCCCATAAAAGCCCAGTACGGTCGCCATTGCCATAATAACAAAACGCAAAAGACGCAAAGAAATGGCCATCGCAAAGGAAGGAGTGGAAAAATTGGCAATTGCCGTCATCGATACAACAATAACCATTACAGGTGAAACAAAGCCGGCTTGAACAGCGGCTTGCCCAATAACTAAGGCCCCAACAATGGACACCGCTTGGCCAACTGCACGCGGAAGCCTAATCCCTGCCTCCCGCAAAATCTCAAAGGTCACCTCCATAATTAATGCTTCGACAAAGGCTGGAAAAGGAACATTTTCCCTTTGAGCAGCGATAGCGATGGCCATTGTTGTTGGAATCATTTCCTGATGAAAAGTGGTTGCTGCGATATAAGTAGCTGGGCCAATTAATGCTGTAAAAAATGCAAGAATTCTTAAAAAGCGGATCCCTGTCGATATATCAAACCGTGAATAATAATCATCCGGTGATTGAAAAAATTGCGCAAATAGCGCTGGAACACAAAGAACAAACGGTGTCCCATCAATTAAAATTGCTACTCTCCCTTCCAATAGAAGCGAAGCTATGACATCCGGCCTTTCCGAATGAGCAATCGTTGGAAATGTGGTCCACGTTTGATCTTCAATAAACTGTTCAATATACCCTGATTCAAGAATGCCATCAATCTTAATCCTCTTTAATCTTTTCCGCACCTCTTCAATGATTTTTTCATTGGCAATTCCTTTAATAAACATGATAGAAACATTTGTTTGTGTAACCTCACCAATTTTCATTGTCTCCAACCAAAGATTAGGACTTTTAATTCTTCGGCGTATTAAAGATGTATTCGTCCGTAAAGATTCTGTAAAAGCATCCTTAGCACCGCGAATGGACACTTCTGTTGTCGATTCCGTAATCGAACGCTTTTCACCACCATGTGTGCTGGCGCTAATTGCTTCTTTGTAACCCTCAAGAAAGATAATGGTATCTCCACTTAATAAACTCTCATATAACTTACCCCAATTCTTGAGTATTTGAATATTTCCTAACACTATAGCCTTTTCAATCATATATTGAAAAGGCTCAAATCCCGTTCCGTTTTTCCCCAAAACGGTTTTCAATATAAAATCACTGATCACCTGACTATCTGCCAAACCATCAAGATAAACTATAGCCCCCTGATATTCACCAAGAAAATATTCACGAATGATCAGATCAGTGCTTTCCCCCAATTCATTCTTTATTCTACTTATGTTTTCATGCAAATCTCTTAAAATAGGCAAATCTTCCGGTTTTTGTGGATCTTTGTTTTGCCGAATATTATCATCCTTACTCTTTGATTGCTTTTTAAACCATTTCGACATTATCGACACATCTGCCGCCCCTCTTATTTCCGGTTTTAAAAAAAGATATACCAATAATGGATAGAGTATCCAATTGATTTATTTTTATCCAATGCAGAAACTTTCCCTCTCAAATATTTTGAAGGTTTATACAAATCGAGTTTTGCTTTTCGTTTGCATGATTTCCTCCTAAAAACAAAATACTAGATAAAAACTAAAAGGAGATAAACTGGTGAAGATCCTTTTCGTAATGGTTCTTTTATCTGCCGGTGTTTTAGCAATTATTTTTGCTATGGATCTTTTATTACATTTCAGCTTAAAACAAGTGTTCTACCAGGCAACCAATAGCTTTCAAATTTTGGATTCCTCTGAGTATTTTGTTATTCTCTGTTTTCTACTCCTCCTTATCATAAATCTTATTTATGCTAAGAAATCCTCCAATAAAAAAAGCTAGAAAGCGGAAATCGAAATGATTTATTCGCATTCTAGCTTGTTTATTATGCTTTTTAAGAAATAAGCTTCGGGGTGTATCCTTTTGTTTTCAAGTTAGAAAAGATATGCTCAATATGGTGGTGGTCTCTGGTTTCAATAGATAGACTTAATTGGGCGTAACCAGGATAGATGTTTTCTCCCATATGTGTTAAAGAAATATCTAACACATTTCCTTGTTGCTCTGTAATATCCTTTAATACTTTTTCAAGATTCCCAGGTTTATCTTTTAATATAAGTTCCAAATGAACAAATCTTCCTGCTTCCACCATCCCTCTTTCAATGATTCTGGAGATAAAATTAACATCTACATTCCCTCCACTTATGACTGCAACCGTCTTTTTATGTTTAATCTCTATTTTTTGATATAATAAAGCAGCTAGCGAAGAGGCTCCTGACCCTTCCACAAGTAATTTGTTTCTCTCTAACAGCATAAGCATGGCTCGAGCTATTTCCATTTCCTCTACACAAAATACTCCGTCAACATACCGTTGGATGATGTCGAATGTGCTTTTTCCTGGCTTTTTTACTGCAATCCCATCCGCCATGGTTGGCAGCGCATCAACTGTTACTGGCATATTTTGCTTAAGGGATTCCACCAGGCTTGGACATGCTAATGCCTCAATCCCAAAGACTTGAATGGCAGGATTGGTTTCTTTCACAGCCATCGCAATCCCAGCGATAAGTCCTCCACCACCAACCGGACAAATAATCGCCTCCACATCAGGCAGCTGCTCCATAATTTCGAGCCCGACTGTTCCCTGCCCAGCAATAACTGCTTCATCATCAAACGCATGAACGAAAGCCGCAGATTCCCTTTCCTTCAAATCAAGTGCATAGGCAAGAGCCTCATCAAAAGAATCCCCATGCAGTTCAACATTCGCACCATACATCCTTGTCGCTTGAATTTTACTCAGCGGCGCTCCCTTTGGCATTATAATCCTGCAATCAATTCCCAGCATGTTACTGGAATAAGCCACTCCTTGAGCATGATTTCCTGCGGATGCCGCAACAACTCCATGCTTCACCTCATCCGGTTCCAATGAAATCATTTTATTGTACGATCCCCTTACCTTAAAGGAACCAGTCTTCTGCAGATTCTCAAGCTTTAAATAAACCTCATTCTGAGCAATTTCACTAAACGTCTTCGAATAATCCAAAGGAGTTTTATGTATAATGCCCGCCATTCGTTTTTGGGCTTTTACTATGTCCTCAAACAACCTCATTCGTTTAACCTCCCATAATCCTAATTACATCTATTTTTTGTTAGATTAAGGAGCTTATTCTTATTATTTGTTTCTAAAATCATTTCCTGAACCTCTCTGATAAAAATTTGATGAAATTTTGCACGAGAGCTTAGAAAAATTATAGTGTAAATATAATGTCCCATGTCCTGAGAGAAAATATCAATTGGATAGATTGTTGTGAGCAATGGTCTCATGCAATTGACTCTTTCCCTTCCATTATCTATACTTATGAAAGCAAACAATAGATAAGGTGGCACGCATGGATTTTCAAATTAAATATTTATCGTTTTATGTTATACATGTCGAGGGGAAAGGCGATCAGACAGATAAAAGATATAAGCATTTTCAGACCTTGGACAAGGATGAGTATGAACAGAGCGCTTTAAGATCCTTTTTAGATGGGGAATTGATGAAGGTTTCCAAAAGGAAGGCGGAGCGGCATCCGAAAACTGATCAAGCTCCGACCAAAATTGGTCGATTCATTGTAGAAGTAGGGCATTCGCTTGATTCTAATCCAAACTACAATCTATTTCATCGTGTGAGATTTGCGGATAATAAGCAAATTTTTCAACAAGAAAATGAAAAGCTCGTTACTTCCTATTTAGATACGAGTGCTGTTCGCGGAGGTGTCTTTTTAGTTATCAATGCTAGTCTCAACAAGTATTTTGATGAACCGTTTGTATTTATTATGAAATGTGACTTCGAACCAAAGGTGGCTTCCATCGCTGATGAATCTACTTTAATTAAAAATGTTGAGTTCGCCATTACAACCAAAAATATGAAATCCATTCAATATCCTTACATGCCTGAGGAGGGAATGGTGGAAGAGGGAGAACTCAAAATTCATCAATCCTCCTATGCAAACTATTTTGAGGATTTCCTGAAATATGTGGATTATGAAATGTCGATGCCCGAAATTGTGAAGACGCAAGTATTTAATATGGTGCAAGAGCATATCGTGGAAAACTATCAGGAGGAAAGCGAGGAACGGGAGCAATTTGAGTCATCAATGGAAATTTGGGCAGCCAGTCCAAAAAGAGAGCTTCAAGAACGATTTTCACCCGAGGAAGTCATCGAAGCATCCGCACAAATTATTGAACAAGCTCCAGATATTGATTTAAAACTGAAAATGGATCATATTTCAGTCCAGGGTTTACTTTCAGATTTTGGGGACACCATACATCTAACAAAGGTCAATAATCGTTATGTATTAATGGTTGAGGCAGACTCAATTGTTTTTGAAAAAGGTTTTTCACCGATTGAATTTTTAAAACCGGATGATTTGCAAAAAGTAGTCAGTCGCATTATACATAAACATGGATAAAAAGAAAGGATGGAAGAACATGATCATAACTAGTCATACTGTTGCTAGAATTGAAGATCCCTTTGGGATACTGGAGGGAGAGAGATACGAATTTTTCCTTAATATAGAAGTAGAGGAAGAAGACGAATTGTATTCAGAGTATGGATTGAAATTAAGAGTCCTTTATATCGTGGATGAGAAAGGAATGCGAATTTCCAATTACCATATTACTGAAAATACGACGGATCAAATTCTCGATTTCGAATTAGAAGAAGAGGAAGAGGAATTAGTGAACCAATATTGTAAAGAGCATATTCCCAGTGAAGAAGAGTAGAGCCATCTACTCTTTTTCACTGAAAAAATCATGCTTCTACCTCTTTACCTTCTTCAATAATATGATACATTAAATGGGCTAAATGATGGATTGGACTATGTTCATCCAATTCTTCTTCCTCGTCACTGATTTCGTCTTGAAATTCCAAATCATTTAAATGTAGAGCACAAAATTGATAGAAGTCTTGTAATTCAAAAGAATAGCAACCAATTGGATCTTCTTGGTCCTCCTCATAATGAAGGACTAAATAGGATTCCTGATCTGCAAGGTCAATGGCATCAAAATAAACAAAAAAGCCGATATTTGTGTCTAATTCAAATAAATGACGAGTTCCACCCTCGGTCACTCGATTAAAATCCTCTTCATTTAATTTGTTAATTTTCATAGCTTCCACTTGATCTTCTTTATGAAAATTCACGGTAAATGCCTTCATTTGAATAACCTCCCATTATATATTGAACATCATTTCCACATATATTTCCAAAACCTATTGTAACAGATTCATTTTTCTAAAAATGATAAATAAATGACAAAGAGGCTAACTTGAATCATCAAATACCTACCTAATACTACCTGAAATTATTTCAATTGAAGGAGTGTATTTGATTCCAAGAAAGCCTCTAGAGACAATTATTGCTTTGTTACATGAACTGCTTGTGGTCCGCGGCTGCCTTGTTCAATGTCAAAGCTTACTTCTTGTCCTTCTTCTAAGGTTTTAAAACCTTCTGATTCTATCGCAGAAAAATGAACGAAAACATCTTCGCCACCTTCAACCTCGATAAAACCAAATCCTTTTTCTGCATTAAACCATTTTACTTTACCAGTTGCCATTTCCATCCTCCTAAATCAAAAAGCTAGGGCAGTGAATAAAATATCCACATCTATAATATGACTATTTTTACATTTTTTTATAAGTGTTTTTAACGATTTCTATTACGATTTCTTTTTCGACCGCGATCATAATTCTTATTTCGATCTCTACGGTCTCCTCCACGGCCCTTAGAATCCTTGTCAAATCTTGGCTTTTTAGAACGAAGCGGCTCTACAGCAGTTAATTTAACAGGAGTGGCATCTGGCTCTTTGGTCAAGAGCTTTAATGCAGAAGCGAGTAAAGTGACGGAATCGATATCATCTAATAAATTTTCAGCGATTCTCTTATATTCCGTGTATTCACCACGATCAATGGTTTTCATTAAAAGATTAATCGTTGCTTGTTGGTTTCCTGCCATCACATCTCTAAAGGATGGTACAGATCTTTTCGTAATACGTTTTTTTGTTACACTTTCGATGATTTTTAAGTGATCCATTTCTCTTGGGGTTACAAATGTATATGCCTGCCCTTTTTTCCCTGCTCTCCCCGTTCTTCCAATACGGTGAACATAGCTTTCGGGATCCTGTGGAATATCAAAGTTATAGACATGAGTGACACCGCTAATGTCTAAGCCACGTGCTGCCACATCCGTTGCCACCATGATGTCAATCGATTGTTCCTTAAAGCGACGTATCACTTGATCACGCTTCGCTTGAGGGATATCGCCATGAATTCCTTCAGCCGAATAGCCCCGTTTGATTAGGCCCTCAACAACCTCATCAACTCGTTTTTTGGTCCGACCAAAAACAATCGCAAGCTCTGGAGATTCAATATCTAAAAGGCCACAAAGAACATCAAATTTTTGTTTTTCTTGAACTTCAAAATAATATTGTTCAATATTGGTGACCGTCATTTCTTTTGCTTTAATTTTGACTAACTCCGGTTCTTTCATAAACTTTTCAGCTAGATTTTGAATTTTTCGAGGCATAGTTGCAGAAAACAGAAGTGTCTGCCGCTCTTCAGGGATATCGCTCAATATTCTTTCAATATCTTCAATAAAGCCCATGTTCAGCATTTCATCCGCTTCGTCTAACACAACCATTTTAATTTGATTAAATCGAATGGTTTTTCTGTCAAGATGATCAATCAGTCTTCCAGGAGTTGCGGCAATAATTTGAGGTCGATTTTTTAACGCTCGAATTTGTCGATTGATATCTTGCCCACCGTAAATTGGCAAGGTTCGAATCCCTTTCACTTGTCCGATACGGTTTAACTCTTCAGCAACTTGTACAGCAAGTTCCCTTGTAGGCGCTATAACCAATCCTTGAATTCCCTCATCCTTTTGTACTTTTTCCAATAACGGTAACCCAAATGCAGTTGTTTTCCCCGTTCCTGTCTGTGCTTGCCCAATCATATCCTTCCCTTTAAGTCCGATTGGAATGGCTTGAATTTGAATTGGGGTAGGTTCTTCAAACCCCATATTGGATATGGCCTTTTCTAGCTCCTCGCTTAGACCAAAATCTGAAAATGTTGTCAAATGTTCTTCCTCCTTTATGTAGTTCAATCAATCAAGCGCTATAAAGTGAAACTTCCATCAGTGGGGGTTTTCGACGCACAGTGCGAGTGCAGACGTTGCGATTGACGTAGCGCTTTTAGTCTGTCATTCATCCCCCACTGATGGTTAGTCACGCAAAGCCTGATTGATTTTTCTAAGGGCTGAAGCCCAAAGAAAAATCTTATTTCACTTATCTGACCTTTATGGACAGTTGATCTCCCACTTATCTTCTTCGTATACTCAAAATCTTGAAGTGGGAGTCAAAATGTCCGTTAAGAGTGGGATAAATTCCGCTATTGATGAATTTTAACTACTATATGAAACACATGTATTCACACTACACAACTATAGTATTTCAATAATTGCATTCTTTTACAAACAAATATCAGATGAAATTATAGCAATCAAATGAAATTTTTAGTTTTCTTTCTCATAATAAAAGAGGTGATGCAGAACACATCACCTCTCCAATAAATTTAGCTATTAACCTTTAGTAACGTTAGCAGCTTGAGGTCCACGGTTTCCTTCAACGATTTCAAAAGAAACAGCTTCGCCTTCTTCTAAAGTTTTGAAGCCTTCAGTTTGGATAGCAGAGAAATGTACGAATACATCTGTTCCTTCTGAAGATTCGATAAATCCAAAACCTTTTTCTGCATTAAACCATTTTACTTTTCCAGTCATATTCAATTACCTCCAAAAAATGTTCACCATAAGCATTTATATAATTCACAAAAAAATCGTAGTTGCAAGAAGGGTAGCGAATAAACATCGTCTCCCTCACTTGCAGCTACGACTACTTATCCAAAAATATATACCGACTTATTAGCGTTACTTTGATGATAAAGAAGAAACACCATAATGTCAAGTTATTTACCATGTTAGGCCAATCTATTTTTTTATGAATGCCTTCTCTTGTCTATCCGCATATCATACTACCTTCTTTATTGCCTCTTCCACTCTTTCAATAAAAGCCTCTTCCACTTTTGTGTCATAACCTAAATATTGCCCAAGTTGGAGATACGGATTTTGTTTATGAGCATTATTGATTTTCCTGTGGATTTCTTTCATTAATAATCCAGTAAACAAAAGATAAGGGATAAAAATAGCTGACCTTCCCTCATTTTGGACCTGCAAGAGTGTTTCATCGAAGCTCGGCTTTGCACGATGGAGGAAACAAATCCTTACATCTTCTATTTTGATTTTCTCCTTTACTAATTGAGCCATTAATTGAAAGTCCAAAATTGCCTGCTGATCCGTGCTACCTCTTCCAATTAATATTACACTTGCATGTTTATTCATTGTCAGAGTTTCCTTTAGTCGATCAGCCACACAAGTGACCATGTTTTCATTAACACCAACAGGCCTTCCATAGGTTATATTAACAAATGGAAACTGGTCCTTCATTTTCTGAATAACAAGGGGGATATCCACTTTTGCATGACCAGCTGAAAATAATAGCAAGGGGACAACGGCAATATTAGTTGCCCCTTTATTTATACAACTTCGAAAGCCTTCCTCTATCGACGGAGCAGCAAGCTCTAAAAAGCAGATTTGCTGAATGTCAGCAATTATCCTCTGCTGACATCTTTCAATAAAAGAAATAGCTTCCCTTCTTGCCCTTTCTAATCGACTCCCATGACAGACATATAAGACAGCCTGCTTCATTTATTGAGCCTCGCTAAGAAACAGATCCTGTTGATGAGTCTCTTCAAACCATTTAATTTTTTCCCGATACCGCACCACTTCGCCAATGATAATCATACTTGGATTTTCAATCTTTTCTTTCTTGATAACTTCCACAATATTTGCTAAAGTTCCGGTAACCGTTTTTTGAATTTCTGTTGTGCCCCAATGAACAAGTGCCACTGGTGTATTTTCATCTTTCCCATGCTTGATGAGTTGTTCTTTAATATATGGAAGATTTCCAACACCCATATAAATGGCCAATGTGTCCACTCCATTCGCTAGGCTTTTCCACTTTTCATCTTCTTTTTTATCATCTTTCAAATGTCCTGTGACAAATGCTACACTGGTACTTAAATTACGTTGGGTAACAGGAATGCCTGCATAAGCGGCAGCGGCAATTCCTGATGTTATACCTGGAACGATTTCAAAAGGAATGTGGTGCTTGGCTAAAGCCTCTGCTTCTTCTCCTCCACGTCCAAACACAAATGGATCGCCCCCTTTTAGACGCGTAACCACTTTTCCGTTTTGAGCATGGCGGATCAACAAATGATGGATCATTTCTTGTTTCATCGTATGATTATGAGGAAGCTTGCCGCAATAAATGAGCTCTGCCCCTTTTTTCGCATAAGTGAGTAATTCTTTATTCACAAGACGATCATATAAAATCACATCTGCTTGTTGGATGCATTTTAGCGCTTTTATCGTGATTAGCTCTGGATCACCGGGACCGGCTCCTACAATATAAACCTTCCCCATTTCATCCCTCCTTAACTTCACCATTCTTTGACTAGAAATTAGCGGTTTTCTTGCTCATAGAGAACATATCCGGTTCCGTCAGCGATTCTTCTTTTCTCATAAAGAGATAAATCAAGAATATCCGGTGTTTTTAAAAAATATTGTTCCAGTTCATACTCTACCTGTTCAAACGCTTTTTCGTCTTTATCAGCCGCAACCACCACTTTTGTTGTATATTCAGTCGTAATTACTTCAAATCGATATAAATACATGAATTCTCTCCTTATGCATGCTGAAGAATTTCATCTAAGGCCTGTTGAAGGGAGTCTATTCCCACTCGGTCCAAATAGCTGAAAAAAGTTTCATTGGGCAATTTCGTATTTTTGACGTGAATCAATAGATTTTTTATTACTGAATACAGATCATCTGCTTCAATTTTTCCTTTTAATTTTTCATTGAATTTTCCGTCATCTTGAAGTGTCCCACCGACATAGATTTCAAATGCCTCAACCATCCCTTTTTCCTTTGACTTCATTTTTATCCCCTGAAGGCCGATATCAGCGATTTGTCTTTGTCCACATGAGTTCGGACAGCCGACCATGTGGATACGAACGGGAACATCTAATGAAATCTCATGATCAAGTCGATTCGCAATTTCTCTCATTCTTTTCTTTGTTTCGACAAGGGCTAAATTACAATATTCAATGCCTGTGCAGGAAACGGAATAGCCAATAAAAGATAAAGGATTGAGATTATATTTTTGCAGGATTTTTTCTGATAAAAGGGCTTCTACCTTCTCATTTGGTATATTCGGAATAATAAGATTTTGAGAGTTACAATTTCTGATTTCCCCATTTCCAAATTTTTCGGAAAGGTCTGCAAGCTCAAGGATATCATCAGCAGTTAAGCGTCCTACCGGAATGTTTAATCCGACATAGGATAGACCAGGTTGCTTTTGCTGATGGACCCCATAGAAGTATCCAGCATTCCAGGTTTCTCTGACATCCTCTCCAGCTGCTGGAAGTTCGATGAATTCTAGTAATTTTTCCTTGAACTTTTCAGGTCCCCATTCTGCCATCAAAAATTTTAGGCGAGCATAATGGCGTTTTTCACGGAATCCATAATCACGGAATATCGTTGTTACAGCAATGGCAACCTCTTTTACTTGTTCAGGCTCTACGAAAACATCGACTTTTTGTGCAAGATAAGGTCTTGCTGATAAGCCGCCACCGATGATGAGATGAAATCCCAACTCTTCTTTTCCATCTATCACTTTTTTTGCTGGTACAAAGGAAACACAATTTATTTGTGAATTTGCCGCATTACGAACATTTGCGCTAATGGATATTTTAAATTTCCTTGGTAGATTGGAAAAATCCTCATTTTGTTGGAAAAACTCAAAGACATCCTTCACGATCGCGGTTGTATCGAATAATTCCTCTTTATCGATTCCAGCCAAAGGATTGCCGACGATATTTCGCGTAATATCTCCACAGGCACCAATGCTCGATAGACCCACACTTTCTAATCTTTTGTATATTTCAGGGATTTGATCAATAGTTAGCCAGTGAAATTGAATCGCTTGACGCGTGGTGATATCATAAACCCCTCTGCCGAAATCTTTTGCTATTGAAGCAAGGACCCGAACTTGATCATTTGTAAGGATTCCTGAAGGAACACAGACTCTCATCATAAAATATCCAGCTTCTTTTGGTCTTTGTAAATAAAGACCCGCCCATTTGAATTTATCCCATTCTTCTTTTGGAATCGAAGAAAAGCCATTTGCTGCGTAGTAAGGTATATCATTAAGGATGGTCAACCCATCTTTTTCAAGCTTCCATTTTTCCGTTGCATTTAACTTTTCAATATTTGTCCATGTTTTTGTATAAGCCATCTTATCGACTCTCCCTATTTATTTTTGCACAGAGAAAAAGCTCTTACACTCTTTAAATGCACTTTTTTTCCATTAGAAAATTGGTTAATTGCCCAACACAATCTTCAATAGAGAACACTACCGTATCTAAAATAATCTCGGCTTGAAGTGGTTCTTCATAAGGAGCACTAATTCCTGTAAAATTCGAAATTTCTTGATTACGTGCTTTTTTATAAAGTCCTTTTGGGTCTCTTCTTTCACATTCTTCAACAGAGCATTTCACATATACCTCCAAGAACTCTCCATCCTCCATAAGTTCTCTTACCACTTGACGGTCAGCTCGGTAAGGAGAGATAAAAGCAGTCAATACGATTTGCCCACTTTCTACTAATAGCTTAGAAACTTCGCCAATCCTTCGAATATTTTCTTTGCGGCTATGTTCATCGAATCCCAAATCATTATTTAATCCGTGACGAACATTATCTCCATCTAAAACAAAGGCTTGTTTTCCTTGGTCAAATAATCTCCGTGCCAAAGAATTGGCCACCGTTGACTTACCTGAAGCCGATAGTCCGGTAAACCATAATATAAAGCTGTGATGGCGGTTCTTTTCTCTTCTTTCTTCCTTCGAAATGGATGAATCATGCCAAACGATGTTTTGGATGGTTTCACTCATCTTTATCCCTCCTAATACGTCCCAACTTCTTGTTTAAGTCCATTAATCAACACTTCAACCACTTCTTTTCGGCTAAATGTGCTTGGAGGGATTTCTCCATTTCGCAGCATAGTTCTAACTTTTGTGCCAGATAAAATCACATGGTCCTTATGATCATGAGGGCAAGTTTTCGTGGTCGCCATTCCTTCGCATTTTTGGCAATAGAAGCTATGTTCAAATTTCATTGGCTTAATGCCAAGCTCTTCCTCTGTAAATTGATTAAAAATCTTTTGTGCATCATATGTTCCATAGAAATCACCAACACCCGCATGATCCCTGCCAACTATGAAATGAGTACAACCATAATTTTTGCGGACTAAAGCGTGAAAAATGGCTTCTCTTGGACCGGCATATCGCATCGCAGCTGGAAATACACCTAAAAATACGCGTTCTTCAGGATAATAGTTTTGCAGAAGAACCTGATAGCTCTCCATGCGGATATTTGCAGGAATATCATCAGATTTTGTTTCTCCCACAAGCGGATTCAAAAATAAGCCATCCACGGTTTCTAATGCGGATTTTTGGATATATTCATGTGCCCGATGAACCGGATTACGTGTTTGAAAGCCTACCACCGTTTTCCAGCTTTTTTCTGCGAAGATTGCTCTTGTTTCAATAGGATCATAGGTAAATTCGGCAAATTTCTTCTTCGGACGTTTAACTAGTGTGATCTCCCCGCCAACATAGATAGGACCACGATTGAATAATTTTTTCACTCCAGGATGAGCCAAGTCGTTCGTTCCATAAACATAAATGGCTTCTTTTTCTTTATCAGGGCGATAAATATCTTCAACCGCAAGAATCCCATATATTTCCCCTTTATAAACAAGCTGAACCTTTTCACCAAGTTTGATCCCCTTCACTTCTACTTCTTGAACAGGTAAAGTAATGGGGATGCTCCAAACCGTCCCATCCTCTAATCTCATGTTTTCAACGACCTGATTGTAATCTCTTTCATTCAAAAAACCGGTTATCGGACTATAGCCACCAATTGCAATTAGCTCTAAATCACTCAAGGCAATATTGTCGAGATTAAGTTTCCCTTCCAATGTTCGATATTCTTCTTCAGGGTTAAAAGCTTGAACCAGCTTCCCTCCATGTGGTAGTAAACTCATATTAATTCCTCCTTAATTTATATTTTTAGTAGGCTTTAGAATTAAATTCCGCCACCATCTTCATAATAGGAACGCTTTTCTTCATTCATTACTTTTAGCAATGTAAGTCCACCTAGAGTCGCGATAATAACACTTAACGGGATAATCACTGCATATATATCAATATCTAAAAAGAGCTCTACCAAAAAATAAGAAATCGTTAACGAAATCAATGGTGAGACAATCCAGATACTAAAAATCTTCTTTACAATGCTTTTTTGCAAAATACTTTTTCCGTTTTTTGCCATACCGATTCCTATGATGGAAGAAGAAGTAACTTGTGTTAATGGAACAGGCAATCCATATAATGAACTAATGATCACAAGGATAGCTCCAGTAGCTGAAATTAATATTCCTTCTGATTTTTCATAATGTGTGATCTTTTTCCCATTCGTCTCAAGAACACGTTTTCCAAGAAGTACAGCCCCAAGCGCAACAAAGAATCCACCTATCCATGTCCCCTTTCCTACAGAAAGCAGCCCAGCTGCAACCGATGGTCCAACAGCATTCGCAACATTGTTCATTCCTGCTGAAAAGGCTTCAAAAAAACCGGAAACAATTAATACATAGGTAAGGATATGATGCTCCGTCTGAAGCCCCTTGTTTTGAAAAAAGTATAGCCCCTTCCCCATTATGTAAGTGATTATAAATGCCGTTACTGGAACAAGAACCCAGAACATCATAATCGTTAAAAGCGAATGAACAAACAAGACCTTATAAGCAACCCCTACACCAACAACCGCTCCAACCGTCACTTCACTTGTTGATAGTGGAATTCCAATCAGATTTGCCAAAAACAAGGAACAAGTGGCTGATAAAAGAATGATGATAACCACCTTTGCCGTAATCATTTCCTGTGGAATGATGCCAGAACTAATGGTTTTAACGACCTCGCCACCGCCAATAACTGCACCAGTAAAAACCCCAATAGAGCAGATGATTAAAGCTATGCGAGCCTTTTTAATAGCACCAGAGCCATAAGCAACTCCCATTGATGCAGCTGCACCACTCGCACCAATATTCATTGCAAAAAACAAGCTAATAAGGATAGCACAAATATTAAACAAATCCAGTCTCCTCTCCTAGTGAAGACCGCACTCTGTCTTCCCTTTTCCTTTCCATCTTCCAGAGCGTAAATCCTCTTCATTAAAAACGGGTGCAGTACAATGAGTACAGCCTATGCTTGGGTAGCCACGGTCATGCAAAGGATTGTATGGAAGCTGTTGCTTATAAACATAGCGCCATACTTCCTTCCACGACCAATGGATAAGCGGACATATTTTAATCGATTGAAATTTAGGATCAAGATTAATAAACTCAACATTTTTTCTCGTTTCCGATTGTTCTCTTCGTAATCCAGAAATCCAAGATTTTGCATCAGTTAATGTTTCCCTTAACGAAGCGAGCTTGCGAATTCGACAACAGAGATCAGGGTTCGATTCCCATAACCTATCCCCATACTGTTCCACTTGATCTTGCAGGGTTAGTTTTGGTCTTTTCATTTCGATTTTTAATTGCGGGTATTTTTCCTTTACTCTTTCAATCGTTTCATAGGTTTCCTTAAAATGAACATCGGTATCAAGAAAAATAATTTTTGCATCCGGTTTTACCTTTGAAATTAAATCAATTAATACAATTCCCTCGATTCCAAAGCTGCACGCGTATACAATATCCTCTCCGTAATGCTTATATGCCCAGTCGAGAACATTTAGAGCACCTTTATAAGTTTCATCCACTTCAAAATCCCTGATCGGTTTTATCCAATCATTATAAGTCAGCATTTTCATCATCTCCTCAAAAATCAATTTCTCCCTAAATTTTAGAAATAAAAAGAGACGTCCTAATGAATAAGAAGATTTTTTGTCTCTTATCATTAGGACGCCTCTAGTTTTCTAGTCAGCATCCATGTTTATTTCAGCCTTACTTTCTCATTTCTTTCAATTTGGATCACTTTGCCGTCTTGGATTATGAGTGTAATAGAGCCATGCCCCATCGAATGGAGCATTTCTCTTAACTTTGGAATCACTTGATCCAATTGATCGATTTTTCCCTCATTTTTTGCCACTCGATTTCCTCCTACCTATACTTTCACTGGGCAAACTTTAAGGCAATCGCACCTGAATAAAAAAATCCTCCCATTAGGAAAGATTAGTAGGTATGTACCTTATCTTTCAAAATGAAATTACATTTTGCTGGAGTTAGCACCTTGCATTAATAAGCCTGTAGGTTGCCGGGTTTCATAGGGCCAGTTCCCTCCACCACTCTGGATAAGTAATATTATTTTATTATTCTAAATAATAACATATTTTTTTCTGAAGTCAACCCTAGTATTTCGATAGGAATTTAATTTTTTAAATTTAATCATTGAAAATAGCTGTACCTCCTCTAAATGGGTGTAGTTAAGTGACAAAAAAACACCCTTCTGCTTTTTTATCGCAAAAGGATGCTAAGAAGTTTCATATTCTATATTTGAAGTGTTCTTTCAGCTGAATCTACCGTATGCTTTAATAACATCGAAATGGTTACAGGACCTACACCACCTGGTACAGGTGTAATGGCGGATGCTTTTTCGAAGCATGAATCATAATCGACATCACCAATATTGCCT
Organism: Cytobacillus sp. Hz8; assembly: GCF_042263505.1. Classification (NCBI taxonomy): domain Bacteria; kingdom Bacillati; phylum Bacillota; class Bacilli; order Caryophanales; family Bacillaceae; genus Cytobacillus; species Cytobacillus sp. Hz8. The sequence continues at coordinate 384,849 of NZ_JBHKFI010000002.1, read as the reverse complement.
TCGTTATAGCCGGCATCGAGTACAACCGTTCCTTCTTTTAACCATTCCCCTTTAACAAAATTAGGCTTTCCAACAGCGGCTACGACAATATCTGCCATTTTTAAAATCTCTGGTAGATTTTTTGTATAAGAATGACAGGTTGTCACCGTTGCATTTTCATTAAGTAATAAAGCTGACACTGGCTTTCCTAGGATCGGACTTCTGCCAATAACTACTGCATGTTTGCCGCTAACCGAAATATCATAGTGTTCTAAAATCTTCATAATAGCGGCTGGTGTGCAAGATGGGAAAATGCCAAATCCAAGCGCAGTTTGTCCGTAACCCCAACTTGTTACACCATCTACATCCTTTTCAAGGGCAATCGCTTCAAATGCCTTCCGTTCATCAATATGACCTGGAACCGGGTGTTGTAGGAGAATTCCATGTACATTTTTATCCTCATTTAGCCCATAAATAGCATCCAATAATTGCTCTGTTGTCGTTTCTGCTGGTAAATGAATTTTTTGTGAATCAATCCCCAATCGTGCACATGCATTTCCTTTCATTCTCACATAAGTTGCTGATGATGGATCATCACCAACTAAGATCGTGACTAAAGAAGGCGTTACACCTTGTTCTTTAAGTTTGAAAATTCTCTCTTTTAATCTTTCTTTTACCGCATTTGCTACTTTGTTTCCATCTAATATCAATTTTTCCATATCTTTCACTCCCCGGAATTGGTTGAAAGAGAATAACAAACTATTCTCTGCCCAGACGACCGGCTATTTCTTTTTCGCAGCTCCCTTATGGTTGATTCCACATCGTCGTCAGTCACTGCGAACCTTCATTTTTTTTATATTCAAATAATAGCATAGAGCACATATATTTCAAACTAATATTATCAAATTGTTCGTGTTTCACTATTAAAAAAGGCTGACAATTATATCAGCAGCAAATGCTTAGATACAATCCATCAGCCTAAATCAAGTATTTGGATATGTTTTTCATTCACATGTATAACCTAAAACAACGAAAGCCCTACCTCTCTTCCGTCTTTACGGCTCCTCGACCGCGCCTACAAGAATCAGGTTCCTTAATAGTTTCTGGGAATAATGACTTTAAAGATACTGGAGTAGTGATACGTGTAAGAAGAGGTTTGTTACAAAAGTGGGTTAAAAATCTCTGGAAACACAAAACCTAAACAATCTTTAAGTGTTCAACTATTTACTTTGTTAAAAATAATTTAACATCCAAACACAAGGTATTAATTATATAACATTTTGTCGTTATCGTCAACATGAAAACCGAATGAACAATAATAATCTGCCAAACAGTACATCAAACGAACAATTTCATGTTCTGCTTGGCGATATGGAGTTCAAGCCTGTTTCCGTTCCTTTGCTTTTGTTGTTGTCCTTTTTCTTGTTTTTGTTTCTTTCACTGGCTTTGTTCGATCAATCGAAGCCTGAAGAGCAGCCATTAAGTCGGTTACATTGGACTTGACCTCTTTTTCAGCAGAAGTAACAACCTTATTTCCTGTTCGTTTCGCCTCAATTAAATCTAAGAGAGCTGTACGATAATCATCCTTGTATTTTTCCGGTTCAAATTCTGTTGTTAATTGGTCGATTAACAGAATAGCTGTATCTAGTTCTTTTTTTGTCACTTTATCCCCTGATGGAACATTAGGAACATCTTCCGCCGCTCGAACCTCGTCTGGATAATGGATGGTTTCCATCACTAAAGTGTTTTTATAGACACGTATAACGGCAAGCTGCTCTTTCGCCCTGATAATAATCTTCGCTAATCCAACCTTTGCTGATTCCTCAAGTGCCTTCCTTAATAAGGAATAAGCCTTTCCTCCCCCTTCATGTGGAGACATATAATAGGTTTTATCATAGTAAATCGGATCTATTTCCTCCATTTTAACAAAATCAATAATCTCCACCGCTTTATCTTCATTTTCCTTCCGAAGCTTCTCCAGATCTTCATCATCCAAGACAACAAATTTTCCTTTTGTATATTCATATGCCTTCACAATATCCTCAGGTTTTACTTCCTCTTCACAAGCAGAGCAAACCTTCTCATACTTAATTGGCGCATGGCATTTCTTGTGTAATGTCCTAAGTTTAACGTCTTTATCTTCCGTAGCTGCATGCAGTTTGATTGGAATATTCACTAAGCCGAAGCTGATGCTGCCCTTCCACATTGTATGCATATGAAAACTCCATTCTTCTTTTATTTATACTTAATGTATGTAAATCACTAAAAAGCATGTATTTCAAGATTTGGAAGAGAAGAATTATCAGACTTTGGAGACAATATTAAAAAAGTTGAGAAAGGAACAAAAAAAATGAAGCCAATGCTCCCAAGCTTAACCTTTGAGATCCCAAATGATGATAATTGGTTTTATGAGGTAAAATATGACGGGTTTCGTGCAATCTTGGATTGGAATAAAGAAATCAGCATAACTAGTCGCAACGGAAAATCATTGCTTCCAATCTTTCCCGAAATCCACCAATTTTTAGAGGAAAACAAGAATCATTTTCAACCCTTTTTACCTTTCATATTAGACGGGGAATTAGTCTTGTTAGAGAATTCGTATAAAGCAAATTTCAGCAATCTCCAAGTGAGAGGGCGAATGCGTTCACAGGAAAGAATAAAGGAAAAAGCCGATAAAGCTCCTTGTCGACTATTGATTTTTGACATTCTTATTGTTGAAGGCAAATCAACAAAGGAAATGGACTATAAAGCTCGGAAGAAAATCCTAAAAAATTTATTTCAAGCCCTATCTCTCCCTTTATCACCTCATCATCACCACAAAGCTTTATTGCAAATGGTTCCTTATTACATTAATTTTAAATCCATATGGGAAATGGTTGTATTACATGATGGGGAAGGCATTGTGGCCAAAAAAGAAAATAATAAATGGGAGGAAGGGAAAAGAACCACTAGCTGGTTAAAGTATAAAAACTGGAAGTATGTATCCTGCTTTATTACTGCTTTTGAAAAGGGAAATGGCTATTTTTATGTCGGGGTTTATCAAAATCAAGAAATCATGCCAATTGGCTCTTTTTTATTTGGAATAAAGCCCGAGGAAAAAGAAGCCTTATTTTTAACGTTAAAAGAGAATAAAACGCTAGAAAATGCAAAATTTATTTTCGTGAAACCTGCCATTTGTGTTGAGCTCAAATATTTAGAATGGTACGAAGATGGAATGAGAGAGCCTCATTTTGATCGTTTTCGCTTTGATTTACAACCTACTGATTGTACCAATGAAAAGATGTTTCACCAACAAAGGAATCTTCCACTCGATGTTGCAATCACTCATCCTGATAAACCATTATGGAAAACACCAGCCATTAGTAAAATGGATTATATCCACTATTTAAGAGAGATTTCTCCTTATATGCTCCCTTTTTTGCATGATCGTTTATTAACGGTTATTCGTTATCCGCATGGAATATTGGGTGAAGCCTTTTATCAGAAAAATAGTCCTGACTATGCACCTGAATTTGTTAAAACGCATATGCACGAAGGAATACATTACTTGGTTTGCAATAATTTAAAAACACTTCTTTGGCTAGGAAATCAGATTGCATTTGAATTTCACATTCCTTTTCAAACCATCTCCAACCAAGGGCCAAGTGAAATTGTTTTTGATTTAGACCCACCCGATAAAAATGCTTTTCCCCTTGCTATTAAGGCAGCACGCTATATAAAAGAAGTGTTGGATCATTTACAGTTGATCAGCTTTATTAAAACCTCTGGTAGCAAGGGATTGCAGATTTACATTCCACTGCCGGAAAACCGTTATTCCTTTGATGAGACAAGATTATTTACATCCTTTATCGCAGATTATTTAGTATCAAAGGATCCTGATTCTTTTACAATTGAAAGATTTAAAAAAAATCGAGGACATCGCTTATATATTGACTATCTACAGCACTCAGAAGGGAAAACAATTATTGCCCCTTATTCTCCAAGAGGGAAAATCAATGCAACCATAGCTACTCCGCTTTATTGGGAGGAAGTGAATGAGAAATTAACCATCGATCAATTTCAACTTCCAATGATGATCAAACGGATGAATCAAGAAGGAGATCCATTCCAATCCTTTTTTCAAGTGAAAGAAAAACAAAAATTCGATCCCATTCTTGATTTTCTTAAAGCAAAAAAATAGCCGATTCGAGTGGAGAATCGGCTATTTTCTAAAATTCCTTTATAGATACTGTGAAAGGAAAGCCTGCACCTCAGCTTGGAGATTAGCATACTGCTTTTCCTCAGCAAGATATAGATCTTTTTCTCCAATCTTAAAAGATTGAGGATCTTTTAAATCAAGGGTCACTTCCGTTTGATACACATAGGTCGCATTTCCAATTAAATCAATTTTATATTGATCCTTATTTTTATGAACAACGCAGCAGACCTTTCCCCCATTATTATGGACTTGGATGGCATTTTCTAAATCATTTATCCCTTGTAGACAGGTTACAAGGCTTGAGGCAGACATCGCCGTCCCACAAGCATTCGTAAACCCAACCCCTCTTTCAAATGTTCTAACATAAATATGACCTTTATCTAATGACTTAACAAAGCTGACATTCACTCCATCAGGAAAAAACTCATTTGGTCCATTTACATACTCGCTAAGATGCTTTTGCGTATCTGAATGAATTTCTTTTGATTGAACGATTGAAATCAGATGTGGATTAGGAACCGCTAATGCTGTAAAGGTTAATTTCTCTGACAGATTAGGAATCTTTTCATTTATTAAAGTATCTTGCTCAAAGTTTAATGGTAGATCCTTTAATTGGAAGGAAACGGGCGAAATTTCCACCAGATAAGTTGGAATATCAGGATAAATATCCTTTTCTCTTTTCACTTCAAGATCCGCTTTCATCGTCTCAATTAGAGCCGATTCTTTCCCAAGCAGCTCACAAACATAGCGGGCAACACAGCGCAAACCATTCCCACACATTGATGCTTCTGACCCATCTTCATTAAACACCCTCATCCGTCCATCGGCATGATCACTTTTTAAAATATAGAGAATTCCATCAGCCCCTAAATCCGTTTCACGATTGCATAAAGCTTTTGCTAACTCAGCACGTTCCATTTCCGAAAACCTATAATCATTTGTGATTTCGTCAATGATAAAAAAATCATTACCTGAACCATGGCATTTTGTTAATTTCAACTGCAACTTGATAACCTCCAACCATTCCTGAAGGATATAACCCTTATCTTTCAGGGATTAATCTTCATATATTTGTATCATTAATGGTGCCATATTTTTTTAAATTGTTCAATAAAAGCTTATAGCATGCAACATGAAAATACGAACTGGTAGAAGAAAAGCTCAACAATCTGCTGAGCTTTATTCCATATATTTAGAAGTTCATTTGCTTAATGTTCACGATAACAATAAAATCTTACCAATAGCCCTAAAAGAATGAGTTTGTCCTCTTTTTTCAGCTCTTTTTGCATTGAAAAGATGGGTGTGTTTGCATCCTTAAAATATTTTTCGCATCCTTTGGGCATCCATCCCTTCTTTAACCTTGCCACTTCCCCTAAATGCTCCACTTGATAGCGTACATCTGTGAGAAGCCATTCCTTATGAGTGGAAAAAATTTTTTCCTCAAAGGACCAGCTTTCCTTTTTGCCATTGTAGTCGGTGCAGTACAAATTAGCGGAAAATTCCTCTTGAGGCTTCCATAATTGAATTTTCCTTTTTTTTATCAGAATCTTTCCGATAAATTGCTGCTGATGGTTGTAGACTCCATATTTTTTCGGAATAAATCGATCAATCCAATATGGTAAAAACCAGCGAATCTTCCAAAACTGGATATCCTTAATTTCACCTACCATCCTTCCTTTTGGCTCAAATAAAACCATTCGTAAAGATGGTGCTGGCAAAAAGGCAATGAACCATTGAGACTGATCCAATACTTCAGCAGGATCATCCATTTCACCGAAATCCATCGTCTCTTCAAATCGTTTATTCTGTAATTGATAGTTTTGAAAACAAATGAAACTGTAAATAAAAAAAGGAATGGAAGAAAGAATCAGTAATAATCCGGATGGAAAAAGAGAAAATCCTATCACTATTAGAATGATGGGAACTAAAGAAATAAGACTAGCGTTTAATGACATCACCGCTGACTGACGATAATATTGACGAATATTCATGATTTATTCTCCTTATGAAGAAAATCCTATTAAATATTCTATTATCGAAAGAAAGAAATAGAACCGTCCCCATGCCCGTGCTTTTAGCGGATGATGCGGAAGATGAATGGAAAACGATAGGCTTGACCGTCATAGGCTTTGACTGCGGCGATGATGGTAAAAATAAATCCTAATACTCCCACAACCCAAATTAATAGGAAGCCAATTAGAACAAGCATTAAAACGACACTAATAATCGAATAGACTGCATAAGAGATCAGAAAGTTTAAATATTCTTTTCCGTGATAATCAACAAATGCAGAGTCGTTTCTTTTTATTAACCAAATAATGAGCGGTCCTATAAAAACGGTAAAAAAACTTATACCATAAATGGCAGCGGCCAATATTCTTTCATCTTGAGATGGCATTTTTCTTTCCCCCTAATTTGATAATTGCTTGCCTTATGGCTATTTTACGATTGGCTGAAGAAAAAGTTTCAACTTCTCTCAATTCTACTTTCCTTTTGCCGTCTACAGGCAAACAACTTATTTCCTTTTTCTCATTTTTTCTAATTCAATGGTATTTCATCCTTTTTTGTTCTTGTTTAGGACAAACTGAATACATTTTTAATAAGAGACACGAAAAAGGAATGATGAGTTTGATGTCAAATTTTGAAGCGTTCATCCTCGGGATTATTCAAGGTTTAACGGAGTTTTTGCCCATCTCAAGTACGGGACACCTCTATTTAGGAAGACATTTATTTGGACTTGATGAAGCAGGTCTTTTCTTAGATACAATGCTTCATGTTGGAACTTTAATCGCTGTTTTTGTTGTATACAAAGGGGAAATCCTCCAAATTATCAAACAACCGTTTGGAAAGCTTTCCCTCTTATTAGTTATCGGGACATTACCTGCTGTAATTATTGGTTTACTTTTCAATGACTTATTTGATACGATATCGAAGACAGGTGTTACGATTGGCTGGGAGTTTTTATTAACAGGGCTGATTCTTTGGGGTGCTGATGGAGTCAAAAGTGGTCACAAAAAAATGGAAGATTTAAGCTATAGGGATGCTTTATATATTGGCTCCTTTCAGGCAGCAGCGATTTTCCCTGCAGTTTCACGTTCAGGATTAACCATTGCAGCCGGTCTTTTTCGTAAGCTAGATCGTGAAACAGCTGCTTTTTTTTCATTTTTGTTATCCATACCTGCCATTGCAGGGGGGATTGTCCTCCAATTCGGTGAATTGTATTCTGGGCAAGTTGAAGCTGTACGTTTTAACAGTTTACTTATAGCGACCCTATCCTCTGCCTTCTTTGGCTATTTAGCCGTTGTCTGGATGATTAATTATTTGAAAAAACGATCGCTTAAAATCTTTGCCATCTATGTTTGGGTCTTAGGAATCCTGATTCTCACCCTCCAACTAACAGGCATCTTTTAAATTACTCATAAATAAAGGAGGATCCTCATTGAAAGAATTAATACTATCCATTTTTGATTACTTAAATCAACTTGGATATTGGGGTATTGCGCTCGGATTAATGATTGAAATCATTCCTAGTGAAATTGTTTTAAGCTACGGAGGTTATTTAGTCAGCCTTGGTCATATAAACTTTTTTGGTGCTATCCTTGCAGGAACTATTGGAATTACCATTGCCCAAGTACTATTGTATTGGATTGGCCTATTTGGTGGTCGACCTTTTTTAGATAAATACGGGAAATTCTTATTAATACATAAAAGACATATTGATGCCTCAGAATATTGGTTTCAAAAGTATGGACCAATCGTGGTTTTTACCGCGCGATTTATTCCCGTAGTTAGACAAGCTGTTTCCATTCCTGCAGGCATTTCAAAAATGCCTTTATCCAAATTTATTGCCTATACGGTCGGTGCCACAATTCCTTGGACAGTCTTGTTTTTACTTCTAGGAATGCAGCTTGGCACACATTGGAAGGATATTGAAGAATATGCAAGACCGTATGTCCTTCCCATTACAATTATTGCCATCATATTTATTGCCCTTTACTTCTTTTGGCAAAAAAGAAAAAGAAAAAAATAATTTTATGTTGTATCCCTTTCACTCGCCAATTTGGCGAGTTTTTTAATATGCTGTAAAGTTATCACATATACATGTAATAATGCCTACTTATTTTAAATAGAAAGGGGTTTCTATGACAAACTATTTATTAAAAAATGCAAACGTGTATCCAATCACCTCTAATCCGATTCATCACTGTGATGTTTTTATTGAAAATGGAAAGATTAAAAAAATCGGTCCCCAAATCACCACATCCTTTAGCTTGGATGCGATTGCCCAGCTAAAAATAATTGATTGTAATCATAAACTTCTTTTCCCCGGTTTTATCGATGTTCATACCCATTTAGGGTTATATGATGAAGGAACGGGATGGGCAGGAAATGACGCCAATGAAACCATCGGGCCCATGAGTCCACATGTTCGTGCCATTGACGGTGTCTACCCATTAGATCCCGCTTTTTCTGACGCTGTCAAATACGGTGTAACAACCGTCCACGTCATGCCCGGAAGTGCGAATGTCATCGGTGGAACCACTTCCGTCATAAAAACACAGGGCAAAAATATTCAAAAAATGCTTGTTAGAGAAACGGCAGGACTGAAAATTGCCTTTGGGGAAAATCCAAAAAGAATTCATAGCAACGGAAACAGTGATTCCATGACAAGAATGGGAATCATGGGTATGTTAAGGGAAGCCTTTTATGAGGGAAAGAATGCAGAGAACCCTGAATCTCTCAAGCTAGCTCCAATCGTCGCAGCCCTTAACCGTGACATTCCTGTTAGAGCACATGCACACCGAGCAGATGATATCATTTCAGCCATCCGTCTAGCAGATGAATTTCAGCTAGATCTTCGAATAGAGCATTGTACCGAAGGGCATTTAATTGCCGAAGAATTATCTCCTTATCAGTTGAAGGTTTCTGTTGGTCCAACATTAACTAGACGCTCCAAAGTAGAATTAAAGAATAAAACCTGGAAAACGTATCAGGCATTAACCAATCATGGCATGGAAGTATCGATTACAACGGATCATCCCTATGTTCCCATCCAATATTTAAATATTTCTGCTGCGATCGCGGCTCGTGAAGGGCTGTCAGAACAAAAGGCAATTGAAGGAATAACGATCCTAGCCGCCAAAAACCTAGGAATTGACTCACAATTAGGAAGTATTGAGGAAGGAAAGGATGCTGATTTAGTTCTCTGGAATAAACATCCATTTCATTTTTCTGGAAAACCAATTTGGACGATGATAAACGGCGAAATCGTATTTGAGGAAATGTAGGATTCTGTAGAAAAATAGTTAGGAAAATAACATTAAATTTTAATAAAATATCTCATAAACCTATTTTCTTTTTAGCGATTTTTTAGTATTATACCTTAATAAAAGAATTATTTTATGATAAAATTTTTTACCAAAACGGAATATCAAAGTTATTGGGAAGGCAAATGGTGCGCCACCAGCAAAACTGGTTCTAGTGGGTTCGATTCCCACCCCGAAATTTTTTAGCTACATTACAAAAAATTTCGAGGGTGGTTCAGAGCATTCCAAACACAAAATCGGACTGCCCTTCATAGGAGGGATTCATATGCTCAAGAAACGCGATCTCCAGGATTGCCACTCTTTGTATGAACTAATTACGCACCCAGATGTCTTCCCTTTTGTGCGCCAAAAAGCTAGTTCGTATGAAGAATTTCTATTTATGACTAAACAAACAATTGAAGCAGAAGAACGTGGAGAATTAATATCTAGAACAATTTTAGATGAATGGGAGACCCCCATTGGTACGATTAGCCTATTCGATATTAAAAATGGGTCTGGCTTTCTAGGAACATGGCTGGGCAAGGAATATCACGGAAAAGGCTATAATAAGATCGCAAAAGAGCTATTTTTCAATGAGCTTTTCTATGAATTGGGCATTGAAACTGTGTTTATGCGAATACGTAAAGTCAATATCCGTTCACAAAAGGCTGCCGAGAAACTACCATATGTCGCTCAAGCAAACGAAACAAGAAAATCCATTTACGATCAGTTAAACGCTGAAGGAGACATCTATCATTTATTCGAAATTCCTAAAGATTTATACACCTTACATGTTCTTCGCTCAGAGTCTGACCAACAAGGAGATTCTCATTTACTTAATGCCTAAAAATCCCCACGATATTCCTTCGTGGGGTATTTTTTGCTATTTTGCTCATAATTCATGCGGGTTAGCTATTTCTAAATATAAGTTTTATATAACTCTAGTTTTTTCCGATCTACTGGATGCTTGGATACTCCTAACTCTTTTAATTTCTGAACATACCACCCTTTAGATCCCGGATAAGCCATGCAACATGTCCCCTTTTATAATACTCGTCCATAAATCATATGCTGTAGAAAAGAAAACATGACAGTTAATAGATACGTTTGAAAAGAATCCTATAATAAAGAAAAAATCATTATGCTATAATACATTAATCAACACCAACTTACTAGAAGAGGTTCTATTATGCAGCAAACAACAAATTTCAAAGAAAAAATAAAACAATTATTAATTATCGTTATTCCTATATTTATAACGCAAGTCGGGATGTTTTCCATGAACTTTTTTGATACGACCATGTCCGGTCATTTTAGTGCAAATGATTTGGCGGGTGTAGCCATTGGTTCTTCTATTTGGGTTGCCGTCTATACGGGGTTAAGTGGAATACTGGTTGCCATCACCCCCATAGTCGCTCAACTTATTGGCGGAAAAAAAGAAAAACAAGTCGCTTTTCATATTATCCAAGGTTTATATTTATCTATTATCATGGCCATTGTTGTCATTATTTTGGGAGCAATATTCCTAAATTCAATCCTTAACCATATGAATCTGAACATAAAGGTTCAAAATATCGCTCATGACTATTTGGTGGCATTAAGCTTTGGCATGATTCCCCTATTTATGTTTCAAGTGCAGCGTTCCTTTATTGATGCTTTGGGAAAAACAAAGGTATCGATGCTGATTACCTTATCTGCACTTCCTGTTAACTTATTATTTAACTATTTATTGATTTTCGGGAAAATCGGATTTCCCGCTTTTGGAGGCGTTGGAGCAGGCTACGCCACAGCGATTACCTATTGGATTATCACGTTTATCTCGTTTTTCATCATAAAATACAATCATCCCTTTTCAGCATTTCAAATATTCGAGAAATTCTTTAAGGTTTCTTTCAGAAAATGGGCTGAAATTTTGAAAATAGGGATTCCAATTGGTCTGTCCATCTTTTTTGAAACAAGTATTTTCTCAGCGGTTACCTTATTAATGAGTCATTTTGATACTGTTACGATTGCCTCTCATCAATCAGCCATGAACTTTGCTTCCCTTTTATACATGATCCCCTTAAGTATTTCCATGGCACTAACGATTGTCGTCGGTTTTGAAGTTGGGGCAAAACGGTACCTGGATGCGAAGCAATACAGTTGGCTTGGGGTTCTTTTAGCCATAAGCTTAGCGATTATAAACGGTCTTATACTCGTTGGATTTCGTCATCAGATTGCTGGTATCTATTCAACAGATCCAGAGGTCATAAAATTAACCGCTGACTTTTTACTATATGCCTTATTCTTCCAACTTTCAGATGCGATTCAGGCACCTGTACAAGGATCTCTAAGAGGATATAAGGATGTTAATATCACTTTTGTCATGTCCCTCGTTTCCTATTGGGTAATTGGATTACCATTAGGATATTATTTAGGAAATTACTCGGATTGGGGTGCTTTTGGGTTCTGGATTGGCTTAATCACAGGTTTGGCAGTTGGGGCTATTTGCCTCGCCAGTCGTTTAGTCATGATTCAAAAAAGATGGGGGATCTTAAGAGGAAATTTCGGAAGATAATAATAGGTGGGAGAGATATTTAGCGTAGGCTTAGAATTGTTTCATTATATGAACAAGTTTTTGGGCCTTCCTTTCTAGATGAATGTCGTTCGTCCCCCTTCCTAACATCCTTCTCAACTAATTCACCAACATCCTTCAAACATAGAATAAAAAAGCAGGCTCTAATTTTCGACGATCACTTTAAAGCCTGCCATCCAATTATTATAACGGATTTGGATTTTATCCCACTCTTAACGGACATTTTGACTCCCACTTCAAGATTCTGAGAATACGAAGAAGATAAGTGGGAGATCAACTGCCCGTAAAGGTCCGACGAGGGATTAAGGTCCTAGTCAGACGAAGCCACAGGATGTGGCGTTATGAGCGTGATAAGTGAAATAAGATTTTTCTTTGGGCTTCAGCCCTTAGAAAAATCAATCAGGCTCTGCGTGACTAACCATCAGTGGGGGATGAATGGCAGACTAAAATCGCGACGTCTGCACTTCACGTCCTGTGCGTCGAAAACCCCCACTGATGGAAGTTTCACTTTATCACAACCTATATATCTTTCCAAGAACATCCTTTCCTCCAGTTACAGGAATGATACTACCTGTAATAAAGCTAGACCTTTCATCCACTAAAAAGGAAATAACTCTTGCAACATCCTCCCCAGTTCCTGGCCTTCCAGTCGGAGATTCGCGATCAATAATCTTTATAGCTTCAGCAATATTACCTTCCTTCCATTCACCTGTAATGTCACCAGGGCATACCATATTTGCCGTAATCCCCTCATTTACCTCTTCTAAAGAGATGGTTCTCGTCAAAGAGGCTAGACCAGATTTTGCAGCAGCAAATGCAGAACGATAAATCCAGCCGGGTGTCGTTTCCACTCGATCAAATCCAACTGTGATAATCCTACCCCATTTTTGCTTTCTCATTGTAGGAATAAACGCCTTACATAAAATAAAAACAGCATTCAAATTCCCATTTAATAAATAATTCCATTCTTCATTGCTATAATCTGTCAAACGCTTTCTTTCATTTATGTAAGGTCCGGCATTATGAACGAGGATATCAATCGTCGGAGAAATAGAAAAGGCCTCGTCAATAACCTTCTCACAGCCTTTGAGACTTGCAATATCCCCTTGAATAATATCATTTTTGTTTCCATATTGTTTTGTCAGGAAACTAGCTAATTCTTGTGCTTCTTTTTCGCTATTCCGATAATTAATCATTATGGAGATACCCTGTTCAGCTAAATACATAGCTGTTCTTTTTCCTATGCCAGTGGCACCTCCTGTTATTAAAGCGGTTTTCATTCTCACAAATATATACCCCATCGTAATTCAAAATTTTTTCATTCCCTTGTTTCTATAGTAAAAAGAACGAAGCATATATGCAAATAATTTGCGGAGGACTTGCGATTTTATTTGCTTTTAAAACAATCTACAAAAGTTTTCATAAACATTAGGCTAGTGTGGTGCATAGTATGGATACAAAGAAAGGATGTGTAAGGATGCAAACCATCATCAATATTTTCAACATCAAAATCAACAGTATCTCCACTAACGGATCCGTGACGATTGGGGAATCCCTCCATAATGCACCAACGGCTAATGCAAAAACGACAGGACAAAATGCATCCTATGGTGATTATGCTCCACCTACTGCAGCGATGGAAAATGTATATATTGACCCGGATATCAATGACCAAGGAGATATTGGAAATCCAGCTCCTGTTAATTCTAACCAATTGTAATTCATTTGGGAGTGAAAATAATGCCCTACCAAATCAATATTTTTAACATAAAAACGAACGGAATAAACAGTAACGGCAATATTGATATTGGTCCGACAGTTCATAATAGCCACACTGCAAACTCAAAATGGGTGGGTGTCACCATGGCCTTTGGTGATCTATCACCTACTGGTTCATGCTCTGCAAATGGTGTGGGAGATCTATCCCTGAGTGATCAAGATCAAATTGCAAATCCTTCAGGTAATTTAAACAATCAAATATGACCGTTTTATTTACATGGAAAGGAGGAACCTCAATGTTTCCATGGAATCTATTTCCCTTCCATAATAATAATTTTCAGAAAATGGTTAGTGGGATGAAGCCGGAGGAAATTGATCAATATATACAGGATATCATGAAAAAAGCCTTCCAAGAAAACTTTGGTAGTATGATGAATCCTGCGGATCTAGCTCATGGGTTTCCACTGATGAATAATCAAAGTCCACGTCAGACAAATTCTAATTCCTCATCAAAAATTCAAGCAGCAGTATTTGAAACTCATGATTATGTTTATGCACGGATACCAGTAAAAGATGAAGAATGGCTAAAACAACTGCGTGTCTACCATACCTCTAATCAATTAATTCTAGAACATGTTCCTGAATATGATGATAAAGAAACCATTACGTTGCCAGCAATCGTAAAAAGAAAAGGATCCACCGCTCAATATAAAGAAGGAACACTTGAAATAAAAATTCCTAAAAACATTGATATGCAATATTCCGAAATTGACGTCAAAGAAATCTACTAGGCGTCAATTTATTTTTAATATTAATTGTCATTTCGTATGAAATCAAAAGGGGGATTTTAAAATGGATATGGAGAAATTACAGGCTTGGTTAGATATCACTAAGCAGTATCAAAAGGATAACTTTTGGAAGGAGATTTTCCAAATAAGCGACCACCAGGAATTAAATCCAAAACAGCCGCAATCACAGCCAGAGCATTCCTTCTATGTCAATAAAACCGTATTTCCTCGGTGTGATGTTTATCGGGAGGAACAAAACATCATTATTGAAGCGGAAGTACCTGGAATCTCAAGAAACAAATTAAATGTTAGCCTTTTTAATCAACACCTCCATATTAAAGGAGAAATTGCGTCCTTTCAGACAAAGAATCAATACTTATTAAAAGAAAGGCATAATGGAATATTTGAAAAATCCATTCCACTGCCTTCACCTGTCAAACAAAACGATATCCAATCGATTCTTCAGCATGGAATCTTGACTATTATTCTTCCCCTCGATGAAGAGGAGGTTGAATCAATAGACTGGTCACTTCATGATAAAAATAAGAATTCTTAAGGAATGATGATCATGTTTTTCTTTAAGAAAAAAGAAAATAAGATTGAGAAGCAAATCGATACATTAATCGATAAACTACAGTCGATTGAAATGAAGCTCCCCTCTTCTTCAAGCAATCAAACAATCCAAAACGATCATATTATCCTGCTTCTAAAAAAGTTAGAACAACTCGCACTCCCTAAACCTTATAAAGATACCCAATTGGATATCCTGTTGATCAAGCTTCAAGCTATGGAGCATCAAATCATGAACTTATCAAAAGAAATTACTCAATTAAACCATGGTACAGTCAAAGAAGAGACTTCTTCAAACGTGTTTATCGATAACCTAACCATTGAATCTTTTATAGTTGACGGTCTCGAATATATTAATAATATCGGTCAGCTCGGTATTCATGATCTGAGTGGTAAATTAAATATTGGAACGAGTCTCGAAGGAAGGCTACCCAAGAAACAACTTCTTAAATTCCATAAGTTTGAAGAAAAGCAATCGGCACGAGAGGATAAGTTCGCCAAAGTTCAAATGAGAGCAAGAGCGGAAAAGGATGAACAAAAAAAATAAGAGGAATCCCATTCAAAAGATTGTGATTCCTCTCATAGCTTTCTCGAATTTGCAATACCTACATTCCCTCAGTTTCAGAAGAAGAATCGCTCTCTGGTTTACTAGGCTTCCCAATGATAAATTCCTTTTTAGGCATGGAGTGCATATCCCTAGCTGTCACATGAGAAATGATATAATAGGTTCCTTCTTGATCAAAGGTTTTACGAAGAGAATAAATTCCATCATGATCATGTTTCACTTTTACCTTCTCATGATTTTCTTCATTCGCTCTCCATATTTCAAAATCCACCTCATCCGCGTCACGCACCAATTTATCTCCGTATGTGACTTTCGCTTCGAACTGAACTGGTTGATGTATCTTTGCTTTTTCTGGATTTACCGCTAATTTTACATCTAAAAATTGAGGTACTTCCTCATCCCCACTTTTGGCTGTATTACATGATGCTAACAAGATCATCGTAAAAATGGAAATGACTATGATAAGACTCTTCTTCAAGACAAACACACCCCTAAATAAGTTCATATTTATATATATTACTTGCCATTATTCAATCGTTGGAAAAATCAATTTTGCGCAGGTGCCTTTTCCCAATTCGCTTTCTATTGAAAACTCCCCACCATGTAAATGGATGATTTTTTCCGTAATGGCAAGTCCTAATCCCGTTCCTCCATCAGCCCTTGTTCTTCCTTTATTAACACGATAAAACCGTTGTGTGATTTTTTGCAAATCTTCTTGAGGGATTCCACAGCCAGTATCGCACAATTCTAATAGACAGCCTTTTGGATGCTTGGTTAAGCGAATCGTAATTCCACCTTCCTCTGTATAACGAATCGCGTTATCCATCAAATTCTGCACCACCTGTTCCAGACGTCCTTCGTCCCCATTAATGATAATATCCGGATCTAGTTGTAAGGAGAAGGTTAGGCCTTTTTCCTCGAGTACCAACGCATATTTTTCAACGGCATCTTCAATTAATTGTGATAAAACTAAAGGAAAATTTAATAATTGAAATCCATCTGACTCCATTTTGGCTAGGTCTAAAATATCCCCCACCAATCGTTCCATTCTTCCAGCTTCTCGATGAATCAGGTGGAGGTATTTATATTCATCCTCAGGTTGAATTATATCGTTGAGCATGGCCTCGCTATACCCCTTCACATAGCTAATCGGCGTTCTTAGCTCGTGTGAAACATTGGCTAAAAACTCCTTCTTCCGCTCATCTTCCTTTTGAATGGATGCAGACATTTGATTAAAAGCAGTTCCTAATTGACCAATTTCATCGTCAGATTCAATATCGACCCGCGTATTATAATCACCTTCTGACACTTTTTCTGCCGCCAAAGTCATTTGTTTTAACGGCTTGGTCAACCTACTAATTAATTTGGTTCCAAAAAATAAGGTAATTACAATAAATAAAACCGCAGCCGCAAGCCATAAAACAGAAAAATCCTTTGTGATTTCCGAAATTTTTTCTATTGGCAAATACAAATAGATAATCCCTTCTAGTCGGTTATGATCTAGAAGGGGAATAATCGTGGCGACAATTTTCCGATCAAACCGCTCCTCAAAACCCGTCTTCAAAACAGGTTCGCCCTTTAATAGCTTTTCTCGCTCATCCGGTTTGATTAGACTTTGATAATCAATATCAAAGGGAAGACAGGCGCTCAGTTCTTTTGGATTGTTCACCATGAAAATTTCTGCTTCAGATACAGCATTGTACCACTCCACTTTATTTTTCAATTCATCCGTAAGTGGTCCACCCTTATAATTGGCAGCCAATTGTTTTCCTTCCGTTAGCAAAGAATTCTCCGTCTTTTCCACGTAAAGCTTTTCATAAAAAAAGTTTGAGAGAAAAAAGGAAAAAGCTATTGAAAGTAGGATCGCGCAACATACAACAATCCATAATTTCATCGACAAAGACCTGAAACCAACTCTCATTCTTCAGGCACCTCAAACTTATACCCAATCCCCCAAACCGTTTGGATGTATTCATCGATACCTAACTTCATTCTTAATGTTTTAATATGGGTATCCACTGTTCTTAAGGAGCCATGGTAATCAATGCCCCATATACTTTCTAGAATTTGCTCTCGGCTTAATGCTTGGGATTGATGTTCAATGAAATAGATTAAGAGCTCATATTCCTTTAATGTTAATGGGACTGCTTTGTCCTCAACCATCACTTTGCGCGCTTTCTTATCAATCGTCACACTGCCCATCTTAATTACATTTTGTTCAATGGCTGGACTTCCAGTCCTTCTTAACACAGATTGGATTCGGGCTACCAATTCACCTGGGCTCAAGGGTTTCACCATATAATCATCCCCACCAAGCTGGAGACCTCGTACTTTATCCCATTCCTCTCCCTTCGCAGAGAGGAAAATAATTGGCGTTGTATATTTTTCTCTAATTTTTTCACAGACCATAAATCCATTTTCATTCGGCATCATCACATCTAAGATTGCTAAATCAATAGATTCCTGCTCTAATATTTGATAGGCTTCTTCACCACTTGCTGCTTGTATGCAGTGAAACCCTGAGTTTTCCAAATACATTTGTATAAGGTGACGCATTTCCTCTTCATCATCAACAATTAAGATTGTAATTGGGATCATTGCTTCTGCCCCTCTCTAACAATTAATTGAAATGGTCCTTTGTCCACTTTAATCGTTTTCTTGATTTGTAATGTTCGAGGATCCACGATATGAATATCATTGCTGTCATACCCAGCTACAATAATTTCATCATGAAAGGAAACCATTTCAAAAGGATTAGCACCAATTACCACAGATTTTATGGGCTTTCCAGTTACGCTCAACTTGTGTAATGTGCTTGATCCATGACTCAAAACAAAAATATAATTCTCATCCTTTAAAAAATTCACTGGCATGATGGGTGCATGAATTTTTCTTACCAATTTTCCTTTTTCATCATACACATGAATATATTTTTCAGGTTCAAGCCCTTCCCCGTGACCACCTATCCATATTTCATCCCTCTTCTCATCAATCATCGCTCCCGCTGCTTGAGAATGGATTTTTATGGTGTTAATCGTTTTCTTTGTTTTTATATCAATGGTTGACATTTTTTCTGATGAATAGCTAATAACATTTAATTGCCCTTTCTTTTTATTCTCAAGTAATGTTAATGGGTTTTGCTCAGTTTTCACATCTATTATTTCTTTTCCTTTGAGAGTAAAAAATCGGACAATATGATTGAATTGGTCTGAAAAAACAATTTCATGATTATGGTTGATTAGCGCTCCATTAACAATGCCTTTTCCGATATCCCAGCTATTGATTTTTTTCCCTTGTGCCAATGAATATAGATCAATCGAATCCACCTGCTTTCCATATAAAAGCAATGTATCCCCATCAGGAAGCATTAATCCACCTGAATAGGGTTTTTTCAGATCCCATGTTGCTAATTTTTTCATTGCCTTCATATCAACAAATGTAACACTCATGTCTTTGATATTCACGGTGGCAACAATAGATTGATTTTTCGATATCTTTGGATAGCTTTCATATTGACAGGATGCTAACAGAAAAATGGGTAAACATAAGAGCAATTTAATAAGAAGCTTCATCTGTTTTTCTCCTCTTTAATAATAATTCTATTTTAAAACAATTTATCACGGCTCTGTGAGAAAAATGTGAAATCTGCATGAATCTTGTCAAAAAATGATAAAAAATAGAAAAAACCCGCAATTCATGCGAGCTTCTACCTTTCAATCTTACAAATCCTCCATTAAATTCGTGTGCAGCTTAATTAACGAAAGCTTGACCTCATCAGGTAATGAGGAATCCATGATCCTTTTAATTGCAGAAAAATATTTTTCATGTGGCGATTTTCTAACCCGAGGATGGGAATTTTCATCCTTTAGCTCCTGAAGAATTGCCTTTTTCAACACCGATTCAGCTGTATCCTCTTCGATAAGCTTTCGATTATTCCAGAGCAATCGATATTGCTGTAATAAAAAATCAAACATGTTTTCTGATTCTCCTTTTTCAACTATAAAGTGAAACTTCCATCAGTGGGGGTTTTCAATGCACAGGACGTGAAGTGTGCAGACTTATGTGTTGACGTCGCGCTTTTAGTCTACCATTCATCCCCTACTGATGGTTAGTCACGCAAAGCCTGATTGATTTTTCTAAGGGCTGAAGCCCAAAGAAAAATCTTATTTCACTTATAACGCTCAATAACGCCACGTCCTGTGGCTTTCGCCTGACTAGGACATCCTGTCCGTCGTCGGACCTTTACGGACAGTTGATCTCCCACTTATCTTCTTCGTATTCTCAGAATCTTGAAGTGGGAGTCAAAATGTCCGTTAAGAGTGGGATAAATTGAGGATGTGGTTTCTTACATATCTAAAGGTAAATTGACCAAAATAATGTTAAAAAAGAAAGGAGTGTTTGGCGATGCCAACACCTTACCGTTGTCCAAATTGTAAAACGAATCGAAGTCGTTTTAATCTTATTCAGCAATTACCGCAATCTGTAAAATTAGACCCACAAACTGGAAATATCCTTGAAGAATACTCAAGCGAACACTTAAGTCCATTCCATCTAGCTTATAATGGTCCAGATTATCGCGTCCAATGTGGGACATGTGGCCTAATTGAGGACGAACGTACCTTCATTAAATTCGGTGAACAAAAGTAACAAAATGCAATCAGATCGAATATGGACGATCAACGATATGAAAAGCAGTGAATTCTCATTGCTTGTTCAATTCAGTACAAAAGCGCTGGGAAATCACTCCCAGCGCTATTTTCATTTATAATAGATTTCTTCAAAGTGATTATCAGCTAAAAAAGATACAGCATCTACTTTCCATGCATCAAATGGAGAATATCTTACAAGCTGAACATTTCCCCGAAAGACACTTCTCCCTTTTCCCTTGATGAACCAATCGATAACAACAGGGACCTCTAAATAAATTTCATCCTGCAAGTCTTCAACTGGTAATTCAGACATACTGGTAATTGTAGTATTTTCAATTAAAGATATAGTTGTTTCCCATTGAATAGGTTGTAATGAAATTGGCGAGATAATTTTGGGATCCTTTTCTTTAAATCCAGCAACAAATGCACTAATCACTTCATACGGACCGGCTTGTGCATAGTAAAGTGGGAGATTCCCAGAAGCTTTATAAATCATGAGCATATGTGATAAGTCCATATAATTATGCCGATGGGTTGTGCTCCCATAAAAATGAATACAGAAGTGGCCAGGGAAATTATTCACTAATGCACCTGCTCCATGAGGCATACCATGCATGGATGCGGCAATCCGTTGATTTTTGTATTTCACAATAATCGCGCGTCTTTTCCAACTCCATTTTCCATTATATATTTGTTTCATAATAGCAGTATCTGCATTCGTTAAAGGCTGCACATCAGCATGCTGACTTCCCGCCCTGCGCTGAACCCTAAATTCCTTTCCCGATTCAAAGTCTTTAACAGTAAATTTCGTATACTTTGGAAGAAATCTATTTACTTCCTTCCATGGCAGCATTTCAATTGGAGCTTGTTTTTTTTGTTTAGCATAGCTCAGAGAACAGAAAGAAAAAAAGATTATAAGAAAGACCACTGATATTTTTTTCAAAACCAACACCTACTTACTATCTAAAATTCTGCATATCCTGAAAAGAATAAACCAACAAATTAGAATACAAGTAGAGTGTCCCCTTTATTTTCTATTACCATTCACAAAAATGATTTCAAAGAACTCCGAAAATTCATTTCGCTTATTCGATCTAAATTCCTATCAAAAACATTGATTTAATCTTTTAATTTATTTAATAATCGCATAAATTCTTCAATTTCTTCATCTGAAAATTGATTCAATTTTTCATAAAAATAATCTGATCTTTTCTCGTTAAAATGCTTCAATAATTCCTTTCCCTCATCGGTTACGACCATATCAACCACTCTGCGGTCCACATCCGATCTTGTCCGAGTCAAAAAGCCTTTTTTAACAAGGGAATCTGTTACCATTGTTATATGACTTGCCGAAACCTTAAGATTCTTTGATAAATCAGTTGCTTTTAAGGACGTATCTTTTGACAGGAGCTTTAAGACGGTATATTCACCGTGACTGATTTCCTTCTTAAAGATTGTATGAATATCCTGCTTTAATTTTCGGTAAACCATTCTTAATAATTGTTCAAGTTCAAAAATTTGCTCTTGTTTCAATCTCATTCTTTCCTTTCAAGTTCTTTCAATTTCTTTTCAATTACACTCCATTCTATTCCTTCACCAATAAAGACAAGATTCAATGGATAATTCATGTATTCCTTCATAAACATCGGCATTCCATAAGCGTATTGAAATAAAACAGGATAATGGGATTCTGAGAATTTAACATATCCTTTTATGCGATAAATTTTATCTGACAAGGATGCTAGAAATGACTCAAATTCCTCCTGATTAACTGAATGCTGAAAATGATAGACAAAGGTACTTAAATGTAAATGTACATCAACATGAGTGCTAGTCTTTTGGCTTTTATTCTTTAAAGACATCTGATGAATCGTTGAAAGAGGCACTTTTGCAAATGTCGTTAAGATAGTTTGTGCAAAGGTATTATATCCTTGAATATTCATGACCAAACTAGCTTGTTCAGAGTCGGATAATCGATCTACTTTATTGAGTAATAATAAATCTGCATGGCGAACTTGCTCGATTAAGAGCTGTTGAATTTGAGGACTGAAACTCTTTCTGCTCATCCAGAAGTAAGCATCCACTACTGTAACAATTCCTCTAACATCGAGCTTTTCAGCAAATAGTGGTGAGAGAATAGCATCTAAAACTTCTACTGGATGTGCTGCACCTGTTGTCTCAATATAAATCACATCAGGCTTATCATCTAGTAGTAAGCCTTGAAGTTGGGATTCTAATTTATCTTGTATCGTGCAGCAAATACATCCACCCAATAATTCCTTTAGGGTCACATCCCCTTTAACGGTATCAGAATCGATAGAAACGCTTCCAAGTTCATTCATCATCACAGCCAGCCTTCTGCCTGCCTTCTTTTCTTCCTGCAAAATCCTTTTTAATAATGTCGTTTTTCCACTACCTAAAAAGCCTGATAATATATAAATTTCTGTTTTCTCTTTCATTATCTCAACCTTCTATATCCAATTTCGATGTTCATTTTGCATGATTCCCTCAATAAATCCCGAACTCGTGAGAAAGGCTTGCCTATTCCGTACTTCCAAGTTCATTCCTAACCTTGGATGATCATAAGCAAGCCTTAATCATTTATTGATTTATTTGTTTTTTTAATACTTCAGCAGCTTTTTTGATTTGTGTATCATTTTTTTCAATTTTCTCTCTAAGCTTTTCCATTAAGGCGAGTGTATCTGGTCCAGTTAAAATCCCGTCTGCCTTTAATTTCTGATCCTTTTGGAATTGCATCACGGCTTCTTTCATTTGACTGTCAAAGTATCCATCTACTTTTCCGGGATCGTAGCCAACTGCTTTCAACATTTTTTCAGCAACTTTAATTTGATCAGAAGCATCGGTCATTTTTAATTTAGAATCTGGATTAATAAATGGTAAGGATGCATAACTTGGAAGTGATACTTTATAATCAGGTTCAATTCCTTTTTTATGAATCCATTTTCCACTTGGTGTTAACCATTTTTCCGTTGTAAATTTCAAGTTTGATCCATCATCAAAATCTTTCGCATTTTGAACGGTTCCCTTACCAAATGATTTTTCACCAATTAATGGTACACCAGCAGATTCCGAAACGGCACCCGCAAGAATTTCAGAAGCACTTGCACTGCCTTTATCAATGACCACGACTAATGGAATTTTCGAATTTTGATTGCTATTGGTTGCTTTGATTTCTTCAATTTTTCCTTTACGGTCCTCAATCTTTAATACGGTTTTTCCACTTGGAACGAATAGGTCAGCGATATTAACCGCCTGGTCTAAAAGACCACCTGGGTTTTGGCGTAAATCAAGGATAACTCCCTTCATACCTTTCCCCTGTAATTCGTTTAGCTTATCAATTAGCTCTTTAGACGTATTTTCGGAAAATGTTGTAATTTGAATTTTAGCAATTCCATCTTTTAACATTTCTCCATAAACCGTTTCAATTGGAATGGTATCCCGAACTAAGGATATAGTCATAGTTCCTTTTGTACCTGGCCTTTCAATTTCCAGGGTAACCTTTGTTCCTTTTTTGCCACGAATAAGGGCCACTGCTTCTGAAGAGGACTTTCCCCGTAAGCTTTTCCCATTCACTGATAACACCTTGTCCTTAGGCTTTAATCCAGCTTTTTCTGCAGGAGAGCCTTTGATTGGTGAGACAATGGCAATAGAATCATCCTGCTCCTCAATTTCAGCTCCAATTCCTTCGAATGAGGAAGAAATTGTTTCATGAAATTGCCCTGCTTCCTTTTCATCCATATAATCTGAATATGGATCATCAAGTGCTTCAACCATTCCATTTATAGCACCATTTATTAATGTATCCTTGTCCACCTTTTTGTAATAATTATCATTAATCGTATCATAAGCCGTATATAATTTATCAAATTCATTTCTTTCATTTGCAACCGTCACAGCTTTTTCATCCCCAAAAGATAGGGCCACCACCGTAATTCCGGCAGCTAAAAATACGATTAAGAAAATTAACATAACAAAGTGAAATTTTTTCATTTTAATAAATCCGGACCCATTTTCAGGCGTATCCTGGTTCGTTTTTTCCATGTCCAAATTCTTCACCACTTTTCCAAAAACTTATGCTTGTTCCTTAAAAAATAATAACATTTTCCAAATGAAAGTGATACTAAAAGGTCCTTTTGTCGAATTGATTATGCCCTGCTGAATTGCTCAATGACCTTCATCAATTCATCTATAGCCTGCTCACCATTTCCTGATTTTATGGCATCAGATACACAGTGATTCGTATGCCTTTCTAACAGATTCATTCCAACCTTTTTTAATGCATTATTCACTGCTGTAACTTGAATCAATATATCCACACAATAACGGTCCTCATCAATCATTTTTTGAATTCCGCGGACCTGACCTTCTATTCGTTTTAATCTTGTGATTAATTGGTCCTTTTCAACCTGAGTCCTTGGGACAAGTGGCTTTTTTTCAACGTTTTCTTCGATATTTTCATTGTGACAATGCTCCATTTTTTCACCCTTTTCAATCGAATAGAAAGCGAAGAAGATTTTCAATTAAATCTTTTCAACGATTTTGAAATATTCTTCTAAGGTTATATCTCTCTCATATATATCCGTTGCCGCTTTGATACCAACATAACGAAAATGCCATGGCTCATATTCATAGCCTGTGATTTGCTCTTTCCCTTTTGGGTAGCGAAGGATAAACCCGAACTTGTGGGCATTAGCCACAAGCCATTTCCCCTCTTTGGTATTTCCATAGTTCTCAGATAAATCAAAGTTGTTACTTGGACTTGATACATCCATTGCAAGTCCTGATTGATGCTCACTAAAACCTGGAATCGCCACTGCCTGTTCTGCCTGTTCTTTCCCAACTTGATTTACTTCGGCAGAATATACCTCCTGTTTCCTACCATAGGAACGATAGCCAGAAACGGCATAAATAATGATATTTTCTTTTTTTGCAGCATTTATCATTTTTTCAAGTGCCTCTGCTGCTTCTTTTCTCATATAGCTTTTTTCAATTTTCTGATCTCCAAATGGAAATGGAACTTTTGGTCTTACTAAATCCTTAGGTGCATAATTATTAGGAAGAGCATATTGTTTATTCACTAATGCCAGAATATTCGTTGGGTTTTGAATCACTTTTTTTCCATCGACCATTCTTATTTCATTAAAGAATGCAGAGTCAAGAGTTAGTTGATTATTCTGTCCATCTTTCGCTGATTGGTCATTGGCTTGTCCATTAGACGGATGTTCTTTCTTGTTCTGATCATCGTCATTTACACTAGTTTGTTTGGGATCTTTTTTTTGCCATGGCATTTTATCCATGATGGTATTCAACTGACTGCAACCTGCTAATACGATAAGTATGCTCAGCATTAGAATGATGTTTCTTTTCATTTTGTCTCTCACCTGAATCCTTTTCAATGCAATATTTTTATTTTACCACTATTCATCGGTGCCTGTAACTGATTTTATTCATATGAAGGATTCATATTTTTCAAAAAAAGAGGCTAACTCATTAAGTCAGTCTCCCCATTTTATTTATTGTTGAGCCGCTGTTTCCAAAGCCACCTCAATCATATCGTTAAAAGTAGTCTGTCTTTCTGCAGCCGTCGTTTCTTCGCCAGTTAAAATATGATCACTCACGGTAAGAATGGATAATGCCTTTCTCCCAAATTTCGCAGCTAGCGTATAAAGGGCTGTCGTCTCCATTTCCACTGCTAAGATTTGGTATCTCGCCCATTTTTCTAATTCACTGTTATCATTATAGAAACTATCTGCGGAAAATACATTTCCTACCTTAAGGTTTAGTCCTTTTTCAATTCCAAAATCATAAGCCGTTTTGAGAAGATCAAAATTCGCTGTTGGCGCATAATCTACGCCACCAAAGGTTAAGCGATTGATTTGAGAGTCTGTTGATGAGCTCATGGCTAAAATAACATCTCGCACCTTAACATCCTTTTGGATTGCCCCACAAGTTCCAACTCGGATGAGATTTTGAACATTGTAGCTATTCATCAGCTCATGAATATAAATAGAAATCGATGGAATCCCCATCCCAGTCCCCTGGACTGACACTTTTTTTCCTTTATAAGTACCTGTAAAGCCAAACATATTTCTTACTTCATTATAGCAAGTAGCTCCTTCTAGAAAGGTTTCAGCAATATATTTTGCACGAAGTGGATCACCTGGCAATAATATCGTTTCCGCAATTTCATTTTCCTTTGCACCAATATGTACGCTCATTTATTAACCCTCCGTCATAAAAAGATGTTGCACATCAAACTATAACATAAACAAGAGGGAACAGAAAAATTTATTGCGGAAAAACATACTTTATTTACAAATGGTTATCATAAAACAAGAGTTCCCACCTAGTTTTTTAGGGGATTTAATAAGGGAAATGGGGGTCATCAGCATGGGTAAAAAGCACCGTAATAGAATTAATTCACCAAAAAAGAATAACCATATAGCAGCTGAGGAAATTGTCGCTGAACATGAGGCACATGCCAAGGAACATACTGCCCAAAAGAGGAAGAGATAAACTGAAATGGAAGCCGGCTTATCAAGAAAAGTCAGCTTCCATTTCAGTTTCATTATTGATATGTTAACAATAAGCTTGGATGACCGATTTCATCTTATCCTTCATGATTGAAATATCTGCTGAAGAAACTGTTATCTTAACGTTTGTTTCGTCCATCTCTAACGCCTCAGATAAGAAACCTCCTAATCCACTCGCCCTCCGATCAACCTGAATAAGCAGCTCAATCTCATGAGACGATTTTGGATAAAAGATCATTTCAAGTTCATCCAATCTCCCTTTGAAAGAACCCGCAGCTGGGACAAACTCAAACTCCTGTACAAACGGAAAACGATTACGGAGGCGATATGGTGCCTCCTCACATTCAGCTTCTCTTAAGCGAAAGCCTAAATCACTTATGGCCTGTAAAACAGATGACATTAAAGGGGTAGGCATAATCTTTAAATAATCTTTATCATTAGGATCAACCGCATTTTTGATGTTTAATCCTGTGCTTACCCATATTTTTGTCCTTCCAATCGTGATGGGAGTATCAATTGGAAGCTGAAAGGAAAAAGGAAGCACCTTTCGTTCATTTGGTTGAAGCTGGAACGATTCTGCAATCCGAAAACCATCTATCAATCCGGAAGAACTATATTTTTTATCATCGACCTCCTTGATATAGGTGGTGTACAACGATAAATAAATTGAATCTATTTTTTGTTCAATGCTTCCACCTTGAACGTCTATTTCCCCTTTTACAATCTCTCCAGGAATAATCGTTGATTTCTCAATTTTAGTATCAACCGTAGCAGCTCCAATCCCAACACTGGCAAAAATTTTATTAAATAACGACATCCTCATTCCTCCCGTTTTTTGCGATAATCTGAATAATATCTTTTTCTATTTCATCAATGCTATTGTATGGAATAGATGTGAGCAGAAGCCGTTTGATGATTTGTTTTCCATCCTCTGAAATCTGTAATTCCACTTCCCAGCTCTGTTCCTTTTTCGATTCCTTGCTATCGTACTGCGAATAAAGAAGAAACAGCAGAAAATGACCTAAAGCATAGTAATCACTTAAAGGGTTAGCCGCCCGTCGTACGGTTTTCCATTTTGATTTATTAGGCACATCTTCTATATAGGCTGCAAGACCAAAATCAATCAATTTAAGTTGCCCGTCATCTAGTATCACATTGGGGATGCGAATATCTCTGTGGATGATTCCTTTTTGATGAAGCACACGCATTAAAGAAAGTAACTCAAGCCCTTTTTGAAAAGCTTCCCTTTCCGTAAAAACCTTACCGTCCTGAAAAATTAATTGTTCAAAGGTCCTTCCTTTCATATATTCCATTGTAAAATATGGAATGGACTGATAGATTCCTCGCTCATAAAAATGTGGAAATTGCAGATGGAGAAACTGATTTAATATTTCCATTTCACGTAGGAACCCTTTTCTTCCCCTCTTTGTCAACCTCTTATGAAGTCGTAATGTTTTTAGAACCACTTCCATCCCATTTTGAAGATCTAGGACTAAATAGCTATAACCATAGCTTCCTTTTCCGAGGAATTTTTGAATTTGATATCGATTATCGATTTTTTCACCCAATTGAAATTTTGAATCAAAGAAATCGGTTACTCTTAAAAATATCGTTTGAAAGATTGGTTTCATCATAGAGACAATCAACTGCTAAAAAAACTGCTGAAAAAGCTTCCACTTTTGGATTTATGCTTATGCTTATAGTGGTGATGTCCAAGATGCCCATATTTATTGGACTTATGATATTTCCAAGCATCACTTGAACTTAAGTGTTTATGATGATTAGAATCTTTTATGATGGATTTAATAATCTTTTTAAACATCTAACAATCTCCTCCTTTTTATATTATTCATACGAAAACTTTTAAGTTTGGTTTCAAAAATATTTATAAATGAACCATATTTCATTCCCTTTTTTTCAATAAAAAATGACGAGCATTCTCAGGCCCGTCATTTTTGTTTATATCAGTCATTCTTCATCTGTTTCCTCATCAATGATTGATTTTTCCAAAAGATATTCGAAGGTTATATCTGCAAGCTCTTCCAATTCACTCTCGCTTGGGACGTATCCCCTTTTCAATAATTCCTGAAAGAAAAACTCTGCAATTTCTTCCGTATCGATGATTACTTCTATTTCTCTCACAGTATCGCCCCCTTTTTTCAAATTGTATGAGTCTATATATCTTTTCATGATTAGAATAGGAAATTCCTTCAAATTATTTCACACAAAGTAAAATATGATTTTTTGTCATCTTTTTTTCGCCCAAGCATATAAATGAACTATTCATTCTTAATTCAATGTTACCTGTGGAAGGAGTAAGGAATATGAATCAATTAATCGAAGCCATAAAGGATGATGTGAATAAAGAAGATGGGGTTTTTATTACCTTTTTCACTAGATTCGTTAATCGTTTATTTCAAATTATTATTCTCTTATGCATTCCATTGTTTTTATATCTTTTTTGGGAGTTTCATAAAATGAGCGGATGAGCTATTTCAGATTCAGATCTTCCAATTTTTTTAAAATCATTTTCATGACGCGAAGATAATCCTCATCCTTAAAAGTTAAATAGAGAAAATAATAATCATTATAAATATCTAATAAATGATTAATATATTCATATTTTTCTTCTTTCGAGATACTCTTTTCTTTATCAACCTTTTGGAACGCTGTTATCTTCTCTGGAACATCTAGAGAAATTTTTTTCCCTTGATTGTTAACGATTCCTAACTTTTGAATGAAGTTATCAGCACTTTCAGCATCGGCAATTAAGATAATCTCCTCTTCTCCCGCTTCGAGCCATTCCCCATCACTAATCCGTGACATTTCATAAATCACGTCCTCCCAGGCATCTTCCTTGTAGCGCCAAATTTCTGTGCGGAAGCCGACTATTTTGAATAGATCCGATCCATAGCCCTTAACCTGGACGAGATCTCCAAAAATATATTTATAAACAATATTAATATGTTCCTTCTCAACCAAGCTAGAATCATATTCAGAAAGCTTTTTGAGGCTTGATTCTATATATAAACCTTCACTTTGATTGATTTCATAAACATACATACCATCTAACCATTTCACATCGGTTACTTTTCCAACAGTTCCATAAATGGTGATCACCACCTTGTCACCAACTTTAAATTTTGGCCTTTTCCTTTTCTTTGTCATTTCCTCCATCCTCTCAGGTGCTAACCATGAGCCGTGCTAGGATATAATATGCGAAAACTAAATTTTTCGAACCACATAGAACGTACATCCAAGAAAAATGGGGGAATTTTGCGATTCAGCCGAGGATACTCTTTTATCCTTCGCTTACATAAATATCCCAAACTTCATCAAATACTGTCATATTTTTTAAATAATGCCCATTTAGTTCGAGATACGTACTGATTTCATCATAATTCGATGAGTTTTTTGGAAATCCATGGTCATGAAAGGCATGATTAGCAAACTCACTAATAGAATCTTTTGGTTCAGGATGTCGATATTTCATTAGAAAATGATAAAAGGATTTTGTCATCCGATAAACTACACCTTTCTCGTTCGCTTTAACAAAAAAGCTTGAAATGATTTTTATTGATAATATATACAAAATAGTGTGTGTCGTCTACTCAAACACTTTACAAACAAATAAAAAAGCTGATCTCCTTATGAGAACAGCTCACTAAATTAATGTAAATAATTGATTTCAAAAAGGATGAAATCTATTGCCAACGGCCATCCTGTGAAAGCTCATAAAGGGCCATAATAATATTAAACATCAAAATAGCAATTGTAATTGGCACCGCAAATAGCCAATTTTTCCCGAACTTTTCCTTGATAATCCCTACATAGTAGCCACAAAAAAATAAGGAAACCATGGCTGCTGCCAGCATAATGATAATCACTAATTTCATTCACTTTTCCCCCAAACTCAAACTTTGCCTGTATCTATAATCATTATAAAAAGAAAATAATTTGAATTTGTGTGAAAAAAATGAACAAATTGTGAACCATTTATCGGAGTTTTAAGAAAAGTCGAAATAATTCCGTTTCAAAATTCTTGGTAATTCCATTAATTGTTGGTAGCTTATTTGTTTGGCAAGTGTTCGAGTATTAATTAACAAGAGCTGATCTTCAATTAGCTTAACAACAGCTTCTGTCTGATAGCTCATATGACAATCTAAGCAGTTGACCGTCGGGGTTTTCGTTATTTCAATTGCACTTGAGCCATCTGGAAGCTCCCAATAGACAGGGCCCGTTGAATGATTAATCCTTGTGCTCTGACACCATTCACACAAATGATTCATAAAGGACCCTCCTTAAGTCCGTGTTTCTTTTGCTGTGCTTGATATTTCTTTTCTTTTAATTCATCTCGTTTATCCCGTTTATCTTTTAAGGAGTAATGCCCCGGATCAGTTTCATATTTGACTCGTCTTGAAAATCTTTCCAGTTTTTCTGGAACAAGATTAAACTGCTTGTCATTCAATAAGGAAGAAACGCCAATCACAGAACGTTTTTCTTCCATTTCTGGGTAAATTTCTTTAAAATAGGCTTCTGCCCTTCCTGGTACATAAGATTCAGGTTCAGGATAGGTAGTTATGACCCCTTCGAAATTTCTTAAAACAACCTTATCAGAGCTTTGCGATATTAAATAATTCGGTTGTAAGGAAATTTTGCCGCCACCGCCTGGAGCATCCACTACAAATGTCGGGACTGCATACCCGCTTGTATGACCTCTCAATCCCTCGATTATTTCAAGTCCTTTTGATACAGGTGCGCGGAAATGACTGATGCCCTCAGATAAATCACATTGATAAATGTAATAGGGGCGTACTCTAATTTTCACAAGATCATGCATTAGTTTTTTCATAATAGGGACACTGTCATTAATTCCTGCCAAAATAACCGATTGATTTCCAACCGGCACACCGGCATTTGCCAGCATTTCACATGCCTGTTTTGATTCCTCTGTAATTTCAATGGACGTATTAAAGTGTGTGTTTAGCCAGATAGGATGATATTTCTTTAACATATTGCAGAGGTTTTCTGTAATTCGTTGTGGAAAAACAACCGGAGCTCTTGTCCCAATTCGGATAATTTCAACATGATCGATTGAACGGAGATTTTTCAGGATATACTCCAAAATATTGTCATTAATCAGTAGTCCGTCTCCACCTGAGATCAAAACATCACGAACTTCTGGGGTTTGTCTTATATAGTCAATCGCCGCATCTAATTGTTTTTTGGGAACCCCCATACCAATTTGTCCTGAAAATCTTCTTCTTGTACAATAGCGGCAATACATGGAGCATTGATTGGTCACAAGAAATAAGACACGGTCTGGATAACGATGGGTTAAGCCAGGAACGGGTGAATCCTCATCCTCATGAAGCGGATCTTCTAAATCATATTTTGTTTTATAGATTTCCTTTGAAATCGGCACCGATTGCATTCGAATCGGACAACGGGGATCATCCGGATTCATCAGAGAAGCATAATAAGGTGTAATATTAAGAGGAATCGTTTTCGTAGAAATTCTCACTCCATCTTCCTCATCAGGTGTTAAATGAATCACCTTT
The DNA here is from genome assembly GCF_042263505.1 of Cytobacillus sp. Hz8. Classification (NCBI taxonomy): domain Bacteria; kingdom Bacillati; phylum Bacillota; class Bacilli; order Caryophanales; family Bacillaceae; genus Cytobacillus; species Cytobacillus sp. Hz8. The sequence continues at coordinate 352,385 of NZ_JBHKFI010000002.1, read as the reverse complement.
TTTAAATCCTCAGCTGTACGAATCGTGTTCGTGAGTTGCCAGATCCAATCATTCCATTGTTCCTCTGTCACATCCTTCCAAAGCTCAATATCCTTCCAATGACGAGATGGTTTATATAAATCGTATTTCATTCATTTTCCTCCCTTATTAAGACAATTGCATAACAGTCAGAGTCATGCGAGAAGACTCATTCTTTCGCGCCTCCATACTAACCATAATGCAAGTTTCATGCCAATGTTCTTGATTTTCATCAAGTGGGAAGAAATGAAAGCCACGAACGTATGCTTTTAAAGCCTTCTGTCTTTTGAGCGTTATATGGCACTTTAAATGCCGATTATTTAGCAGCGTGAAGAGAATATTTTTTCATTTTATATTGTAAGGTTTGTCTCGGAATTTGTAATAATTTAGCAGTTTGAAGAACATTGCCGTTTGTTGCCTGAAGCGCCTTCTTAATCGTCCTTTTTTCAAATTGCTCCAGCTCCTCCTTTAGGGGAAGGCACACTTCTTTATTTTTTTGGCAACCCTTTAAATTACGAGAATTTTTCAAAATAGCAGGCAAATCTGTTTCTGTTAGAATATTCCCTTCACAAATATTCATCATATATTCGATCGTATGCTTTAATTCTCGGACATTCCCTGGCCAAGGATGCTTCAAAAATAGATTTTGGATAACCTCATTTACACTGGTAACCCGTTTGTTTAATTCTTGATTAAATTCTTTAATAAAGTGATTAGTTAAAAAATCAATATCTTCTTTTCTTTCACGTAAAGGTAGCAATTCAAACGAGAAAACATTTAAACGATAATAAATATCAGCTCGAATTTTTTTCTGTTCAAGTGCTTCTAATGGGTGAATATTCATGGCAGCAATGACTCGTACATCCACAGTATTATTTTTTGTACTCCCTACTCTTCTGATAATCCCCTCTTCCAGTACCCTTAATAATTTCGCTTGAAGTTCAAATGGCATCGCATGAATCTCATCTAAAAACAACGTCCCTCCATTTGCTAATTCAAATATTCCAGCACGTTCTACAGCACCGGTGTAACTGCCTTTAGAAGTCCCAAATAAGATACTCTCAAGCAGTGTTTCAGGTATAGCTGCACAATTTTGTGCAATAAACGGACCATTTCTACGTGGAGACTCCTGATGAACGCCATGAACAAACAATTCCTTCCCTGTGCCGCTCTCACCAAAGACAAGCATGGAAGAATCAGATTTTGCTAATTTCATTGCTTCTTGTTTCATGGAAGAAAAGGTTGGATTGATCGTTAACAGATGAGCAAAAGTAATTTTTCTTTGAGGAGATTGATAATTGTTTTTTCTTTGTCTCACTTCCTTTTGCATATCTAAAAGTCTTTCTGAGAGAAGTTTCATCCTTGAATAATCCTTGGCAATTTCCACTGCTCCAACAAGCTTTCCCCGCACATAGATAGGAAGAGTAGAATTTATAGTTTCAATCTGCTTTCCATGAATATTTCGGTACAATTGCGTATGATTATATAATGGCTTCCTTGTTTGAAGAACCTTAAGCAATGTACTCGTTTCTTGATTTAATGATGGGAATACTTCTAAGATCGGCTTCCCAATGACCTCCGTAATCTCCAGCCCATCATGCTTTGCCGCAACTTCATTGTAGAAAATTGTTGTTCCAAAAGGATCGACAACATGAATGGCTTCATCAATTCCTTTGAGAATTGCCGTCAATACTTCCTTTGAAATATCCAGCGTTTCCGTCAATCTCACTCACATCCTTCTAGCCAGTGCCGAAAAAGTTGCAATTGATGCCGAATTTTTGGCATCATTTATCGATTATAAGGAAAGATCCTTAACCCAAATATTCATATTTTCTAGCTTGTCAAAAATATAACAGTTGTTAATCAATCTTCCTCGATAACGATATCCCAATTGTTGTAAGGCTGCATTCATCCCAAATGAAAGAGCACGGGCAAGCGAATATGCACAATAATATCCCTCTCTTTTTAATACCCTCTCAAGCTCCATTAAAAGAATTTTCAATAAACCATTCTTTCGATGTTCTGGCAAAGTAGCGCAATCTGTCACCTCTGCATTTTTATAAAATAAATTTTTCTCTGCAGAAGCAGCACAGACGATTTTCTCGCCATCTTTTATCGCCACATAGATGGTACCCTCCTCCATTGTTTTCTCAATATATGTTGGTTGATGAAGAGGGGTTGGATAGATTTTAAAAACCTTTTGATAAAGTTGCGAAAGCATTTTGGAATCTTCCTTTGTTGCCTTTATCAATTGATAGGAATTAGGGACTTCCTTAACAACGTAATCCACCTCTAACTCCTTAACGGAATAAATGATATTTTCTTCCTCTAGCCAATATTGGCTGTTCTTTCTAACTGTTGTTATATATTTACAAAATAAATACGCATCCTCACCTAAAAAGTAATGATCAATAACTCCTTCACATTGAAACCCGTGTTCTAAAAATAGCGGATAATCCTTTCTTTTTCCTTTGATGATAAGCTTTTGCGCCTGCTCTTTTTGAGCCAGATTTTCAACATTTGCAAGGATTTGTAGCACATTTCCGCAATAATCATCAAGTCTTATTCTCTTATTAAAGGAATCAATCGTGATTTTGACTGTATATTGGTTCGTAACAATGGATTTTTGAACAACCGCCTCCATCTAATACCACTCCACCTTTCTGAACCTGTATGAGAAAAAGAGACAGTTCAAATTACTGCCTCTTTCCTCATCAATTATTTAGCAACCTCACACCAATGTAATAAGGTAATTGCAATAATTTCTGCTGCCTCAAACATATCTTTAAGATCAATATATTCATTTGCTTCATGAGCTACTTCGGTCGTTCCTGGACCAAATATAACCACTGGAGTATTGCCGATATTAGATAAAATGCCACCATCTGTCCCCCATGGAGATGCCTCTATTTTTGGAGAATGGTTCATCACCCTTTGAAAGCCTTCTCCAAGAGTTTTCATCAAAGGATGGTCCACCTCTAAATTTCCCGGCAGCCAACGCCCTCCGAACCACTCAATCGTCGGTGGATTTTTTTGCAGCCAAGCATCTCCCTCACAAATTGATAAAAGGGCGGACTCCATCTCCCATTCTGCCTCCTCCAATTTTTCATTTGGAGCTACTCCCATCCTCCCTTCTATAATCGCTAAATCAGGTACCGATGACGGCCATTCACCGCTATTGATTTTGCCTAAATTAATCGGAATGGGAATCGGAATCGATTGATAAAGGGGATCGGTTATTCGAGCATTTCTTTCTTTTTCTAATAGTTGAATCCTCCCCATTATCTTGATTGCTTTCTCAATGGCGTTCACACCTTCGTATCTGGTTCCTCCATGTGCTGATTTTCCTTTAACTATAATTCGAAACCACATGGACCCTTGCTGACTAGGAAATAATTTCATTTTGGTTGGTTCCGGTATAATGGCTCCATCCCCTCGATAACCTCTCAATACAGCTGCTAGGGTTCCTGCTCCGCCGCTTTCCTCCTCAATAACACTTTGAAAAATAATATCACCTTTCAAAATTATACCGCATGAGATAATGGCTTCCATTGCCAATAAGAGGGAAGCAGTTCCCCCTTTCATATCCGTTGCTCCTCTACCATACAAGTGTCCATTTTCAATAGAACCACTAAATGGGTCCTTGCTCCAATCTTCCTTATTTCCTTCAGGAACAACATCAATATGACTGTTTAAGATGATGGACCTTCCTTCACCAATACCCTTTAAAACAGCCACAGCATTAGGATTTCCAGAAAAATCCTTTCGATCAGAACGAAAGGCAGGATGCTGACTTAATTCTTTTTTATCTATCTCCCAAATATCCAATTCCAGACCTAACTGCCTGCATTTTTCAATAATAATAGCTTGGGCACTGCTTTCACATCCTCTAACGCTCCCCTCTTGAACAAGCTTCCTTAGCAAGCGAATTCCCTTTGAATGATGCTTTTGAATCCATCCTCTCACCAAATTTTCTTCATATTCCAAATGACCAGCTCCTCGAACCTATATTGACTCCTGTCGATGACCGCACTGTTGATTGTTTTCTAGAGCCATAAGACTACTAATATCTAAACCTACATCCAGTTAATTTTTTAATTTCTGCTAAACAATGAGGTTCAAATACTTCCTTTAGTTGAAGTCCCTCACTTGTAACTTGAAAAACCGCCATATCTGTAATAATCAGATCAGCACAGCCTCGAGCCGTTTGCGGTAATGTACATGATTCTAGTATTTTGGGCTGTCCTTGTTTATCAACATGATTCATGACGACGATTACCCGATTCGCCTTTTGTGCAAGCTCCATAGCTCCACCCATTCCAGGAATTTTCTTTCCTGGAACAATCCAATTTGCAATATCTCCAAACTGGCTAACTTGAAGAGATCCAAGTACAGTCATATCCAAATATCCTCTTCGAACCATTCCAAATGCGATGGTACTATCACAATAGGAGGCAAAGTCCTGGATGGTCACTGGAAATCCCCCAGCATTGCATAAATTGGCGTCCTCTTCTCCCTTCCTCGGACTCGGTCCCATTCCAATAATTCCATTTTCCGCATGAAAGACTACCCTTATATCTTTTGGCAAGTGATTCGGAATTAATGAAGGGATTCCAATTCCCAAATTAACAACCATTCCGTCTTTTATTTCCTGTGCTGCTCTTTTAGCCATTTTGTTGCGAATTTCTATTCCCATGCCCATTTCCAATTCACACCTCTTGTTGGTATGACATAATTAACAAAGACACCGGGCGTAATGATTTCCTCAGGATTAAGGCTGCCTATCGGGACAATTTCTTCAACTTCAGCTATCGTAATATCACCAGCCATTGCAACTAAAGGATTCGTATTCCGCGCACTTTTATCATAAATAAGGTTGCCAAAGGAATCTGCTTTTTTGGCATAAACGATCGATACCTCTGCTGTTAGAGCTGTTTCAACAAGATATTCCTCCGCATCGAGGCAGATGGTAGGCTTATTTTGAGCAACAACTTCATTGTGTCTTCCCACATCTGTTAAAATCCCTGCAATCCCTACTCCCCCAGCTCTAATTCTTTCCGCTAAAGTTCCCTGAGGAACAAATTCAACTTCTAGCTTTCCTTCATTCATTAATTTTCCTGCAAGTGGATTCGAGCCAATATGGGACGCAATAATTTTCTTAGCCATTCCTTTTGCAACGATTTTCCCGATTCCAATATGAGGAAAACCCGTATCATTTCCAATTAAAATAAGTTCTTGAAGCCCCTTTTGAATGATCGCATCAATAATGGTTGGAGGGGTGCCTACTCCACCAAAGCCACCAAACATTAAGGTCATCCCATCATGAAAAAAGGGCATCACTTTATCAAGAGTGACGATTTTCCCAAATGGATTTTCAACCATTTACTTAACGACTCCGTTCCTTTTTTTTATTATTTCCCAAAATTCTCCAAGGGTCATTGAGAACAACTGAATGAGTTCATCGATTTCTTGATGAGTAATTGTAAGAGGTGGAGCAATTAAAATGGCATCACCATTTGTTCCATCCAGACCTGCACCAGCTGGATATAAAAGTAAACCATGAGTCTGTGCAATTTTAATGATTGTTTGCGTTACCTGAAGTTCTCTTGCAAAGGGATGTTTTGTCTCAGCATCTTCAACAAATTCTAGACCAAGTAATAATCCTTTCCCGCGCACATCACCGATAAAGGGATATTTTTTTTGTAAGCCCTTAAGCTTTATGCTTAAATGCGCCCCTTTTTCTTCAACTCCTTGAAAAAGCTGGTGTTCTTCTAGATACTTTAATACAGCTAGCGAAACGGCGCAGGTCTGTGGATTAGCGCTTAAAGTATGTCCACTCATTATAGATTTTGATCCCTTAAGGATTGGCTCCATAACATGGTCACTTACTAATGTAGCCGCAATTGGGGTATATCCGGCCCCCATTCCCTTTCCTAAAGTCGCTAAATCAGGAACCACATCCCAATGTTCACACGCAAGCATCGTTCCTGTTCTTCCACAGCCCGTCATTACCTCATCCGCGATAAACAAAATGTCATGTCGTTCACATATTTCCTTTATCGTTCTGTAATACTCCTTTGGCGGAGTTAACGCGCCCCCTGCAGCTCCAACGATTGGTTCAGCAATAAAGGCAGCAATATGCTTTGATCCTATTCGCTCAATAGCAGTATCTAGCTCATGGGCACAAGAATAATGACACTGATCCGGTATTTCTCCATATGGACAGCGATAACAATAGGGTGGATTGATAACCGGAAGATCCTCTAGAAGTGAGACAAATCTTGCTCTTCTCATTGGATGACCAGACATGGAAAGTGATCCTAGAGTAATCCCATGATAGCTCACCCATCTGGATAGCACCTTTGTTTTTGTTTCGATGCCTTTTTCCTGCCAATACTGAATAGCGATTTTCATTGCCGTTTCAGTTGCTTCCGATCCGCTGTTAACAAAGAAGTTCCAATTTAAATCCCCACTTGATAATTCGGCGATTTTAAGGGCGAGATTTTCAGCTGCCTCACTTGTAAACTGTGAACGATAAACAAAGGAAACCTTACTTGCCTGAAGGGTCATCGCCTTCATAATTTCCTCAACGCCATGCCCAATATTTGCGGTAATCGCCCCTGACGAAGCATCGACATATTTTTTTCCTTTCACATCATATAAATATATTCCTTTGCCATAATCAATCGTCGGATATTCCCCTTCGAGATCCGGTTTAATTAAATATGATTGACTCATGCCCCTCCCCCATTCCCTAAAGGAAAAACACTTTTAAAAACCTATACTCTTAATTAATTGTATGAGGGATATACAGAAATCTTGCTTTCGAGTTTGAAAAAGGATTCTATCGTTTGCACAAAAAAAGAACCCACTCAAAAATAAATGAGTAAGTTCTTGTTCAAACGTTTCTTATTCCATTTGCTCAATAACGATTTCTGTTTTATGTTTATTCACTTCAACGGATGCCTTTGATCCAATCGGAATCGTTGCCATTGGCTGTACATGTCCAAAATTTACATTGGCGATAACTGGGATATGACTTAATTCTGGTTTTGTTTGGATGATTCTTTGAATCGCTCTATCTGTCACATTGGAGTCTTTTTGAAATCTCCCAATCAGAATAGCCTGAATATCTTTAGCATCCGGAAGATGAAGAAGAGATTGTAAATCACGATCAAATAATTGACTGTGAGACTCATGATCATCTTCAATGAATAAAATCGCATCCTTCAAAGATGGCATAAATTCTGTACCTTGAAGTAAATTCATAGTACAGAGATTGCCCCCTATCAGTTTTCCACATGCCGCTCCCTCTTGAATTACGAAATAGGAATCTTGCTTTATAAATTCCCGCTTTTCTTGGTCTAAATACCAAGGATCATCACTCCACTCTAACGATGGCTCAATTTCATATGGGGCATCATTCGTAACAGCTGCAAGAAAGGAGTCCAGTGTATATTCAAGTCCATACTTCACGCCAAAGGTTGAATAGAATGGACCAGAATAGGTAACCAATCCTGTTTTATGATAGATGGCAAGAGACAAGGCAGTGATATCACTATATCCACAAAATACTTTTGGATTTCTCTGTATTAAATCGTAATCCATACCTTTTAACAGCTGATTGGCATTATAGCCTCCTAATACAGCGAGAATCCCTTTAACATTTGGGTCTTGAAAGGCATCGTGAATATCAACAATTCGTTCAGCAACCGATGAACTAAAAAATTCATCATGTTCAAAAATATGGGCCCCATAAGATACTTTAAATCCAAGTTGATTTAATCTCTTACTAGCAAGATCCAATTGCTCACCCTTAATAAGGGCTGCACTTGTAGATGGGGCAATGATTCTAATTTCATCTCCAGGCTGTAACTTTTGTGCAAACATAGTCTCCCCCCTATGGAAATGCGGTTTACACAGTCATTGGTTTCTTTTTATCTTTTGAATGTGATTTCTCTATGATATCGCGGGCAATCCAAACGCCACATGCACTTGCTTGAGCTAAACCTCTAGTGACACCTGCCCCATCTCCACCGACATAAAGACCGCTTATTTCCGTTTCGAATCGATCGTTTAATTTTGGACGAGCAGAATAGAACTTTGCTTCCACACCATAGAATAACGTATGTTCAGAAGCAAGTCCCGGCGTAACATGATTTAGCGCTTCCGTCATCTCAATTAAACTTTTAAGTGTATTATATGGCAAAACGAGACCTAAGTCACCTGGTACTGCTTCCTTCAATGTCGGTTCGATAAAGCCTTCATTAATTCTCTTTTCCGTCGATCTTCGCCCTTTCATGATGTCTCCATACTTTTGCACAATCAAACCGCCATTTGATAAGCTATTCGCAAGTCTTGATATGCCATGAGCAAATTCATTTGGTTTATTAAATGGCTCGGAAAAAGTATGAGAAACGAGCAAAGCAAAATTCGTATTATTACTTCCTAATTTTGGATCGCGGTAAGCATGACCATTTGCAAGCATTGTTCCTGAATGATTTTCAACCACTACATGCCCAGATGGGTTGCTGCAGAATGTTCTAACCCTCGTACCAACCGATGTATTAAAGACAAATTTTCCTTCATAAAGATGCTCATTAATTTCTTCCATGACAATATTTGAGGTTTCAACCCGAACGCCGATATCGACTTGGTTATTTAGCATTTGCAAACGGCGTGATTTCATTAATTTTGCGAGCCAAACAGAGCCATCGCGGCCAGGTGCAACCACTACTTGATCTGCTTTGATTTCCTCACCTGTTTTCAACTTAATCCCTCTAATAATATGTCCATCAGTGGTTCTTTCTGTAATTAAATCTTCCACTTCTTTTTTGTAAGCCATCTCAATTTTTTCACGTAAATACTCATAAATGCTCTTTAAGATTTCTAAGTTTTGCTCAGTCCCTAAATGTCTGACATGAGCTCGAAGCAGCTTTAAGCCAACTGCATAGCCACGGTGTTCAATGTCCTTTACTTCAGGAGTTAATGGGTTTGTAATACTTTTTGTTGCACCATGGTTAAGGTTAATTTCATCCACATACTTGATTAAATCCACCACTGTTGAATCCGGCAAATAATCTGTCATCCAGCCACCAAATTCACTTGTAATATTGAATTTTCCATCAGAGTAAGCACCAGCACCACCAAAGCCATTGGTGATGGAACAAGCAGGCAGACAGCCAGCAAATTCCTTTCTGCCAGCAGCCGGTGGGCATTTTTCAATTTTCTTTTCTAAAATGGGACAATTTCTTCTATATATGTCATGACCTTTATCAATCAGTAGAATTTTCGCTTCTGGCATTTTTAATGTTAGTTCGTAGCAAGTAAAGATTCCTGCAGGACCTGCTCCTACAACAATCACATCATAGTTTGTATTCATCGATTATTCCCCCAGACACAAATTCTTCGTGTTTCTATCTCAACCTGTGTAATTATATCAGATATTTTTCTTTTTGTCGACGTAAATAACGAACTATAAATTTATTCGCATATATAATGTTCGGGAATTAGCCTTTATCTTAATTTTCATTTTTTTAAATAAGGCTCTTTTCATCTTCTTTGTTTCACTTGGTTGATAGAGAATCCTTTGGACAGTTTTGGATAAATTCAATGAAAATTGTATCCGAATCAGAGGCTTATTCGAACAGTAAGGCCGAATTTCAAAGCAATCGAGTCTTATCATGAAGGCGTATAATTAGGCAAAAAAACAATAATCTTTGCGAGTTAGCATAAAAAAAGGAACCAGCTTCTCGTAGCTTGCTCGTCCCTGAGCTATAGCCAAAAGAAGCTAGTTCCTTGCCAATTATTCATATTATCATTTATTTTCCGTAACAGCTGGCACCAATGATGATTAACAAAATAAATAGGACAACAATTAACACAAATGTATTTCGTCCAAAGCCAACACACGGTTGTGCATAGCCATACGCTGGAATACATGGATCACATCCACATCCGTAACCATAACCATAACCCATATTGCATTCACTCCTTAAAGTTCTTTGTTCAAGATAGGCTATGTTTTAGGTACTTGTCTTGCATGTGTTTTCGCCCAAATTTCTCCAAAACTTTAGGCAGATGGGGTTGATTTACCTGAACATTAGTTAAATTCATTGAAAGTACAAGACTTTTTAGATAAAGTACTTATAAAAAGACGTTTTTTTCCGATATTGAAAATCGAGAAAATGATTAAGGGAGATCTTCAAAGAATGAAAGCAATATTAAAAAGTTTTGTTAATGGAATTTTAACCATTGTACCAATTATTCTTGTGATTTATGTCATTTATAAGACTTTCATTTTTTTAGATAGTCTTTTAGGAAATGTATTAAGAACCTATTTAAAAAATGATTATGTACCTGGTATCGGTTTATTGGTAACACTTATTCTAATTACAGTCCTTGGATTTCTTTCAACAAAATTTATTACCGGATCGATTGTTCGTCTTATTGATCGCATTTTAGATAATATCCCGATTGTGAAAACGATTTACTCGGTTATTAAAGATACAATTCAATCCTTCTTGGGTGACAAAAAAGCTTTTTCAAAGGTAGCCCTTATCACCATTCCTGGAACTGAAATGAAAAGCTTAGGCTTTATAACAGCTGAAGAACTTGAAAATCTATATAGTCCCTTGAAGGATCATGTCGCCGTGTACATCCAACAATCTTTTCAAATGGCTGGTTTTACATTTTTGGTGCCAAAAGATCAAGTGGAAATCATCGATATAAAACCAGAGGAAGCGATGAAATTCATTTTATCTGGTGGAATGACCTCAAAAGGCGAGGATATCTTAAAGAAGGAGATTGAATAAAGTCTTAAGTGATTAAGGAATACTTTTTCTTTCTCCATGAACTGCAGATGCTATTTTTTTTAATTTGGACAAGGATTTTCGTTTGACAACAATCCCTGTCCAAATTTCATTCTTATTCAAATTAAAAAACTTAAATGTACAAAAAATTATTTCTTATGGAAAAGCTTCAAATATTCTCCATATCCCTCTTCCTCAAGCTTCTCCTTGGGAATAAATTTGAGGGCTGCTGAATTCATACAATAACGAAGGCCAGTTGGAGCTTGCCCATCATTAAACACATGACCTAGATGGGAATCCGCAGTCCTTGAACGAATCTCGGTCCGAATCATGTAATGGCTAGTGTCTTCTTTTTCGATCATCTCTTCTTCATGAAGCGGTTTAGAAAAACTTGGCCATCCACAGCCTGCATCAAATTTATCCTTTGAACTAAACAACGGTTTTCCAGATACGATATCTACATAGATTCCATCTTTATACTCATTCCAGTATTCATTTTGAAATGGAGGCTCTGTTCCATTATTTTGCGTGACATGAAATTGCACCTCTGTTAGTCTCTTTTTCAATTCATCTTTATTTGCCATACTCTTCACCCCAATATTTTCTTGTAAAAGCCTCTCGCCCTGAGCCAATATGATAGGCATTATATCTAGCTGGATTTTTTTTGTAGTAATGCTGATGATATTCTTCTGCCGGATAAAAGTGAGCTGCCGGAAGGATTTTTGTTACAATCGGCTTTTTGAAAATATTACTTTCTTCAAGCCTTTGCTTCGATGCTTCAGCTATTTCTTTCTGGGCTGCATGATGATAAAAAATAGCGGTTTGATAGGAAGAGCCTCGATCATAAAATTGGCCCCCCTCATCCGTTGGGTCAATTTGCTGCCAATAAAGGTCCACAAGTTTTTCATAGGGAAATAAAATTGGGTCATAAGTAATCTGTACTGCTTCATAATGTCCCGTTTTATCCGAACAGACATCTTCATAGGTAGGATTTTCTTTGTGCCCACCTGTGTAGCCTGAAACTACCTTGATAATACCTGGTAATTCGTCAAACGGCTTCACCATACACCAAAAGCAACCTCCAGCAAAGGTTGCTAGTTCATACTTTTCCTCTTTCAAGAGACAACACCTCCGCACTTAAAAAACTAAATTTACAATATAAATTATATGATAACCATATTTATTTTCAAAAAATCCAGCTTCTTTATTTTTTGCCCTTCACTTGATTTCATGAACAAGCAAATAAACTCATATATATGAAATACGGCAAATAATCATCCATTTAGGGAGAGATTTCAATGTACAATAAACTTCATTTTCCAGCTGCTATTCGCTTTTTTCATGCTCTACCATCTAAATTAGCCTTCAATATTTTTATCAATGGTACCTGTTATTTTCAAAACGTGAAATTTAAAGAGGTAAGCTCTTTCCTATCACTTCCAAGAGCTGATTATGAAATAGAGATTTACTCCATAGGTGAACAGAGCTCGCCTTTTATTTGTCAAGAGTTAAGGGTTGAATCAGGCACTTTAGCTACGGTTATCCTTTATAGAACAAAGGAAGAATTTAAATTGCTGCCAATTTATCATGATACAGAGGTTCCAATTGGAGAAGCAAAAATGCGGTTCATCCATTTAGCTGAAGAATTTTCAACTGTTGATGTGAAAGCTACCTTTGGAGATGTGATTTTCCCCCATATTCATTTTATGAACATGACAAAATATTTAGGTTTATCACCCATGACTGTTAATTTAGAAATCAGGAAAGCTGGGACAAAAAATATTCTTCTTCCTTTGCCAAAGCTAGTGTTTAAGCCAAATCACATTTACTCTCTTGTTCTACTCAAAAACGATTCTGAAGAACGGCCCTATGAAGTGATCGTCCTAACCGATTACTTGGTTGATTTATAGAAACCCTTCCCATACTACATAAAAAAAGGCATACCTCCTTTAATTCGTCGGTATGCCAAAAGTTAAATTGATTTTATCCTTTTTCAAATCAAATTTATTGACTTGAATGTGAAGATCACTGTTAAGCTTCATTTTATTTAAAGCTACATATACCTGTTCCTCTTTTGGCTGAATGCTGACCCAATTAGGAAATTGATATTGCTCTGCAACAAACTTCATAACATAGGAAACGGGTAAGTTTAATTGACCGATGGAAATCTCTTTTTGTTTTAACAATAGGTCCCCATTGTCCAATGCTTCTGGGACAAAGGTAAGCTTGAGTTGAAGATTCTCTCCGAAAAACGTAATCGCTCCATATAACTCAACATCATCCTTTAAATAAACCTTGTAATCAATCGCCCCTTTGGAATCATTCTTTGCGATATAATAATTGATGATTTTATTTAAATCCTCCTTATTTGTTTCGACAGGAAAGGTTACAAGATTTTCATTCGTTTGTTTTCCCTTCTCCACATGGTTGGTATCAGGTGGAAGAAAAATCATAATAAGAAGGAAAAGAAGAATAGCGAGGTTGATCCCAAACAATGTAAAAAAAAGTTTCTTCCAAAGATTTTTCATCCGTTAATACGCCTCTTTTCTGGATGTGAATTTTTTATTTTCAATAACCGCTAAAGCTTGCTCATCCAGCCGTTCATATACCCGGTTTGCGATTAATTTATAGCCCTTATCATTCGGATGAAAGTAATCCGTATATAATAACTCTTCCTCGTTCTTCTTGAAAATATCAGCGATTTCAACAAAAAATGTTTGATCGTATTCTGAAAGTACAGACTTACTCGTGTTATTCCAGTCGTTTAAAATATGATCCATTTCCTTTACATTACTGAACCAATGACTGAATGGGTTATAAAGACCAATCAAAACAATAGTGACTACCGGATTTTCCTTACGAATGAGTTTTAGCATCTCCTGCAAATTGTTCTTATAATTTTGTTTTTCTTTATCAAAATCCTGAACCTGGAGATGAAGGAAATTTTCTTTCACAACCTTCATTAAATCATTCCCACCCATCGTCATAATCACCATATCAGATTCCCTTAGGGCTTCCCCAACCTCAGGCTGATGCAGTCTTTCTAAAATTTGTGAGCTTCGGTTACCTTTTACACCAAAATTGGAAAATTCAACTTCTTTAATCCCTTTTTCCTTTTCTAAATGTTTCTTTAAATAGGGCAAATAGCCTCCGCGTTTTGTGCTATCCCCTATTCCTTCTGTTAATGAGTCCCCAATGGATACAACTTTAAGCTGAATTGGGACGAAGTCATTTGGCACGGAAGCTTTTGTACTTAACCCTGATTCCTTATATTTAATAAGATTTTCTTTATTCAAAAAAGAACAACCACTAAATATGAATAATAAAAAACATATAAAAAGAAGAAAGGTGAATATCTTTTTCATATGGTTCACCTACCTTTACAAATATAAATATTATATCATGTTCATTTGTATTCAATAGACTTAAATGATTCCAATATCACAAGCAAAAAAATAGACCTCTTGCAGGTCTATTGTAATGTTTTAATATCATTAATGATGACTTTCATAGGAATTTTATTCAATCCGGTATAGTATTTAACGATGGTACCATTCTGATCAACCAAATAAAAATCCGTTCCATGAATAACTTGATCTTCCTTTTCAGGCTTTTTAACAAGTGCTTTAAAGTTTTTCATCGCAAATTGCTCGATTGCTTCTTGAGAATAACCAGTTAAAAAATGCCAATTTTTGAAGTCAACATTAAAACTCTGTGCAAATTCCTTCATTTTCTGTGGTGTATCGTTTTCTGGATCAACACTGAATGAGACAAATTCAATATTTTTAATATTTTCGTCTTTTGCCAGTTGCTGAAGCTTTGCCATATTTGAAGTCATTGGAAGACATACATCCTCACAATTCGTAAAAATAAAATCAGCTACCCATACCTTCCCCTTTAAATCCTTTAGGCCAAATGGCTTCCCTTCCTGATTTGTATAAGTAAATTCATCTTTTATTGGCCAGTTTTTTGCATCTTTAATTTCCCTTTGACCGCATGCAGATAGCAAAACAACGGTCATAATTAAATAGATTGCTAGCACTTTGCTTTTCATCGACTCACCTGCATCTCTCATCCCTTTGGAAAACATTCTATCAAAATAATAAGAAATTTTAAAGAAAAAGGTTTAACGAATACGTGACATAAGCACATTCATACATTCATGCAGAATATATAAGCTTTGATTCTTGTAGATATAATCGCATTTTACAAAAATTTACATTTTTTGATTTAAACATTATTACAAGTAGAAGACATAAGCTTTTAAATGTAAGTAATATGCTATAATTAATAAGATTTAACCAACAAAAATAAAGGTGAGGGAGCATGCGAAAACATTTATTAACCTATTTTATTTTTATAATATCTATCCTTTTCATCATTTCTGGTTGTTCTTCTACATCAAACAACACGAGTGATTCGCCAAAGCATTCAGAAGAATCTTCAACCAATGAACAAAAATTATTTGCCGATAGTGGAGATTTAAGAGAAGTCACGCCTTCTGAGAATGTCCTTCCTGGTTTTTTAAAGGATTCAACAGAAGGCATGAAGAATGTCTATTTATCAGCAGCAAAGAATAAAGAACTACTGGAATCCATTCCTTGCTACTGTGGCTGTGCAGAATCTGGCAACCATAAAAATAATTACGATTGCTATATTTATGAAAACCGCAAAAATGGTGAAGTCGTATGGGATGCCCACGGAACAGGATGTAGTACCTGTGTGGAAACAACAACAGAAAGCATTAAGCAATATCAAGCGGGCAAATCGATTAAAGAAATTCGCCAATATATTGATAATAAATATAAAGAAGGTTTTCCAAAACCAACGCCAACACCTATGCCTGCTTAAATTTGGCATATCCTTATAAAAAAAGAAGGCTAATCTAATAACCAGATTCAGCCTTCTTGCATTTTTTAATCAAAATAATACATAAAGCCAATGGCTCCAGCACCCGTATGCGTACTAACAATAGGCGTCGTATAATCGATATCAATCTTCTCATAACCGGTTAATTCCGTGATCAATTTTTTTAGTTTATGAGCAAGTACTTGCCCTTCCGCATGGGCAATTCCAACCCCTCTAATCGTCTTACCTTTTACGTCTTCAGCAAGTTGTTTGGCAAGATATTTCACTACTTGTGTATGACTTCTAACAGTGGTCACTGGATTATATACTCCAGATTCTAATGAGGCAATTGGTTTTATGTGTAAAAGAGAGCCGATGATTGCTTTTCCTTTTCCAATTCTTCCACCTTTAACTAAATTTTCTAACGTGTCCACCACAACATATAATCTCGTTGAACGCTTTACTTCTTGAACTCTTGCTACAATTTCTTCCCTAGACATGCCCAATTGTGCCATTTTGGCTGCCTCGATAACTTGAAATCCCAGCCCTTTTGAAATGAACTCTGAATCAATTACCGTCACCTTTGCCTTTGTCAGATGTGCAGCCGTCTCTGCCGCTTGCACAGTCCCACTCAACCCGCCACTCATATGAATTGAAATCATTTCATAGCCTTCTTCAGCCCAATGGTCATAAACTTCTAGAAATACCCCAACAGGAGGCTGAGAGCTTTTCGGTAATTCGTTTGCTTGTTCCATCTTAAGCAGAAATTCCTTAGGAGTAATATCTACTCGATCCGTAAACGTCTCTCCATCAATGTATATTGATAAGGGGATAATCTCTACCCCATAATCTCCTAATAATTCATTTGGCAAATCTACTGTTGAATCTGTCACAATTTTAATTTTGTTCATTCCTTCACTTCGCTTCCTAAGTATACAATTAGTCCTATTATAACATGGTTATCTTCCCATAATGGAAGAAAAGAAATGTCTATATATCGACGAATGGACTTGCAAATAATACCCATGAAAAAAGGTATCAGCACAATCTGATACCTGATTAACTCAAGCATTACTCTTTAACTCTGGCAAATGAAATACTTGCTCATAAGCAGTCCACTTAACGCTCCGCTTCAAATACTCTCTAAATGAAAAACTCTTTTTAGTCGAACAATCATTATAAATCCTATTAATATATCTTTGTAAACGGACTTGGATTAAAAAATAATTAGGGTTATCTTCCTCCAATACAGGAATATCCATGACTTTTACCTTCTGTCCAACAGCATTTTTGAACTCTAGGCTTTTCAATAACAAAGTATCAATCCTCTTTTTTCCCCGTTTGTATTTATTATACCTCAATTTCGTTTCGAAATGTGTCTGAATATGCGCTAAAATGCAAAAAATGATTCTATTCATTTTTTTAAGCAGTGATCCAAATTAGATGACAGAAAAATACAAATGTATATAGTGTGGCGGATAAATAGGCAAGAAAATGGAATATGATTGTTTTGGGAAAATAACGATAAAGTAATAAAAGAAATAACGCGATTGACAGTAAAATTTTGATTGTCACAAAAAGAAGAGGATGAATGGAAAATAGCTGGTTCATAATTGGATTTGCTTCCTCAATTAACTTCTTTGTTACACCAATATAAGTCGCAAAGGAGTCGATAATATTCAAAATCGCCACATAGGATAAAATCATATACAAACTAAAATCACCACTTATTAAATTATGTTTTTTCCCTGCTAAGTCTATATCCCTCATTTTTTTTAGTATCAACCAATCATCCTTTTATCATAAGTATATGGGTCTTCTTACACAATATTTCCCTTTTTCCTAAAATCTCACTTTAAATGAAAAGACAAAAAAACCTTCAGCCAAATTACTGAAGGTTTGCATCTTTTTTATTTCGTTTCAGAAACGATATTTTTTCCCTCAAGCTCCCATTCTTTTTCCTTTTTCAGTCTTCGCTTGTAAACAATCTTTGATAAATTAATACTGATTTCATATAAGAATAATAATGGAACAGTAACCGCAAAGTCGGACATAAATTCAGGCGGTGTAATCACTACAGCTATAATCACAAGGACAAAATAGGCGTACTTTCTAATTTTCGTCAATACATATGGATTAATGACTCCAAGTGAAGTTAAGAACATCACGACAACTGGCAATTCAAATAGAACACCAAATGGCAACGTCATATTCATGATAAAGCGAAAATATTTTTCGGCGGTAAAATTGGTGACCATCATATCTCCGCCCAAATCAACGAGAAACTTTAAGACCATCGGAAAAATAACAAAATAGCCAAATGAAAGTCCAATGATAAATAAGATAAATAAAGCCGGAATATAAGATAAAGTAACCTTAATTTCCTTTGGCTTTAAGGCTGGTCGGACAAATAACCAAATTTGCAAAGCCAAGATCGGAATCGTTCCAGCAATGGCAATAATCGAAGCAATCATAAAGTAAACCCAAATGATATCACTTGGACCCAATACAATCAGCTTTACGTCCAAATCTCTAACAAGCCAGCTGTAGATATCCTTAACATATATAAAACCAACGACAAAAAATATCAGGAATCCTGCAACGGTAATTAAAATTCGCTTTCTCAGCTCATCTAAATGTTCAACTAAATTTAATTCTTTATCTTCCATATTTCTCCCCTGCCATTTTCACGATAAATTTATGTAACAACAAATTAAGTATGATACAGCATCTATTTTGATCATCCCAGGACAGGCGCTGGTTAAAAGGAAATTTACTTCTTATAAGGATTTTCAAATAAAGCTGCCATTTTAGGTCGGTCTGTTTACCAAATTGAATGAAAAATAAGGTGTAAGAAGACTCACACCTTATTTATTCAAAGTCTTTTTCCCATCATCCAAATCTTCCATTACTTCAGAAGTTAATTCTTGAGTTGATTTTTTAAATTCACGTAAGGTTTGACCGAATGCACGACCAATTTCAGGCAACTTTTTAGGTCCAAATATGATTAATGCTAAAATTAGTATCAAAATTAAACCTGGAACTCCAATGTTTGAAAGCATGCTGACACATTCCCTTCATCATTCATCTAGTAAATCTATCATGATTATAGTACGTTTACAAACCATTTGGTAGCTAAAACGGTCAATTGTTCATGAGATATTCACATATTAAAAAATTTCTTTATTTTTAAATAATATGCAAATGATGTTGTACAATAATTTTTTATTTACTAGACTATTTTACCAGACAAAGGAGTTAAATCAATAAATTAAACAAATTGCTATCTTTATTGATTTCTGTAAAGGCAAATTTCTTTCTTTCCATTCTCGCAATTAAAGAGCTATAATCTTCCTTGCTCTTTAATTCAATTCCCACTAACGCTGGTCCATTTTCTTTATTGTTTTTCTTTGTATATTCAAATCTTGTGATATCATCATTTGGACCAAGTACTTCATCTAAAAACTCTCTTAATGCGCCGGCACGTTGCGGAAAATTCACAATAAAATAATGCAATAATCCTTCATACATAAGGGATCGCTCTTTTATTTCCTGCATCCGACCAATATCATTATTTCCTCCGCTAACCACGCAAACGACCGTCCTACCTTTAATCTCCTCGCGGTAAAAATCTAGCGCAGCAATCGGAAGTGCTCCAGCTGGCTCTGCAACAATAGCATGCTCATTATAAAGTTCTAAGATCATCGAGCAGACCTTCCCTTCTGGAACAACCACCGTATCATCTAATAGCTCCGATAAGATATCATAGGTTTTGCCACCGACAATCTTTACAGCCGCCCCATCAACAAAACTATCAATCTGGTCTAAAGGGGTAACCTCTCCCGCATCAATGGAGGTTTTCATTGATGCGGCCCCTTGTGGCTCAACGCCAATCATTTTTGTTTGTGGGGAAACACTTTTCATATAAGTGCTTAGACCTGACATTAAACCGCCGCCACCGATGCTTGCAAAAACGAAGTCAATATCATCTTCACAATCATTCAAAATTTCAACAGCAGCCGTTCCCTGCCCAGCAATCACCATCTCATCATCAAATGGGTGGATGAAATAAGAGCCTTCTCCCTCACAGCAAGTCACCGCTTCATTATAGGAGTCATCAAATGTATCACCTGTTAAAATAATTTCAACAAAGCCCCTGCCAAACATCTCTACTTGGCTGATTTTTTGCTTTGGTGTTGTTGTCGGCATGAAAATTTTCCCTTTTACGGCCAAATTTCTGCATGCATAAGCGACACCTTGTGCATGGTTTCCGGCACTTGCACAGACGACCCCATTTTTCAATGCCTCTTCGCCTAAAGATTTCATGCAATAATATGCACCGCGAAGTTTAAAGGATCGGACATGTTGCAAATCTTCTCTTTTTAAATACACGTTGCAGTCGTATTTTTCAGATAATCTTTCATTTCTTTGCAATGGTGTATGGGCAACGATATCCTTAAGCTGCTGGTATGCAATCATAATATCCTCCAATTGCACCCATTTCTTTTTCATTACCTTCTGTTCCATACCTTCACCCTCATTTCTACCCGTTATAATTCGTACATTATATCACTTTCATCATCTAATACAATGATAATTGTATAAATTTTATAACTTTTCATATAATTTTAATAATTTATTTTTTATATAAAAAAAAGAAGCCCTAAAGCAGCTTCTCTTTACATTGACAATAAATTTTTCGAACAAAGTTTCAATTAAAGAAAAATCGAGTGAAAGCATATTTTGCTGCGAATTAAATTCGCTCATAAACTAAAAATTCATACTCATAAGGATTCTTCTCATTTTTTATCCCTTTTTCCCTTGATAAAATTTTCCACTCATCTAAAGGAAAGAAAGGAAAATATGTATCACCATCAAATATTTCATATATTTGCGTCACATATAAACGATCGGCTATAGGAAGCACTTCCTTAAAAATCTCTGCCCCCCCAATCACAAATATTTCATCCTCAATCGTCCGGCTATAAGCAAGTAATTCTTCGATAGAATGTAATATGTGGCATCCTTGGATTTGAAAATCTTGATTTCTGGTTAAAATCATATTTTCTCGTCCTGGTAAAGGGCGGCCAATAGAGTCGAAAGTTTTTCGCCCCATAATAATCGGGTGACCCATCGTGACTCTTTTAAAATACTTCAAATCCTCCGGAAGGTGCCAAGGAAGCTGATTCTTTTTACCAATCGTCCTTTTTTCATCCATTGCCCATAATAAAGAAATCAAACACTGACCACTCCTTTAATATGAGGATGAGGGTTGTAACCCACTAATTCAAAATCTTCATATTGAAAAGAAAAGATATCTTTCACATCACGATTCATTACCATTTTTGGCAATGGCCGTACTTCACGTGATAATTGTAAGTGTATTTGCTCAAGATGATTCACATAAATATGAGCGTCCCCTAAAGTATGAATAAAATCGCCTGGTTCTAAATGGCATACCTTTGCGATCATCAAGGTTAATAATGCATAAGAGGCAATATTAAAAGGGACACCTAGAAAGATATCAGCAGAACGCTGATATAATTGACAGGAGAGTTTTCCATCTGCCACATGAAACTGGAACAGACAGTGACAAGGCGGCAATGCCATTTTATCAAGATCCCCTACATTCCAGGCATTCACGATTAATCTTCTTGAGTTAGGATTTGTTTTAATTTGCTCGATTAATTGACTGATTTGATCGACAGTTTCTCCATTTTCCCCTGTCCACGAACGCCATTGATGCCCATAAACTGGACCTAAATTCCCGTTTTCATCCGCCCATTCGTTCCAAATGCGAACTCCATGGTCCTGCAGATATTTCACATTCGTATCCCCATTTAAAAACCAAAGTAACTCATGGATGATGGATTTAAGATGAAGCTTTTTCGTCGTTAAAAGGGGAAAACCATCCTGTAAATTAAACCTCATTTGATATCCAAATGTACTAATCGTTCCAGTACCTGTCCGGTCTTCCTTTTTCACACCATTTTCTAAAACATGTCTACATAATTGTAAATATTGCTCCATTTTTCACACACCTTTAAGCCAATTCATCTTTTCTATTTTAACAGTACTATAGAGAAAATACACTATTTTAAGCCTTTAATTAATTCATAAGTTTTTGGAGCCTTCTCCTTTAATTCTGCATGATACTCTCCACCCATGTAATAATAAGCAAAGCTTTCAGCAAAATATTCTTCAGGAAATGATAGAAAATAGGTTTGATTAGGAAATAGCTCATATTTTTCTTCATTCCAGATTTTTAAATACGATGGATGACTACGAAGATTATGATAAACATAGCGATCAATGGAATGAGCAAGTTCATGTAGTTCAAGATTGACTGAACCATGTCCATTCCCTTTCTCACTTGCGCCAATTTTCACGAGAACTGTTTTGGAACCGCCGATTCCCGGGACACTATCCCACGTCCTTCCACTCGTATAGCCTCTTGGTGTCTTTCCCTTCAAATGACTTGCAGTCGGGTTATCCGTTAATTTTCCTGTAAAAAGCTTAATCACAATGTTCTGATCATTGATTTTTTGTAATAAGGAAGTGGGTAACCGATCAATCCTGGAAATGATTCCAGCAGCTGCTTTCATGTCATAATTTTCTCGGGGTACGATGATGATATTATCCAATATTCTTGAAGACTGAAGATGCAAAAAGCTTTTTAATTCACTTTGCTTTCCCAGCTCTCCTAAGTATATATCAGTACTGGTTGCTTGAGATTTTTCCATCATTAGAAAAGAGAACACCACTAATACAACGAAGACAATGAATTTACGCATGGTTGCTCCCCTCACATTTTATCATTTGATAATTATCTATTTTAATAGAATTATATCATAGCTCTAAGACATAAATTATATTTAAGGATCGAGGTAATTTTGTGTTAAACATGAAATTTACTCCAAATTCATTCGCATTAATGAATAGGAGGAGGCTTATAGTCTTAGACTGTATTTAAAAGATCGATTTCTTTAACTTTACTTCAGGAGGTGGGCTTCTATGAGGATTTCAAAAAAAGAAAAAACAGCGATTGATGATACTCTTAAAATGGAAGTCATTGAGGCTATGAGTAATAAAAAATTTCTCTTCTTTGATTTCATTCTCACATCCCTTTTTTTAATATTGATATTAACATACCTCCTTTAATGAATAGGAATAAATTTGGTTATCAAGCACCATTTTGCATTACTACTTTTTATTCTGTAGGAATGACTCAAACCTATAGTAAAAAAAGCAAGGGAATAGGTTCCCTTGCTTTCCCATTACTTATAAATGACTTTTTTCGTTCTTTCTTTTTTTCCAAAAATGGACAAGAAAAGTGATTCCAAAGGTTATAAGCAATAGAGTAAAGAAATATGTGTGTGTAATTTCGATATGAAAGACAGCAAGAAACATTTTAACTGCAATAATGGCAATCAGGATATAAGCAGTTGTTTCGAGCTCTGGGATGCGATCAATCAGCTGTAAGAATAATCCTGCGACGCCACGCATCATTAAAACACCGAGCATTCCACCAATAAGAAGAATCCAAACCTTTTGACTAACACCGAATGCCGCCAAAACGGAGTCCACAGAAAAGGCAATGTCCATCAATTCTACGGAAACAACAGTTCCCCAGAAGCTTCCAAACAAACGAATAAGAATGCCCTGCTTGTCCATTCCTGCCTTCTCATGATGCTCTTCCTCTACGGGAGCAGGCTTTCTTCGGTCCAGGAAGTATTTTATGGAAAGCCATGCTAAATAACATGCCCCAATAACCTTCACCCACCATAGCTTAATAAGAAAGACTCCAATACCAATAGCGATAAATCGGAATGCATAAGCACCTAATAAGCCATAAAATAGTGCCTTCCGTCTTTTATCCGCCGGTAAATGTCTGACCATGACTGCTAATACAAGCGCATTATCCGCTGATAACAACCCTTCTAGAATAACTAGTGAGCCAACGAGTCCCCAGCTGACAGGATCAGTTAAAACCTCCAACCACATATGACCATCAAAGAATTGGGCATAAGTATTTAAAATTCCTTCCATGAATGACATTCTAGAAGTCCTCCTAAGTAAAATCTACCTCAAGAAAAAACTCGGCAAGGACCGAGTCTTTGAAATATTGTTTCTATTTAACTACAGCTATTTCAAATTATCCTTTTGGTAGTTTAACATAATTACTAACTTTTCTGTTAGGAAAAAAATAACAAGATCATTTCAGCTTTAAGTCATCCAATTGGGAGGGGTATTTTTCCCCCAATATATTGAACCTAATTCATAATGAGTCTCATATTGATCATGATAAGTGTGATAATGGAAATTGTACCAGTATCCTTGTTGAGGGGGATGATCTCTTCTCACATGAAATCTAATTAAATCTTGATTTGTCTCTCGATCAACTATATGAAAAATCCTTTCAGCACTTCCCTTACCAGGTTGCTCCGTTACCGCCAAATTGCGTAAATCCCATTCAGGGAATTCTGAAACAGCTTGAAAAATAGCAGTCTCCATGTTTGGAAGAATGATGTCTTTAAACTCATCCTGAATAACCGGTTTTATTTTTTCACCAAACTTTAAATAGGTTTGACTTTCAGCTTGACTATATAATTGACTAAGGATTCCTTCTTTATCAACAATTTCTTTATTACTATAAAGTCCCTGATTTTCTAAGCCTTTCGGGATAACATTTTCTTCAAATACGTTATCCTTTGGTGATTTACTTGGGTTTCCATTTTCGATAAAGGAAATTTGAGATGGAGAAACTAAACCAAATGTAACAATTGTGATTAAAACAACAAGCGATTTACGTACCCAGTTTGGCATGTTTCTCACACTCCCTCAACATTTCATCTCAATTCATGTTCTGTAAAATTCCACTTTTTTCAATTGAATGAACTACCTTCATTAAAGTTTCCTCCGGATGGACAATCGCCATTCTCACATATCCTTCTCCCCATTCACCAAATGCAACACCAGGCGTCACAACTACATTAGCCTGATGGATTAAATCGATTGCAAACTGCTTTGATGATTGATAGCCTTCAGGGATTTTTGCCCAAACAAACATGGAAGCCTTTGGAGGATTCACTTTCCAACCAATTTCTTGAAATCCGTTGATCAGAACATCTCTTCTACGAAGATAAATTCTTCGATTATCACTTAAGAATGTAGATTCATCCAAAAGCGCTCTTGTTGCCGCTTCTTGAACGGGAAGAAAAACCCCGTAATCAAGATTGGATTTAAAACGATTGATGGCTTGAATCATACTCTTATTTCCAATCGCATATGCAACACGACATCCCGCCATACAAAAGCTTTTTGAGAGGGAATTGACTTCAATTCCAACCTCTTCTGCTCCTTCAACTGATAAAAAACTGATTGGTTTCTCCTCGAAATAAAGTTCAGAATAGGCAAAATCGTGCATCACGAAAATTTGATATTTTTTCGCAAAACGAATAACCTCTTCGAAGAATTCCTTTGATGCAAT
Source organism: Cytobacillus sp. Hz8 (assembly GCF_042263505.1). Classification (NCBI taxonomy): domain Bacteria; kingdom Bacillati; phylum Bacillota; class Bacilli; order Caryophanales; family Bacillaceae; genus Cytobacillus; species Cytobacillus sp. Hz8. The sequence goes on along the minus strand of NZ_JBHKFI010000002.1, from coordinate 327,218 downwards.
CGCAGGAATTGGATTACCTGGGAAGTTTAGAATCATCATCGAAGTTTTTTGCCGGATATCCTCGGGAATCTCTGATAGATCAGGAAGATAATTATTTTCTTTTTTCAATGGCATTGAGTACAGTTTTGCTCCAGCCATCGCAGCTCCGGTAGCATAGGCTGTATACCCGGGATCAGGGACTAAAATATAATCTTCCGGATTACAAAAAACCATAGGAATATGGACCAAACCATCTTGAGAGCCCATTAACTGGATTACCTCTTGCTCCGGATCCAAATGAACGAAGTAGTTTCGACGATAAAAGCTTGAGACAGCCTCCATAAAGTCACTTGTTCCTGTAAGAGAATAAGCGTACATTTCGGGTTTACTTGAGTATTTACTAACCGTTTCTGAAATAAAGGATGGTGGAGGAAGATCAGGACTACCAATACTTAAATCGATACATTCAATTCCCTCTGAAGTTTTTGCCTTTTTCATTTGAGTTAATTCAGAAAAGATGCTTTCCTGAAAGGCATTCATTCTGCTAGCTAACTTAAAATTCATGATTTACTTGCCTCCACTTAAAACAATCAAAATATAATCTATTAATATAATAATATACTCCCTATACGAAAAAATACAAAAATAGTTTCATAATAATTTGATTTAATTAGTAAATATGAGGATATAAAGGTTCATTCAGCTACTTTATTGAGGAGGGATATCCAGAAGTTCGGATATATTATTTGTGATTGGCACTTTATTATTATTAGCATATTTCATTTTTCTTTCTGTTACAGATTAGAAAAAGATGAGTCCACTATTCTTTTTCCAAAACACCATAATGAAACTTTGCTGATTCTCGAACATTGACTTGAAATCCATATTTTTGAAACCGTGAACTTCTAAAATGATCTTTTATTACCACTCTTCTTTTGGCCACTCTCATGGCCTCGTCCATTAATTCGGTCGTTATATCTTCATAAATGGCAAATCTTCTCAATGCATGGATGCCATCGGAATCATCAATTTGTGCTTCAAACATTGGATCAAAATAAATACAATCAAATTGTTTACTCTTCTGGTTACGTAAAAAATCAAGGGCTTGCTGATGAATAACACATATTTTTTTCATTGCTCCATTTATACTCGAAACATTAGATTCCCATTGCTGAAGTCCTTCCTTAACAAGATAGGCCAAATATAAACTTCCTTCAACACCGACAACTTCTCCTTCATTACCTACCGCATAAGATGCCACTATGCTATCGGAGGCAAGCCCTAATGTACAATCTAAAAAACGATCTCCCTCCTTAAGCCTGCATGCCTGCAAAAAGGGATCATGCTCCCCACGAATAATCCTTTTTATGCGAAACATGGCAGAATTGGGATGAAAGAAAAAAGCCTCTTTTACCCCAAACGCATACATTTCCATCCGATTTTTCCCTATAACGATACAATCATCGTTTCTTAATTGTTGAATGGCTTGTATCGAGCTTTTTCTTCTTGGAATATATTCAACGGAAAACTCATCCGCAATACTCTTCGCTTTTTCAATTAATGCATCATTTGTCCTGCCCGCTGTTGTTACAAACATTTTCAATCGATCCCTTGTTTATCATTTTTTCCCTAATTTAAAAGAAGGACGTCAAAAGACATCCTTCCTCATTGTTCTGCACTCATTAGCCATGAACCTCTATAGCGCCCATTAAATTCTCCATGATCGCTTCCATTGGATGATCTTCAATATCGTAGCGATGGATAAAATGAACAACTTCCTTCCCCTTAAGCAGTGCCATGGAAGGAGAAGAAGGCTCAATTCCAACGAAATATTCACGCATTTTCGCTGTTGCTTCCTTTTCTTGTCCGGCAAAAACGGTAACTAAATGATCAGGTTTTTTGGTTGAATTTAACAGTGCCTGATTAACGGCTGGTCGTGCAAGCCCTGCAGCACAGCCACAAACCGAATTGACTACTACTAAAGTAGTACCTTCAACATGATCCATAAAGTTCTCAACGTCATCAGCGGTCAATAGTTCTTTAAAGCCATTATGAACTAATTCTTCACGCATAGGTTTAACCATTTGTTTCATATATTCTTCATAAGCCATTGACATCGTGCAAAAACCTCCCTTTATATTCCTTGTTAGCATACAATATTTAAGTATTATTATGCAACGCGCAAGCTTTTGAACAAAAATTGTTTTTCATTAATTGAAAAAACAAATATTTACAAAACATGACTTTTATCCCTATCATTCTTGTATTCACTTCTTTATGATTAAAAAGTACTATGATTTTAAAGGAGTAAATATGTTTAGCAAACAACGAATCTATTTATTTATTTTACTATCATGTCTAGTAACCATCTTTGGATTAACGGTAAACATCATGAGTAAGCATCTCCCTCCAAATGAAAGTGTTAAAGCAGATTCGTCTGTCCAAACAAAAGGCACAATCAAGCCTCAACCATATAAATCAATTGCACTAGTAGCGAAGGCTAAAAAAGTGAAATATCAAACCTCACATGATGTTCAACCACTTTATTTAACCTTCGATGACGGACCAAATGAGTATACAGCGAAAATCCTTGCAATTTTAAATAAGAAAAAGATTCATGCCACATTTTTTATGTTAAATGGTAATATCAAGAAGTATCAAAATGTTGTCTCATCCCTATACAAAAGTGGACATTCCATTGGTTGCCATGGGGTTACTCATGATGTTAAAAAATTTTATTTATCCAAAAGATCACCATTATTAGAGATGAATACTTGTAAAAAAACAGTCTTAAAAGCTAGTGGGGACGATACCCTTTTAATTCGAGTACCGTATGGCAGCTATCCAAATTTAAAAGCTGCACAAAAAAAATACTTAGATCGTGCTGGTTTTATCATGTGGGATTGGAATGTGGATAGTGAAGATTGGCTTCGTAGAAATAAGACCCCTACCTATTTAATACATAATATTGTCGAACAAGTGAAAGTACAGAAAAAGCATCGAATTACCCCAGTTATATTAATGCATGATTCCAATATTACTGTTGATTCCTTGCCAAAATTAATTGATAAGCTGATTGCAATGGGTTATACCTTAAAGCCCATTGTTGAAAGTCTTGAGCCATTGCAATTCCATTTAAAAAGATAAACCAATAATATCAAGCGTACACAATTTAATCTTTGCTCTCAGAGGTGTGTTCGCTTGATAATTGGCACTCCCCATTAGTTCTTTTTCCTTGATTCCGTCATTTGCTTCCAGACTGAGCCTTTCGCTTCCTCACCATGCTCTATTCGCTCAATGGCAAGCTTGATTTGCATACTGACTTCAAATTCCGAATCCTCTTCAGCTGCCTTTAATGCTGGAAGGGCTCGTTCGTCTCCAACCTCATATAAAAACATCGCTGCTCTCCAGCGAACTAGTTTATTCAAGTCCCGAAGAGCTAACATCATTTCATCCATTGCCTCACTATAGCCTAAATCAGATAAGCAGTCTCCAGCAGTCCTTCTCACCGCAACACTTTTATCCTTTAATGCTTGATAAAGAAATGGAAGTACTTGCTTATCCTTAATCATCCCTAAATAAACAGTTGCTAATCGGCGAATGGATGCTTTTTCATCCTCAAGTGCTAATGCCAAAAGAGGGATATCCTCAATTGCTGGGTCATCCATTTGTTCTAATAGTTGAAACCTCATGCGCCAATCAGGATTTTGAAAGTTTCCAGGAGTAACCTTCTCCTTTTTCCGGAAGGGTACTGTAAAGCTTTGGACCTGAATACTTGCTTGACGAACTAGCTCATTCACTCTTTTTTTTGGAAAAGCGGCATAGATTTCTTCTATCACCTCATTACCAACTTGTTCAAATTCTCCGTATCGCACCCCATAATCTTGCCATTTTCTTAAAAAAACAACATTTTCTCCTTCATTGGTTACATTCGTCACTGCTGAAATATAGAATTCTGCTAACCCAAAACGTTTTTCATCCTGTCCATCATTTAATTTTACTTGATACGGAATTCCTTTAAACATCAAAACAGAAACTCGTATTTCTCCAAAATGATTATTTAATTCTGTCTGTGGCTTCCTTTCTTCTCCTTCCATACCAAATGCCAGTCTAACGTTTTCTAAAATATCTCTCCAATCAATTTTAGGATTTCTTTCAACGGCTAAGAAGTCTGCAACATGGTAAACTCCTTTTACACCCTCAATTTTCAATATTTCCTGAATTACCTTTGGTGCCCCTTCTTCAGCATTTTTTTTATAATTATTGCTCATTCCCTTTGGCAATTCTTCATCTAAATTTATTTTCATTGTATTCGGACTTGGAGTAGGTTCAATGGATTGAATTTTCATAGGATTCCCCCTCGTATTTTAGAATTATTTTAACATAGAGAATATTGGCTTCATAATTCCATGCTCATCGTTTTTTAATGCTGATCACATCAGATTATTTTTTTTAAACGCTTTCCTTAATGCTTCACTTTCCATTGACGGTAGACGGGTGACAGAGCCTCCAATGTCATAAGCTCCTTTGTATCCCCCTCATTTTCGCATTCCCACTAGAATAACGTGTTTCAATATGCTTATACTTTCTACTCCAATATTTTAACAAAGTTAGTTAGTAGTCTTTAAAAATAAAAGAAGGATTTCTAAATAAGAAATCCTCCCTGCTAAAGCGATCATTGTTCAACAAGCTCAGATAAATAACTCCATCTTTCAATGAAATATTCTAATTGATTATTTAATTCCTCTTCTTCTTTCATAAGTGCATGTGCTTTTTCAAAATCACTACCCGTTTGACCCATTTCTATAGTAATTTCCTCTAGTCTCTTTTCGGTATCAGCAATTTTTCCTTCAATTTCTTCCCACTCAATTTTTTCCTTATAGGACAATCGCTTTTTCTTTGGCTTTTCTGGCTCTGGCTGTTTTTCTTTTTTACTTTCTTCCTTCACAACCGGCTTTGCTACCTGATTCTCTAAATATTCACTGTAATTCCCATAATAGCGATCCACTATCCCTTGACCTTCAAGAATGAGGAGTTGTTCCGCCACTTTATCAAGAAAATAGCGATCATGGGAAACGGTAATCACGACGCCTGGAAAATCCTCTAAATAATCCTCAAGAACCGTTAATGTTTGTGTATCCAAATCATTTGTCGGTTCATCCAGAAGCAAGACATTCGGTTCTGACATTAGGATTTTTAGCAAATAAAGTCTTCGTTTTTCACCACCTGAAAGCTTTCTAATTAAAGTTCCATGTGTATTCATTGGAAATAAGAAGCGTTCGAGCATTTGTGATGTTGAAATCGTTTTTCCATCGGAAGTATGAATAACTTGAGCGGTTTCCTTTAAATATTCAATCATCCGCTTATTTTCGTCCATATCTTCATTTTCTTGTGTATAAAAACCAATTTTGACTGTTTGCCCCATAATGAATTCCCCGCTATCAAGCGGAAGCCTTCCAGCAAGAGTCTTTAAAAGCGTGGATTTTCCGGTTCCATTTCTGCCAATAATCCCGAGCCGATCACCTGGTTTCACTAAGAGATCAAAATCATGTAAAATAACCTGATCCCCATAATTCTTATTGGCATTTTTTAATTCAAACACTTGTTTTCCCAATCTTGAACCGTTTAAAGCGATATCTAGCTTTTCTTTCGTTTGATAAGAAGCAATCTTATCATCTAATTCATTAAAACGATCTATTCTCGCCTTTTGTTTTGTTGACCTGGCCTGGGCACCACGGCGAATCCATTCAAGTTCTCTGCGATAAAGATTCTTTCTTTTCTCAAGTGTAGCTGCTTCATTCTCTTCGCGAACTGCCTTCGCTTCCAGAAAATCAGCATAGTTCCCCTTGTAGCTGTATAGTTTCCCTCCATCCAGCTCAAAAATTCGATTCGTCACTCGATCTAAGAAATACCGATCATGAGTCACTAAAAATAAAGCGCCTTGAAACATGCCCAAATATTCCTCTAACCATTTCACTGAATCATAATCCAAATGGTTAGTCGGTTCATCGAGAATCAATAAATCCGGTTCCACAATTAATACTTGAGCTAATGCAACCCGCTTTTTCTGACCGCCGGAAAGCTCAGCAATCTTCTTGTCAAACTCTTCTATTCCTAACTTACTTAAGATCGTTTTCGCATTTGTACTAGCATCCCAGGCATTTGAAGCATCCATCTGACGTTGAACGGAAAATAGCTTTTCCTGTACTTCCGTGTCCTCAGGATGTTTAGTAAGCATCAGCATCATATTTTCATATTCTTTTAGGAGCTTTAAAATCGGTGTTTCACCGGCAAACACTTGCTCTAGAACAGTTAAATCAGGCTGCAGCTCCGGCTGCTGCGCAGAATAAGCAATTGTAAAATCCTTTGGTGATACCAATTCACCTGAATCAGGAAAATCCACACCCGCAACGATTTTTAATAAAGATGATTTACCAGTCCCATTAACTCCTATTAACCCGACCCGCTCTTTTTCCGAGATGGAAAATGATATATCTTTAAAAAGCTGCTTGTCTCCATATGTTTTTGTCAGATTTTCAATCGAAATTGTTTTCATATATACCATTCCAGTCCTTATAAAATTCTTCAAGAAATAATTTCATAAAAGCATCACGCCTCTCGGCGATTTCTTTTGCAGTAGTGGTATGAAGAAGATTTTTGAGTTTAAAAAGCTTTTCGTAAAAATGATGAACCGTTGATGACTTTTCCATCCGATATTCTTCCATCGTCATCTTGTCACGAACAGCTATAGTTGGATCATAAATGGGCTGTCCCTTTTTTCCGCCATAGGCAAATGCCCTTGATATGCCGATAGCTCCAATCGCATCAAGTCGATCGGCATCCTGAACAATTTGGGCTTCAATAGAAGAAAGCAATGACTTATTTCCGCCCTTATAGGAAATAGAATCAATAATCTCCATAATATGCCTTTTGGTATGACTTTCTAGTGGTAATTGATTTAAAAATGAAGATAATTTTTGCTGTCCAGCTTCTTTCGATTCATTTAATTTCTCATCGGAGATATCGTGTAAAAGAGCGGCCATTTCAATAATGAAACGATCTCCCTTTTGTTCCTGTTTCCAAATATAGATGGCATTTTTCCGGACTCGTTCCATATGAAACCAATCATGGCCGGTCGATTCCCCTCTAAATGATTGTTTCACAAACTGTTCTGTTACTTCAATGATATTTTCCATTATGACTTCCTACCTTCATTAACCTTCTCATATTTTAACACGAATTAACTTACAGCAAAAAAGAAAGTGCCAATCAGCACTTTCTTTTGGAAACCATTGTATCAGGATAGTTTCAACATGGGCTTATTCACATGAAGATCAAAAAGGAGAAGCAATTATAATAAATCTTTGGAAAAATCTATTTTTATTCATTTTTCCAAAGATTTACTACATCCATATTGTCATTACTGTCGGAAATCCAAGTGATCTTCCTCATCCTTTTGGAAAATATCTTCATTTCTTCTCTCAGTCTAATAATTTATGATAATTTGATTGATATTCTTGATAGAAACCACCATTGAATCAATCATATTAATAAAATCATCCATCTGGTCCTCGTAAATCAGACGATTAAAATCAATCGAAATTTCCTTCGTTATTACATCGTGTTCTTGAAATGGATCTAATATCATTTTATGTTGATATGTCCGTTCAATCCCCCAAACATCTGTTAAAACATTGGCTATTTCTTCATGCAGATCAAGATCATCATAATGTTCGACCGTAAAAACAATTGAAAGGGTACAGCCTGATAATTGTTCCGATTTCATGGCTGGAAGTAGCTCAGCTGCTAAATTTTCTAAATTCGATCTTAACTTAACTGTACATTGGGTCATTGACTTTTCTTTTAAAGTAAAAGTCACCTCATATTCCCGTGAAAGCTTTGCCAAGTTCATAACATCACTCCGGTTAATGATGGCAATATCCCCCTCTATATCACGGTCATACAAGGCCCCTTCCAGCACTACCTTCATATTTTCAAAAGCTGTTGGATCAAACACGGGAATCCCCCCATTCTATTGAGATAAAAATTGGTCATTCATGTTTTAAAATAAACCTGCTGCATGGCCGTATTCATCGACATCCATATTTAGTGCTGCTGGTTTTTTGGGAAGCCCTGGCATCGTCATGACATCCCCTGTTAATACCACAATGAATCCTGCTCCAATGGACGGCTTCAGCTCCCTAACAGATATGACAAAATCGGTTGGCCGCCCTAGTTTTGAAGCATCGTCAGATAAAGAATATTGTGTTTTTGCCATACAAATAGGGAGATTTCCCCAGCCATTTGCTCCGATTTCTTTTAATTGCTTTTTTGCCTTTGAGGAAAATTCCACACCAATGCCACCATATACCTTTTGAACAACAGTTAAAATTTTCATTTCGATGGAATCACTCGGCTTATATAAAGGCTGAAAATGGGACTCATTCTTCTCAATGGCAGCCAGAAGCTTTTCTGCAAGCTCAATTCCGCCTTCTCCCCCTTTTTCCCAAACCTCTGTAAGAGCAACGGAAATTCCCTCTTGGTTACATAATTGATATAAAGTCTCCACTTCACGTTCCGTATCCGTAATAAAACGATTAATTGCAACAACGATAGGAAGACCAAAGGATTGAATCGTTTCAATATGTTTCTGTAAATTTGAAAACCCGCTCTTTAAGGCAGCTACATTTTCAAGTCCTAAATCGCTTTTTTCAATTTCACCATGCATTTTCAATGCTCGGATGGTTGCCACAATGACTACTGCTTCTGGTTTAATTCCTGCCACTTCAGCTTTTATATTCAAGAATTTCTCCGCACCTAAATCAGCACCAAAACCTGCTTCTGTCACAACATAATCAGCTAATTTTGCAGCTGCAGTTGTAGCGATGACACTATTGCAGCCATGGGCGATATTCGCAAATGGGCCTCCATGAACAAGTGCAGGAGTATGTTCAATCGTTTGAACTAGGTTGGGTTTAACGGCATCTTTAAGGAGAAGTGCTAAAGCTCCTTCAACACCTAAATCTTTTACCGTTACAGGTTTTTTATGGATATTATAGGCGACAACGATTTTTGACAAACGTTCTTTTAAATCAGGCAAATCCTTAGCCAAGCAAAGGATAGCCATAATCTCTGAAGCAACCGTAATATCAAATCCATCTTCTCTAGGAACTCCTTGCATTGGACCTCCTAATCCGATGACAACCTTTCTTAAGGCACGGTCATTCAAATCGAGGGCTCTTTTCCATACGATCCTCCGTGCATCTATTTGCAGTTCATTTCCTTGTTGCAAATGATTATCAATCAATGCAGCCAAAGCATTGTTTGCTGTTGTAATCGCATGAAGGTCACCGGTAAAATGAAGATTGATATCTTCCATTGGTAACACTTGTGCGTATCCTCCACCAGTTGCTCCACCTTTAATCCCCATCGTCGGCCCAAGGGAAGGCTCTCGCATAGCAATCATTGCCTTTTTTCCTAAACGATTAAGTGCATCACCTAATCCAACAGTGACGGTGGATTTTCCCTCCCCGGCAGGTGTCGGATTGATAGCTGTGACAAGAATAATCTTTCCCATTTTCTCCGTCTTTAAGCGATTGAGCACATCGAAGGAAAGCTTTGCCTTATATTTTCCATACAATTCAATATCATCCATTGTAAGGCCGATTTTTTCAGCAATTTCCGTAATAGGCTTCATTGTTGCTTCTTGCGCGATGGTAATATCTGATTTGACTTTCGTCTGTGTTTTCAAAACTGTTCCCTCCTGAATTATGCCTCATTTGCACTTGCCTTAATATTGCATGATTTGTCGAATATTATCAATAGAAGTTTAAAAGTTTCAAATTCATTTAATAAAAGATGGATTTCAGAAGAATATTTCATTGCTACAAAAAAAAAACGTCTATATAATATTAAATAATCTAAATATTCAATTCAAGGGGATGATTTTTTGCCTATTAAAATTCCGAAGCTTCTTCCAGCTAGAGAAATACTGGAGTCTGAAAATATCTTTGTCATGGATGAAGATCGGGCAAATACACAGGATATCCGGCCGTTAAATATTCTTATCTTAAATTTGATGCCGGAAAAAGAAAGGACTGAAACTCAGCTTCTCAGATTGCTAGGAAACACTCCTTTGCAAGTCAATATATCGTTTCTTAAAACCGCTTCCTATCAATCTAAAAATACGAGCCAGTATCATCTTGAGCAATTCTATACATGCTTTGACGAGGTCGTTCATCGCAAGTATGATGGTTTAATAATTACCGGAGCTCCAGTTGAAATGCTGCCTTTTGAGGAAGTGGATTATTGGGAAGAGTTAAAAGAAATCATGGATTGGTCTGTCACTAATGTGACCTCCACTCTCCATATTTGTTGGGGTGCCCAAGCAGCTCTATATTATCATTTTGGGATTGACAAATTTGAATTACCGCGAAAATGCACGGGCGTCTTTACTCACACAGTTTTGGACCGTTCGGAAATGCTATTGCGCGGTTTTGATGATGTCTATGATGCTCCCCATTCACGATATACGGATGTATCGATTGAAAAAATTGAAAGAACACCTGAATTAAAGCTCTTATCTAGCTCTGAGGAGGCAGGACCGTTTATCCTACTTGCCAACGAAGGAAAACAAATCATGGTAACTGGTCATTTTGAATATGATTCTAAAACTCTTGCTGATGAATATCAGCGGGATTTACAGAAAGGTTTAGATATTCATGTACCCCTGCATTATTTTCCAAATGATGATTGCAAGAAGACGCCCTTGAATCGTTGGCGCTCCCATGCCCATTTGCTTTTTTCTAATTGGCTTAACTATTATGTATATCAAGAAACACCATATGAATGGGAATAATTATCCATCCTTTAGCAAAATTATGATGGCGCTGCCAAAGAAAATCCATGTCCTCTTCTTATCTATTTAGAGGACATGGCCATAATAAAAATATTCTTCGCTATCTACTTTTTTTAAGCATAAATACCCAAAAAAAGGATAATGCCTGTTTTAAATTAAGCGGTAATTTTTCCATAGAAACCCCAATACTATCTTGTTTGTAAACCCCAAATTCATCAAGCTTTTGCCATCCATTTTCCTTTAATAACCGCTCGAATTCCCAGGGCATCATCGTATTGCAAATCGATTTTTTTCCATATAGTCTTGGGAAGCTATTGGTTCTTGGACCTGCAGTAGGCCCTAATATCGCAACACAGGCCTTCCCGTCTCTTTTGAGAACTCGATTCATCTCATCAAGAACTTGCAGAGGGCTTTCCGTCCATTCTAGTGAATTAATTGCCATTAATGCATCAAATGAGCCATCAGAAAATGGTAAATGTCCAATATCCGCCTTTTCAAATCTTGCATTGTTATCTGAATTTAGGGTATAGGCTTTATGAAGCATATCATCTGAAACATCAACTCCAGTAACCGAATACCCTGCCAGCGTTAATTTCCTTGAACCATATCCATCACCACAGCCCAAATCACAGATTACTGAATTTACGGGAACATATTGTGCAAGAAACGGAATAATATCCTTTCTACTCCCCGTCTCCCACATTTTTTTGCTCCTCGAACTCCAATGATCTGCTGATTGATTCCATTGTTTTTCTGATTCCTCTGTCCAATTAAACTGATTCATCCACAACCCTACCTTTAAATGAAAAAAGATTCACTCATTAAATTCGTGAAAAGTTTGTGAAATCCTTGAATGATTCTCTAAAAAATGTGTCATTCTAAATATATATGTTTAAAGAGGTCATTTTATCCCACTCTTAACGGACAGTAAGACTCCCACTTCAGAACACACAAAAAGGACAGATTTAATCTTTAAATCTGCCCTGTTAAATCATCCTATTTATTCTTACTCATTCCTCATTTGAACTTCTCGTAATGTCTTTACTCGAGATTCATCTTCTTCAAAATATTGTAACAAATCACCAATTCGATCTATCGCATTCCAACTCAGATGATGTTCAATTCCTTCAACATCTCTATAAATATTTTCTTCTTCCACACCAATCACACTTAAAAATTGTTCCAGTAACTCATGACGAAAAACCAATAGTTTTCCAATTTTCCTACCCTTTGTTGTGAGAACTAATCCTCGATATTTTTCGTACACTAGATACTCATCTTTATCTAGCTTTTGAACCATTTTCGTAACAGATGAGGGATGAACAGATAAACTTTCAGCAATATCTGATACACGTGCATAGCCTTTATCTTCAATTAAATTATAAATTTGTTCAATATAATCTTCCATACTTGGTGTTGGCATCCCTTATCCTCCTAAAAACACACTCATCAATAAAATTCTACTATACAAAAGTTAGGGAAACAAGAGATGGTTGAATTTTTTACCATAGAGATGCATAAATAAGACACATTTTTGGGATTTTCTACCGAAAGCAACATGACTTCTTACGATTAAAAAATCATTTTTATCTTTCCATCTACTATCATTAGTTTTGCCTTAAACTCTTTATTATCTTTCTTAAAGCCACTAATTACATCCGTTTTACCTTCAGCTAATAGCTTCTTGATTGCAGTTTGTGTTATAGATTTTCCTAAGATTTTTTTGGAAATGGTAAAGTCGCATTTCGTTTTTTGATAATTGGAGCATCCATAAAAGTTGCCTTTATCGACAATATGGCCATCACATTTAAGACACTTACCTAAATTAGCGGATCGCTTTTTCTTCTGTTTCCCCGGAACAAAATCCTCTTGATCTTCCTTCGTAAACCGCCATTCATTTGAAGTCTTCGTCGTCATTTGAATTAAATGGCTGATCATTTTATTCGTTTGCTCCATAAATTGTTTAGGAGATGCATTTCCTTCCGATATTTCTTTTAATCGTTGTTCCCATTTTGCTGTCATTTCAGGGGAAGCCAATATTTCTCCTCCTATAGCGGTTATGAGAATTTTTGCCTTGGCTGTTGGATAGACGATATTCTTCTTTATTGAAATGTAATTTCTATCCTTCAACATTGTGATTATTCCTGCTCTAGTTGCCTCCGTTCCTAACCCCTCAGACTTCATTAATACCTTTTCAAGCTCCTTATCTTCAATGAATTTTCCTGCCGTTTTCATAAGAGTGATGAGCTGCCCTTCGGTATATCGTTTCGGAGGCTGTGTCTTGCTATCCTTCACTTCAACTTTTACTACTTTTCCTTGCTCACCAATCTCCATCAAGGGCAGGATAGGTTCTTTATCCTTTTCCACATGCCTAATAACCTTTTTCCAGCCTTCTTCTAACTGTACCTTTCCCTTTGAGACAAAGGTGGCACGTTGATCTACAAGTGTATAAATTGTTGTATATTCTGTTACAGATTTTTGATAGTGAGCCGCAATTAAACTTCTTGCAATTAAATCATAAATCATTTTTTCATCACTGCTAAGCTTGTCCAAATTCGGAACTTGCTCAGTCGGAATAATCGCATAGTGGTCCGTGACCTTTTGATCATTTACATATCGTTTATTATTCTTAATAGATTCAATTGGTAATGGAAAGAAAGGTTTGTACTCTGCAATATTTCCAATCTTCTGTAGAATATCTGGAAACATTTCCGCTTCTCCAGCTGTTACATAACGTGAATCAGAACGGGGATAGGATACATTCCCTTTTTGATAAAGCTTTTGTAAAACATCTAATGTTTTCTTCGGAGGAAATTTATACCTTCGATTTGCTTCCGCTTGTAACGCTGATAGATTAAACAGTAAGGGAGGATAATATTCCTTCTTTTCTGTTTGAATATCCGTTACCTGGGCCGGTTTCTTTTGACAAAAGGCTGCGATTTTCTCTGCAAGCTCTTGAGATTTCACCCTTGTCTCTCCATCTTTTTCCCATTTACCTTGATACACTTTTCCTTCAACATTAAATTTAGCCATAATCTCCCAATAAGGCTCTGAAACAAATTGATCAATCTCCCAATCCCTTTTCACAATTAATGCTAGAGTTGGGGTTTGAACTCTTCCAACAGAAAAAACATCGCGATACCCCTTTTTTTGTAAAAGGAGGCTGTATAATCTTGAAGCATTCATTCCGACAATCCAATCTGCACATGCTCTTGTATAGGCTTCAAAATATAAATTTCTTGTTTCATCCTCCTGAAGCAAACTGCAAAAACCTTCACGAATCGACTTTGGGGTTAAAGAGGAAATCCATAGCCTTTTCATTGGTTTCCTGCAATTTGTCATCCTTAAAATATTTCGGATGATCAGTTCTCCTTCTCTGCCAGCGTCTCCCGCATGTATAATTTCTGTGACATTGGACTGATGGATGAGATTTTTTATGATATTAAATTGTTTATATTTATCTTTTGTCACTTCGTATTGAAACTGACCTGGAATCATCGGGAGCGTAGTCAGATCCCATTTTTTCCACTCTTGATTATATTTCTCTGGATTCACTAATTGACAAAGATGACCCACAGCCCATGTAATGTAGGCCCCCTCCTGAAAAATCTCATTTGGCAATATTTCGATATACCCTTGCTGTTTTTTCATCTTAAAAATGGATGCCAATGTCGCCCCCTGGTCAGGTTTTTCCGCAATAATAAGCTTCATTCGTCTTACTCCTTTAAAATTGAATACAAGCATATATAAAGTGAAACTTCCATCAGTGGGGGTTTTCGACGCACAGGACGTGAAGCGTGCAGACTTATGTGTTGACGTCGCGCTTTTAGTCTGCCATTCATCCCCCACTGATGGTTAGTCACGCAGAGCCTGATTGATTTTTCTAAGGGCTGAAGCCCAAAGAAAAATCTTATTTCACTTATCACGCTCATAGCGCCACGTCCTGTGGCTTTCGCCTGACTAGGACATCCTTGTCCGTCGTCGGACCTTTACGGACAGTTGATCTCCCACTTATCTTCTTCGTATTCTCAGAATCTTGAAGTGGGAGTCAAAATGTCCGTTAAGAGTGGGATAAATTCGTAGATTCAAAACTCAAGTTATACAAGAATAACATATTTATTTAATTATTTGGAAATAAACAAGGGAAGAATATGAAACATATCGTACGATAAAAAAAAGGAAAGAGGAGAGAAAATATCGTAGGTAAGGTTGTTCACCCTTAAAAAGCCGCTAAAAATTAAGTATTTATCTTTTATGTACAAATCTTTTTCGACCAAATTAAAACATAAAATCACCTCCAAATATGAAAATCGTTTTTTTACCTCTATTTCTTGGAAAAAAGTGGAATGTTTTCCCTTTCTTGGGTGTACCAGTGCTCTTTTGCGATAATATTGGACAATGTCAAGATTAAAGAAGGGATTTTTTCAATATTAAAAATAAGTGCTCCGAGCATTTCATGAAAGATAAGAAAAGAATCTCCATGTCCATATAAGTGAAGCTGTTTTTTCATTCTCATTGTTGAATCGGCCACTTCTTTTTTCATTTCTGAATCCATAAATAAATGGCGAGAAAACCTTAAAATCCATTCTTCGCCATTAATAAGAAATCGATACATCAGTCTCACCCTTTTTATCATGATTAGATAATCATAAACTATGAAGTCGATATATAAATTATGAATCTATTGCAATGCAACATACCTTAATTCAGTTCATCCACCACTCTTACAATTTGCAAACGATTATTATATCGTAAATCAATCAAATCATCGTTTACCTTTACAAGAGAGCGTAGAGGATCAAATGAGTGAATCATCATAATTTTTCCAAGCGATCCATCTGAAAGTAGCACCGTCTTTCCAGCTAAATTATCCATCATTTTATAAAGAAAAATGAGCAAAATATTTGGGTCGAGCTTCCCAAATGCACTATTATGCATATCCTGAATTACTTCATAAAAAGGCTTTGCCTGATGATACACTCGTGAAGAAGACATAGCATGAAACACATCCGCAATCGCAACAATCTTAGAGTGTCGGTGAATTTGATCCCCCACTAATCCAAGCGGATACCCTTTCCCGTCCTCCCTTTCATGATGCTGTAATGCAACTAATGGAATCGTTTCAGATATGCTCGGTATATCCCTAAGTAAATCATAGCCAATAATGGAGTGTTGCTTCATCTCATTGTATTCTTCTGTCGTTAACTTTCCAGGCTTATTTAAAATTTCTTTGGATATTCTAGATTTTCCAATATCATGTAAGGTTGCTGCAAGGGATAATTCATGCAAGGACTCTTCTGGCATACCTAGCCATTTTCCTATAATCGTGGCGATAATGCCAACACTAATTGTATGTCTATAGGTATATTCATCCTTTGATTGTAATTCATAAAATAGATAGTAAATATGCGGTATTTCTGCAGCCTGTTTAATAGAAGGAATAATTTCTTCTTTAATTTCAGAAATAGGAATGGTTCCACCTGCTCCGACAAAGGAAAATATTTCTTTCATTATTTTTGTTGCTTGTTCGATTTTTTGACGAATTTCTTTTAAATTTACTTGAGTGATTACTTTTTTACTTTGATCTAAATAGCGGTTTCTTTCAGTTTTTCGAAAAGATTCAAGTAATTGGTCAATATCCTCAACGGTTAAAAGTGAATCCTCAGCAGTTGAGGTTTTTATTTTTTTCTTATTCATCAATATCACCCGGCATGAAAATAATTGTATATCAAGAAAATAATACCAAATATCAGTTTTAATTTAAAGAAATTTCTGAAATTTAATCCCTAAAAGTATTTAAGAAAAATATTTTTGGAAAAATCTTCAATCCGGTTTTATCCTGAGGAAAGTGTAATATGTAACCGTGGAAAGTTGTTACGTTTTATGGAAAAATATACTTATTTTCTTGACTGTTTACTACATTTTCGTGTATATTTATATCGTCATTTAATAATATATTCCGCTATTTCTATTATATGGCTGATTCATATTTCATTAAATGATAATATACTTAACTTAGACACATCGGTGTCTTGATAGGCTTAGGAGGAAAAGTTATTATGCAAAATGGTAAAGTAAAATGGTTCAATAACGAAAAAGGTTTCGGTTTTATCGAAGTAGAAGGCGGAGATGATGTATTCGTACATTTCACAGCTATTCAAGGTGATGGTTTCAAATCATTAGAAGAAGGACAAGAAGTTTCTTTTGAAATCGTTGAAGGAAACCGCGGACCTCAAGCCGCTAATGTGGTAAAACTGTAATCATAATAATAAATTTATCCGGCTGGCAATCAATTGCCAGCTTTTTTAATTTTTTGAAAGCGATGTCATTCTTCTGTTCAGGTTTGTGTCATGGTTAAGAGAGCTCCTTTCCAAAATACTTTAACTGCTCGCCTACCGTGCACTTTGTAATGCAAAAACGATGAGCAAATCGTTTTCCTTTCTCGTCTCGATGGTATTTATATAAAAAACAATTTTCACAGTATTGTGACATAATATAGTCCATTTCGTCTAACAATTTCTTTCTGTCCAAAACGGTCTCTCCCTTTTAAATAATCAGCATTCTACTATTCACATTTTTTCCTTCGAGCGCTTGGCTCGCAAGTTTATCCGCTTCTTTATTTTCTTGACGTGGGACCGGTGAGAATTTGGGATGAATTCCTAAATCCTTGATTTTTTTCTCAATACGATCGAGCCACCGATTTAAATTCTCTTCATAGCACGGCCATTCTCCTTCAAGCTGCTTCAATACTACTTGAGAATCCCCTTTAAATTCACAGGACATATGCTGAACACCAAGTTCTTCCAATAGGTTTAATGCAAAATGAAATGCCGCATATTCTGCTTCATTATTTGTATCCATTTCATGAATCAATTGATTTGCACGAATCCGGTATTTCTTTTTCCCTTGTTTATAAAAAATGACTACACCTAAGCCAGCTTCTAACGTATCCTTATTAAATCCGCCATCAAAATAAATCGTAATATCGTGGGGTTCTTCCTCCACCTCTACAAGCAGCTGTTTTAATTCCTTTGTTGTCCAGGAAACTCCCTTTTCATCGTAATATGATAGATCCAATGTTTTTCCACTTTTTTCGATTTCTTCCCCTGTTTCTAAGGCAAGTTCCGAATCCAGCCAATCAGAGGTAAACCAAACATTCTGATTCTTCTTCAATTGATAATTCCATTCAATTTTATACTTCATCGCAAGCCGCACTCCATTCCACTCTATTTGTTCTAAGCCATTTTATTTTCATTAAAAGATACTTCGTTTTATCCCACTCTTAACGGACAGTAAGACTCCCACTTCAAGATTCTGAGAATACGAAGAAGATAAGCGGGAGATCAACTGTCCGTAAAGGTCCGACGACGGACAAGGATGTCCTAGTCAGGCGAAAGCCACAGGACGTGGCGCTATGAGCGTGATAAGTGAAATAAGATTTTTCTTTGGGCTTCAGCCCTTAGAAAAATCAATCAGGCTCTGCGTGACTAACCATCAGTGGGGGATGAATGAAAACCCCCACTGATGGAAGTTTCACTTTATATCTGGTCATTCTCTCGATTTGTGATACACTTACAAACATAGTATTTCTTAGGATTCACCTGAACGCACCTATTTACTTCATTATAGTAAAAAAAATGATGGAAATACATAAAAAGGAAAAGTACAGGAGGACTTATTTTGATTGAAGTTTACATTGATGGAGCTAGTGCTGGAAACCCTGGACCTAGTGGTGCCGGAATCTTCATCAAAAATGCTGGTAAAGTTGAAAGATTTTCTCTTTTTTTAGGAGAAATGACAAATCATGAAGCAGAATTTCATGCCCTTCTGCATGCCTTAAAAATCTGCTTACAAAATGGATTCCGTACCATTTCAATTCGGACAGACTCGGAACTTGTCAGTCGTAGCATGGAAAAGGAATTTGTCAAAAATAAAGGCTATGCGGATCTTTTACACACGGCTTTACAGCTTTCAAAACAGTTTGAGCTATTTTTTATTAAATGGATTCCAAGTAGTGAAAATAAAACTGCAGATGAACTGGCTCGCCAAGGCATCAGAAAGCATAAAGAGAAAGGAGCGAATACCAAAAATGAATAAATCCGTTATAGCTGATATTAGTTTACTGCTCGTTGCTCTTGTTTGGGGAGCCACCTTTGTCCTTGTTCAAAATGCCATTTCTTTTTTAGGACCTTTGACATTCAATGGTGTACGTTTCTTAATTGCTACCCTCTTACTTGGAGGATGGCTAATAATCTTTGAAAGACAACAACTAAAACAGATAAATAAAAAAATATTCTTATCTGGCTTTATTATTGGTTTTTGGCTCTTTCTTGGCTATGCCACACAAACTAAAGGACTCCTTTACACCACTTCTTCAAAAGCTGGATTTATTACAGGCTTGAGTGTTGTTTTAGTTCCTTTATTTTCATTTCTCCTCTTAAAACAACGTCCAGGTCGAAATGCAGTCATTGGAGTGCTCATTGCAACAATAGGATTATATCTCTTGACGATGACAGATGTCGCCTCTTTAAATATTGGAGACGCCTATGTCTTTATTTGCGCGATTGCCTTTGGACTACAAATTATTTTTACTGGTAAATATAGTGTCAATCATCCTTCATTGCTGCTAACCGTCATTCAAATTGCAACCGTAGCCGTTCTGTCTTCTTTGTATGCCTTTATTTATGAAGATTGGAAGCTTGCATTCGACCCAAGCACTCTGTTAAATACAGATGTGTTTGTTGCATTATTTGTTACATCCTTTTTTGCAACAGCTCTAGCCTTTTTTGCGCAAACGAAATTCCAGCAATTCACAACCCCAACGAGAGTTGCACTTATTTTTGCGATGGAACCAGTGTTTGCGGCTGTAACTGCCTTTATTTGGGCAAACGAAAGACTATCCTTTAGTGCCCTATTTGGTTGCTTGTTCATCTTTGCTGGAATGGTCATTTCCGAGCTGCCTCCTACGAAGATCCCAATGTACCAAAAAAAGCAAAAGAAGCGTTTGACAAAGACAAAAAATATTTCATGAAGAAGGCGTGCTTCAGAGCACACCTTCTATATGGCTAAAATTTGCTGGTCTTTAACAAATTGAATTGCTTGCTTTCTGCTTTCAATTTGGTTTGCAACCAGCATTTCTAATAAAGAAATATAAAAGCTGCCATCGAATGTTCTTTGTGCCTTTAAAGTTAACTCAATGGCTGTATTTGTTATTTCATCTGAAGCCTCTGTAAACCGCTTTCCAAAATAAATAAACCCAACCGTATCCTCCCCGAATAAAAAACCCTTGCCTTCCAAATGGAGTAAATACTCTTCTACCGTCCTCATAGGTTCATCCTCCCCATGTTAGCCACTCTTATTTCCTTCTAAATCTTACTTGAAAAGCCTTTGATTTTCTATCCTTTTTTGTGAAAAAATAACCAAAAGTACCTGTTATCATTCCCAAGATGGCTCCTCCAATTACTTCTTCAGGATCATGGCCAAGCATTTCCTTTAACTTTTTGGGTGCTTTTTCCCGATATTGTACATTTTCTTTGTGATGGACCTTTTGTATTAACTCATTCATGTCATTCACCTTTAAGGTTAATTCTCCTGTTTGCCTTCTTATTCCTTGTGCATCATACATGACGATTAAACCGTAAATGAATGAAAGAGCAAAATCAATGGTTGGAATCCCTCTCTTTAAAGCAATAAAGGTTGTTAACGAAGTCACACCAGCTGAGTGAGAACTCGGCATCCCACCTGTTTGAAAAAACAAGTTAGGCTTCCATTTTCTTTCCTTAATAAAATAAATCGGGATCTTCAGCGCTTGCGCAAGCCCGATACTTATCAATGCGATATATACACCCTTATTCATTCCCTCACCTCTCCCTTAGTTTGAGAAAGAAAACGAGGATTATTCAGAAGGAACTCTCTGGAATTTTTCATATAAAATCTATTTTTAGGAAAAAATAAATATGTACTGTTAAGAGATAGTGGGAGGTGTTTTAGGTGGGGCAAAAGAAAGGATCTAATCGAGGAACTAAGTCACAAGGAGTTACCCCTCAAGGTTATGGCCAGGATGCTGAATTTGCTGAAGAGCCAAAAAGCAAGCTAGAAAATGCAGCAAAGAAAAAGAATACAAAATAAAAATAAAATAAGGCATGAGCATCATTTGATGAACTCATGCCTATCGATCATTTTTCCAGACAATAAAAAGCAGTGCGTTAATCCTTTGTAAAATTATATTTTTGAAAGAATAGCAAAAAATTATGCGTATTCTTTTATGGGTTCAATAAATCGATGAAGTCCTTTCATCCCAACCTCATGAAACTTGTCCATTACTTTATCGACATTAAATTTAAAAGTGGATGCTTCAAACGCAAATTGAATCGGTACATCACATTTGATTTCAGCAAGTTTTCTGCTTAAATAGAGCATATCTAAATCCGCTTCAATTTTTGATTTTTGGGCATTAGTTAATTGATTAAGATTTTCAACAACGCCCTCAACATGATGATATTGTTGTAATAGCTTTAATGCCGTCTTTTCACCAATTCCTTTTACTCCAGGATAATTATCGCTAGAATCCCCCATAAATGCCTTTAAATCAATCATTTGGGTTGGATAAATTCCTTTCTCCTCATAAAAGCTATCCTTTGTATGGACCAAATAATTTCCAAAGCCTTTTTGCAATAATACAACGGAAATTTGGTCATCTAAAAGCTGGAGAATATCCCGATCCCCTGTAACGATATGAATATTGGCATTAGCACAATATTTTTTAGCCAAAGTTCCAATACAATCATCCGCTTCATATCCTTTTAAACCAATATTCGGAACGTCAAAAGCTTCAACCACCTCTTTGACTAAATCAAACTGGGGAATTAATTCTTGCGGTGGCTCAGATCGATTCCCTTTATAATCGGGAAATAGTTCATTTCTAAAGGTCTTGCTCCCCATATCCCAGCATACCGCGACATGAGATGGCTGAAAGGATGAAACCGCTGTAAGGAAATGCTTTACAAACCCATTTACACCATTTGTTGGAATTCCTTTTGAATTAAACATGAATTGGCCGGAAACGGCTGTTGCAAAAAAGGCTCGAAATAATAAAGCCATTCCATCTACGAGCATCAATTTAGGCTTCTGAACTGTTTCCATTATAAATTCCTCCTAC
This sequence comes from Cytobacillus sp. Hz8, assembly GCF_042263505.1. NCBI lineage: Bacteria > Bacillati > Bacillota > Bacilli > Caryophanales > Bacillaceae > Cytobacillus > Cytobacillus sp. Hz8. Next base: position 305,223 of record NZ_JBHKFI010000002.1, on the reverse strand, counting down.
TATTTTGCAACATAATGACTATTATAACATGCTGCAAGGATCCATGGGCTTGGTAATAACCTCTATGGAAAAGAATCCATTTACCTTAGCTTCATTCTCCTGTTGCCACATCATTATCATCATAGGAAATCCAGTCACTAAAGCTTCCACAATACAGTTTAACATTCGAAAATCCAGCTGCTTTCAATGCCAAAAAATTGGGGGTTGCCGTGACACCTGACCCACAATACACAATTACGGGACTTTCTGATGATAAGTCTTGAAATCTATGTTTTTGTTCTTGAACACCTTTAAAAAGTCCATCCCGAAACCCTTCAGTCCAGACCTTATTTATGGCTCCAGGAATATGTCCTGCCTTTTTATCGATTGGTTCAGCTAAGCCTAAATAACGATTTCGTTCACGTGAATCGACTAATATCACCTTCGAATTCGAATCCGTTGCAATCTTTTTTATATCCTCATAATCAGCAAGCATCTTTTCTTGAAGTTGAATATCGAGATTGGTTTTCCTATAGGACGGAACCTCATGAGTAACAGGGAGGTTCGCCTGCTTCCATGCATGAAATCCACCATCTAGGATCGCGACCTTTTTATGGCCAACATAGTTAAGCAGCCACCAAAGACGTGTTGCATAAGCTTCTCCCCCGGCATCATATGCTATCACCATTGTCTCTTCATCAATGCCCGAATCGTCTAACAGGGCTTTAAAGGAATCTAGATTTGGCAGTGGATGTCTCCCACCATGGGTTTGGACAGCACTTGAAAGATCTTTTTCTAAATCAAAATACACAGCACCAGGAATATGCTCTTCTAAATAAGCATTTTTTCCCGCTTCTGGTTGTCCCATTTGAAAGCGACAATCAACGATACGAATCTTATCATGATGCAACTGATCTTTTAACCAGGTGCAATTAACAAAAAAATCCATCTATTCTTCCTCCATTCTTCTTAAACTCCTAATAGTGACCATAACCACTCATTTAATTCTACCGTAATATCCCTTCCTTTAGCTAGGGTCATTGCCTCGTGAGCCAGTCGTTGTTTCTCCTGTTCAATTAAGCTAACCAAGTCCTGAACCTTCTTTTCTGAAAGCAACGTTTGCTTATCTTTAGCAGCGAGTAAATCAGAATAGAATTGATACAGTTGATTTTCTTTCAAATTGGCTTCATTCATTCTAAAGTCGAAGAATAGTTCTTTTTTAAGAATCATTTCCTGAACGATTAAAATTGACCGTACAGCGTAGATTAATTGTTTTTGCCTCTTTTCATGATAACTTTTTTCTTTTACCTCATGAAGATTCCTCGTACAAAGAGATTCATAATGATGAAACAGAGCATAATGGGAATATCCTTCCTTGATTATTTTCTTTAAAATCTCGCTAAATCCGTGCTTATCTATATAATAGATTGGAGACATACACCATTCATAGAGACTGGGGTTCGATTTTCTCAATAGCTTACAAGCTTTCATGATATCCCAGCCTACCGCATCAAATGGTCCTTCCTCTAATACTTCCTTTGGCGGATCAATGGAAAGATAGCGATGAAGATCCTTATGAATATATATAAAACGAATATCATAGTCAGAAGTTGGAGATTCCATTCCCCATGCCCTGCTTCCTGCTTCACAAGCAAAGAGAATCTCAACATCGTGGGCATTTTCTAATTGTTTTAGCCAATTAATCATAGAGTCAATCCTTTTAGCTGAAATGTGGAATATTACTTGCAATCCTTTCAAGCTGATCAATGGAAATTTCATCGCTAAGTGTTGCAATCATTCCCTGATAAAACTCGTTGCTTTGCTCCTGATAATCACAAAGAGATTGTTGTAACACCTGATCTAGCTCAATCTGGTAGTGTTTAGTTGCGCGATTTTTTTCTGACATTAGGTATTGATCCGCTGGTTCCTCCAACTGTTTTTCAATTTCTTCACTGCAGTATTTTTTTTCATTTTTTTCAAAGAAGGACTTTGGATTTTTAAAATACGCTAATGCCTTTTTAAATTGCTGGCGTTCCAATTCCACAAAAGCAGATTCATATTCCAGATTTTCAAATGGAAACGGTTCAAATTCACGGAAAATTAGCTCATCATTCACCTTTAATGCCTCTAAACAAAACGAATGATGCGTTTCTTTCATCAGCTTATTCATGTAAGATTCAATTCTTAAACCTGTTGCCCGTAATTCCTGGGCAAACTCATACCCAAAATGATCGAGTAAATCCTCAAGCGCATTGTTCAAAGCCTTCTTCAAATTTCTCCCATCATCCTTTAAAACCGTTGGATTAAATGATTCTTTGAAGAAATCATGAAAGCGGAAAAACACTCTTTGCTTAATATAATATACTAATTCGCCAATTTCTTGGGCTAAACGTTGGTTTAGCACTTCTAAAGAAAGACAATTCATTATCTTGGTCAATTGTTCTTGTTCCAAATTCAATCTCTCAATTCTTTTGTGCTTAACACCCTTATCTTCACGAGCGGATAGAATATAGGAATTCAATTGGTGAACGGCTCTTTGACCGCTCGTTTTCGCTGCTTTAATGGCAACATACATCAATTCTTGCTGGATAAAGGAATAAAATTGATCTTCAAATTCTGCAATTCCTGAATCATTCCCCTGTAACTTTCCTTTCTTTTCCTGAATAGCGAGTAAGCTGGAAATAGGAAATAGATGTGGTGCACGAATTCCATACTGAATCAGTTGATCTGCAACATAATCCAAAACGGCATGCATTTCTTCTTCATCATGTGCAAGGTCTTTCGCATTAATAATGAAAAACATTTTATCCATTTCAAACGTGTCCTTTACTCGTCCCAATTGAATAAGAAATTCACGGTCCGCTCTCGAGAACGCATGGTTATAATAGGTCACAAACAAAATAGCATCTGAATTTTTGATATACTCAAAGGCAACTCCAGTATGCCGAGCATTTATCGAATCCGCTCCAGGAGTATCAACTAGAGTGATTCCTTTCTGCGTTAATTCACAATCAAAATAGACCTTAATTTCCTCGACGAGACAGGACTTTTCTTCCTTCGCAACAAAATCACCAAATTCGGTTAAACCCGTTTCAAGCATGTCTCCCAGCTTTGTCTGATAAGCGGAGAATCCTTTATAAAATGCAGTTAAAAACGCATAATGCGTCTTCTCATTTGCATCATACTCCAAGTGGGTTTGAATAATTTTCTCAATTAATGCCATCGCCTGATCAAAGTTCGATGCTTTCTTTTGAAAGACAGCTAAAGAACGATTCACATCCTCAAATAATACCTCTTCACTCTTAAATTTAACTATGACCGTCCCATGTGGATGGGAGTCATCAACTGGCAGGATTTTATTTATGGCTGCCGTTGTTGGATTAGGTGAAACAGGTAAGAGTTTTTCACCAATTAGCGCATTGGCAAAGGAGGATTTTCCGGCACTAAAGGCACCAAATAAGGCTACAGTAAATGACTTACTTTCTAATCTTTCTGCTTTTTGCAGCAGTTCCTTGCGTTTTTTCTTAAACCCTGGCAAATTGGATAATTCTTGAGCAGTAAACCTTAATTGGTTTACTATTGATTCACTTTCCTTTTGTACCTTTACATGATCGTTAATGCCGCTAACCCTTTTCTCGCGACTTTTCCATGAAGGGGAATCGACTTGATCAGCCATCCCTTCGTCTTCAAGACTTAAGGAAATGACCTCGACTTTCTCAGTTTCCGCCAACATTTGATTCGTTAATACTTCATCAGGCTTCAGAACGATAGGACCTGAAAGGAGCTGCTCCAGTTTAATTTTAATTGCAGTATTTGAATCTTCAATCTCTTCCTTTTCCCTTAATGCTTCCACAAAACGATTTAATCGTGTTATTTCATTTGAAAGAAACTGCTTCCGCTCTTCCAGTTTTTGTGATATTATTTCAATATATTTTTCCTTCCACAAATCAACCTTTGTTCTTGCCACTTTTTTTATCGCTTCTACAACATCTCTTGTATAGTTAAGTACATATTCCCCTGAGACTTTTGCTCCTGTTTTCACATTTTGGCTTAATAATTCCTTTGAAAAGGTGAGTTCAAAACTTTGAACAGCGGAAAGTAGGGCAGCATCCTGAATATGGTCATTCTTTAGAACCCGATTTAGGAGATCCTTTAGATGCCATTCAATTTGTGTTTTTACTTTATCTTGAAAATCCTCATAAAAAGCTTGTAGCCTTTCTTGCCTCTCAGTTTCTGTTTTTTGCTTGGAAAAGAACAGCCCCACCTTAAAATCAGGTTGTACTGCTACTAAGTATTTTTCCGCTAATTCCCTTGTTTGAAAGGGCATTAGGTATGCATTGTTTAATATTTTTTCGATTTCTTCTCTCAGCCCATTTTCCTTTTCAGAAAGTGACTGTTGTACCGCCTCTAATTCTTCCTGATATTCTTGATAAGATTTTCTAATTGACTCTTGATTGATTTCACTTGTCGAAAGCAACTCTTCAATCCGTTCAACTTCATTAAAATGACACTCAGCTTGTGAAGATAGATGTTCATCCGAAACTTTTTTTAAGGAATAATAAACAGATTTCGGTAGTAACTCCTTCCGTTTCGCGATGGATTCATGAATAAAAAGGGTTAACTCAGCAAATTGATTTAAAGGATGGTTTGGTTCCTTTAGTGTAGTATAAAAGATAGATGCCGGCTTAACCCCCCATGAAGCAAAAGAATCTTCTACACTCCTTTGAAAATCGGCAAAACTCAGCTCCTCTTCCCGATGCTTATCAACTTGATTAATAACTAAATAAACCTCTTTTCCTACACGGGTTAATTCTTTCGTGAAGAGAAAATTCAATTCTGATTGAACATGGTTATAGTCCATCACATAAAAAACAAGGTCGGCAAGATGTAAGGCAGATTCCGTTGCAATTCGGTGAGCATCATCTGTTGAATCAATACCTGGTGTGTCCAATATGACCGTTTCCATTGGCAATATTTCAGAAGCATGGCTAATTTCAATAGCTTGAATTTGATCGCCATCCTTACAAAACGATTTCACCTTTGCAAAATCATATGGTGCTGGATATAGTTTTGGATTTCCTTTTTTAAAAAATACCTTTGCATATTCCTCGCCAATCTTTATTTTTACAAGGTTTGCACTTGTTGGAATCGGACTAGAAGGCAATAAATTTTCTCCGATAATTCGATTAATCATACTGGATTTGCCCGCAGAAAAATGACCGCAAAAGCAAATCGCAAATTCGCCGTCATTTAGCTTTTGTCCTAATTGTTTTACTTTTTTTGCAGATATAACATCATTGTTCTCGTTGAAATAGGTATAAAAAGCCACTATTCTTTCTAACAATTCAGCTCTATCTAGCTCGCTTATTGTTTGAACCATTCAAAATACCCCTTTGTTATGTTAAATTCTATAGTTTTTATTTTTAGACAGAAAATTACAAACTTTTCCCCATATCCCTTATTTTAATGGATAAAGATGATAATTCCTATTAGTATTTTAAAAAGTGGAACTTGTTTTAAAAGGAGATAAAAAGAAACAAGCTGATTCCACAAACAGAATCAGCCTTTCTAGTGGTTATTTAGATTGTATGGTCCTGAGGTTTTAAGACACGTGATAATACATGCTTCATTACAAAGGAATAGGCAACAACTGTGCAAATAATAAAAGCAGCTACCATATGTAACACCATCCTTTTATTTGAATAGTGAGAATTATTTTCATCTACATGAAGAATTTTATCACGAACGATAATCATTTTCAATAAACTGTTGAAATTGTCATATTTTTTTTAATAAACTAGGAAGAAAGCGACTTTTCGCGGAAAATTCCACCTCATATTCCGTCCATTTTCTCAATGCATTCTCTTCGGCAGGTATACGAATACTTAAAATCATTGCATTAAGAAAGGAAAAGAGAATGGCGGTTAGATAAGCATTAAAAAGAAATGGGATGAGAATAAACTCAAGAGAAACGACCACATAATTTGGGTGCTTTATTAATTGATAAGGACCGCCTTTCATGACCGTAGCTTGCGGTAATACAATGATTTTTGTATTCCAAAATGGACCAAGAGATTTAATCACCCATATCCTGATTGATTGTGTTAGCAGGAAAAAGGTGAGTATGTATGGCCATATATTCGATATTTCCTTTTGATAGAAATATACTTCCAGACTAAGCGATACAAAGAATAATCCATGAACGGCCACAATTACTGGATAATGTCTTCTGCCAAGTTCTATAGCCCCCAAATTTTTTAAATAAATTTCATTTTTTCTCGCCAAGATTAGTTCAATCCCTCTTTGTATCAAAAGAACAAGTAAGAAACAAACAAAAATCAAAGATCTTCCCACCTTAATAACAAAATTTCTGAACTAAAGCCTGGTCCTAAGGAAGTTGCCAATCCAAGCTCTCCTCCCCTTCCTTTTGCCAAGAATTGTTTTAAAACATAAAGAATCGTCGCAGAAGACATATTTCCATAGTTTTTTAAAACATGAAATGATTCATCTGTCATTTGGCTAGGAAACTTCAATGAATGTTGATAGGCTTCCAAAACCTTTTTTCCTCCCGGGTGAGCGATAAAATGTTGAATTTCTTCTATTAATATTTTTTCATTTTCAAGAAATTGCTGGACATTGGGTCGAAGCCATTTTTCAATAATCGATGGGATGTCTTTTGAAAAAATAACATATAATCCTTCATTACGAACATCCCACCCCATCACATCGAGTGAGTTTTTCATTGTTACAGACCTTGTTGCGATAATCTTAGGATATGCGGTCAATTGGCACCATTCATTCATATTAACCTCATCCCCAACAATTAAACAGCATGCCACTCCATCGGCAAACAAAGAGGTTCCAATAAGATTGCTTTTCGAAAGATCATTTCGCTGAAAGGTCAAGCTGCATATTTCAACTGAAAGAACAATAACCTTCGACCCAGGATATGCCCGACAATATTCATAAGCACGTGATAATCCTGATGCCCCACCGCAACAACCAAGACCCCAAATTGGAATTCTTTTTGTCTCTTCAGAAAAGGGAAGAATGTTCATTATTCTTGCTTCAATACTTGGTGTAGCAATGCCAGTACTAGATATAAAAAATATTGCATCAATTTCTTCACAGGCTATTTCTCTAGCTAAAAAATGGGGATTCCTCAAGCAATTTAGGATCGCCTTCGAACCTAGATTGATGGCCGATTCGATATATGCGTTATTTTTTTCTGCAAAAGAATGTTCTTCCTTAAACCATGATAATTCTTTTACAAAATACCTTTTTTCAATACAGCCATTTTGAAAAACTGTCAAAAGTCGTTCAATGTCCTTAAATGATTCAGAAAATAATTCCCTCGCAAAATCAAGTACTGCAGCTTGCTTAAGTTCAAAGTGAGGAAGGGCTTCTGCGACGGATACGATAGTAGGCAAAATATCATCACCTTTTCTCTTTTTCCTTTAGCATTTACCTACACAATCCTCAATTATTCTCCTTATCCTATAATATATTGATCCTTTAGAAGGCAATAAAAAAGGAAGAAAGCCCAAAAAAGCTTACTTCCATCATGTTTTGAAGGATGTTGCTGTGCATAACCTATTATATTTATACTTATTCTCCATTTCATTATTTAATCATTTCCAATTCATTTTTTGGAAGGATCATTCTGTGTTAAATTTCACATAACTTTTCTTATATAAAAATAACAATTATGTTAAATATTTTAATATTTTTTCAAATCATTTACACTCTTTAAAATAAAGATATGTTAAGATTATTGGTAACAAAGTAGGGGGTAATAATTCATGACATTATCGAAATACATAACAGATGTTCTAAATAGCACCATCGATTCAGTGAAGGCCGTATTGCCTTTTGAAGTAACGATTGATAAGCCCTCTTTATTTACGCAGCCATTTACACAACATTCTATCGGGGTTTTAATTGGAATGACAGGAGACTTAAGAGGAAGAATCATCATAAATGGTGACGAAACTATTTTCAGCAACATCGGTGAAAGTATGTTTGGAATGAAACTTGAAGGAGAAATGCTTGAATCCTTTGCTGGAGAGCTTGGTAACATGATTGCAGGAAATCTCTCAACTTCCATTTCACAAAAAGGTTTTGAAATGGATATTACTCCACCTACCGTATTAGTTGGTCAAACCAAGGTGTATGGCTTTAAAAAGGCGTTTCGACTCCCTATTCAAATAGAGAGTAAACTAATACTCGAAGTTATTTTAATGATTGAAATGAAATAACCACAAATAGCAACCTGGATAAAACAATTCCTAGGTTGCTATTGTTTATATAGAATCTTAATATATTTCCCCATAATCATCATCTAGATGGTTATTTTTTTTATGCTCTTGAACCTCTATCCATATTCTTTGCTTGGCCAATAACCCACAATTTGTACAAATCATTTCACCATTATATAAAGTTTTGCAATGTTCACAGTAGTATTTTAGCATTTTTACCACTCGCTTTTCTCAAAACTATTGTGTTTATTCATTTAATTTATGATGTCAAATTTAAAAACGTGACGATCAATATGTTCATATTTTGTCCAAATTTATTTTGTAATTTTCCTAAAATTGTACTAAATTAACGTGATTCTATTATTCTGGGATAGTTTATCCTCTATCGAGGAATATCAATGGTTTATCGCCTACATTCATGCATCACTTCACAATTTCTTCACATTTAAAAACCTGTTTTTGTGACATTCATCACTGCTATATCAATTTTCTAACATTAACATAGTGTTAAATCGATTAATGAACAATTTGTGAAATACATGAAACCCTAATGGAATCTTTCTAATTGTTCGGTATTATGAAAATGTAATTATTTATTTATTTCAAAAATAAGAGGGGAGTGTGAAGAAAAGTGAAAACGGAACTTAGCAACAAAACAAAAACAGAAGTTGAAGATAGTTCCTCACTTAAGGGAACGATGGCATCCGTTTTCTTATTAGGATTCTTCCTAGTAGCGGTATGGGTTGGAGTTTATTTCTTATTCTTAGATCGTCTCTAACAAATAGAAAGGGGAAATTAAGCTATGCATATGCATAAATTTGAAAAAATTTGGCTTATTTTCGGAATAGGTGCCCTTCTCGTGTTCTTAACAGTACTTGGAGTAAGCGCATTCTATCTTGGAAATCAGCCACCTAGCTGTTTAAAAACCATCGATTCAGAAAAAGTCGATACAACAGCACCATTCAATAAACCAGGATTACATAAAGTGGAAGGAAAAGAATGGGACTATGAGCTTGTATTTACAGCACAAGCATTCGCTTATAATCCTGGAAATGTTCAAATACCAAAAGGGGCAAAAGTAAAAATCATTGCAACATCAAAAGATGTTATGCATGGTTTTGAAGTAGCCGGTACTGATATTAATATGATGCTTGAACCAGGATATATTAGTGAACACGTAGCAACATTTAATAAGACTGGTGAATTCTTAATTCTATGTAATGAATATTGTGGTTCTGGTCACCACATGATGACTTCAAAAATCGAGGTGGTTAAATAATGCTTAGCCCTACAGCTACCCTAAAGGTTGACCGCCGTGATGGAAAATTAGCAATGGCTCACTTTTATGTGGCATTCATTGCCTTAGCAATAGGCGGTATTGCCGGACTATTACAAGTTTTAGTCCGTACTGGTAAAGTAACATTACCAGCTGGAATTGGATATTATCAAATTTTAACCGTTCATGGTGTCATTTTAGCACTTGTTTTAACAACATTCTTTATTTTTGGATTCCAACACTCAGGAGTTAGCCGTACATCTGGCACCTATTCCAATGGTCAGCGTTTAGCTGGATGGATTGGATTCTGGGTTATGACAATCGGTACAGCAATGGCTGCTGTAATGATTCTATTAAATAAAGCTTCTGTTCTTTATACATTTTATGCACCTCTTCAAGCTCACTTTTTATACTACCTAGGTTTAACACTTGTCGTAGTAGGAAGCTGGATTGATGGTGCAGCCATTATTATGGGTTATGTAAGATGGCGTAAAAACAACCCTGGAAAACCTAGTCCATTACTTACATTTATGGCAGTTGTTAATACGGTACTATGGGATGTTGCTACATTAGGTGTCGCAGCTACTGTATTAATTCAATTATTACCTTGGTCTTTAGGTTTAGTGGATACAGTTAATGTTGGTGTCAGCCGTACATTATTCTGGTATTTTGGACACCCACTTGTATACTTCTGGTTGCTTCCAGCTTATATGGCTTGGTATGTTATTATTCCAAAAGTTATCGGTGGTAAAATTTTCTCTGATTCTTTAGCACGTATGTCCTTTATCTTATTCCTATTGTTCTCAATTCCTGTAGGTTTCCACCATCAGTTATTGGAACCAGGGATTGATCCAGCTTGGAAGTTCTTACAAGTAATTTTAACATTCTTAGTTGTTATTCCTTCTTTAATGACTGCTTTCTCTCTATTTGCAACATTCGAGAGATTTGGTCGTTCTAAAGGTGCAAAAGGGTTATTCGGTTGGTTTAAGAAGCTTCCATGGGGAGATGCTCGCTTTACCGTACCATTTATCGGTATGCTTGCCTTTATTCCTGCTGGTGCTGGTGGTATGGTCAATGCTTCAAACCAAATGAACCAAGTAGTTCATAATACGATTTGGGTAACTGGTCACTTCCATTTAACTCTTGCAACAGCCGTTGTCTTAACATTCTTTGGTACAGCATACTGGCTTGTGCCACATTTAACTGGTCGCGTCCTAACAAAAGCAATGAATAAATTAGCTCTTATTCAAGGGATTCTTTGGGCAGTTGGTATGACATTCATGTCAGGCGCTATGCATGCTGCTGGTTTACTTGGAGCACCACGTCGTTCTTCATTCTCTGATTACGCTGGGGCCGCACAAGCAGCTGACTGGGTTCCATATCAAATCGCACAAGCAGTAGGTGGTTCTATCCTATTCTTAGCGATTATTCTCATGCTTTACATCTTTATTAACCTTGCATTCTTTGCTCCTAAGGGTGAACAAGAATTCCCATTAGGAGAAGCAGAAAGTGCAGAAGAAAAAGCACCAATGGTATTCGAAAATTGGAAAATCTGGCTTGGAATTACCGCTTTACTTATCCTATTCGCATACACGATTCCATTTATTGATCTTATTCAAAATGCACCTCCAGGATCAAAAGGATTCAAATTATGGTAATAAGCAAGGCTCCCAACCTCTATGGTTGGGAGCCTTTTTTGATGAATCTTTATTTCAGCTGATAAATGCTTCTGTATTTTTCCTCTAAATAGTGAATAAGATACTCTGAATTTAATCCCTCACCCGTTACATCTTGTAATATTTCTAACGGTTTTTTTATTTTTCCAAATTGATGAATATGCTTATTTAACCATTCTTTAATGGGAAGTAATTCTCCTTTTTCTAACAATGCATCAAAATCTGGAAGGTCCCTTAATAAGGCGTTTTTAAATTGGGCGGCGTACATATATCCTAAAGAATAGGAAGGAAAATAGCCAAAGCTTCCACCTGCCCAGTGAACATCTTGAAGAACTCCTTCAGCATCATTTTCAGGACGGATCCCCAAATATTGCTCATACTTCTCATTCCAAATTTTTGGAAGATCCTTCACGTCGATTTCATCATTAAATAATCCTAATTCAATTTCATAGCGAATAATAACATGCAAAGGATACGTGAGTTCATCTGCTTCGATCCGTATAAGAGATGGTTTCGATTCATTAATTGCATGATAATACTCATCCAACTCGACATGAGAAAACTGTTCCTTAGCATATTGCCGGATTAAATCATAATTTTTCTTCCAAAAATGATAATTGCGGCCAACAAAATTTTCATAAAAAAGAGATTGAGACTCATGAATCCCCATAGAAGTTCCAGCACATAAGGTAGTGCCAATTAAATCCTTTGAAATATTCTGCTCATAGAGGGCATGCCCCCCTTCATGAATGGTGCCAAATACAGCCATTCGAAAATCAGTTTCATCATATCTTGTCGTAACCCTTACATCTCCGGGATTTAAGCTAATTTCAAAAGGATGAACTGTTTCATCCAATCGCCCTGCCTGAAAGTCATATCCCATCTGTTTTAATATTTCGATGCTAAACTCCCTCTGTTTATCCTTTGGAAATTTTCGGAACAAAAAGCTCGTATCTAGTTTTTCCCTTTTATTCGTTATAAGCTGAACAAGAGGAATAATAGATTCTCGTAATTCCCCAAATACCTTATTTAATAAATCAACCGTAACTCCAGGCTCATATAAATCCAAAAGGGCATTATACTTATTCCCTTCATAGCCGTAATAAGATATAAAACGTTTATTGAAAGCTACCAGTTGTTCTAAATATGGACGGAACATTTCGAAATCAGATTTTTCCCTCGCTTCCTCCCATATACTCTCAGCTTTTGATTGCAAAATGACATATTCCTTATATTCATCTGCAGGTATCTTTTTATTGCGTTCATAAGTTTTTCTACAATCCTCGACTAGCTTCTGCGTCAAAGGGGAAAGCTCAGAAAATACCTCTTTTCTCGTTAATTTCTCTATGTACTCCAGCATCTGATTCGAGGTAGACATTTGAAAAACTTCAGAAGAAAGAATTCCAATCACTTCTGATCGTTGATTAACTCCCTTTTTTGGAGCTCCTGTTCGCAAATCCCAAAATATTAATGATAATGCTTCGTTATAAGAGACTATTTTCTTCACATGCTCATAAAACGCATTTTCCAATGTTTGTAGTTTCGTCATATCAATCACTCCATTCATTTTCTTTTCTATCCATTTTATCACAGAATTCAGAAATTATTTCCATTTGGAGCATCTAGATGATTTCTTCATTATAAAAGAGACTAACTACAAAAATCATAGTTAGCCTTTTTTTAGAGTTTGTACTCGTTAAACTAATTTATTTTTTACCAATAGATACTTTCCAGGTTTCCGGACCCTCTTCAAGATATTTCCAAATAAATTGATCTTGTCTTTCCATCATGAATTGATAAAGTAATGGCTTTGGATCATGATCATTGATTAAAAGCATAAATTCTCCTGCATTTAGAGAATCAAAGGTGCGAAAAATTGTTGGATGCTTTTCACGTGGTGGATAATCTGGTACATTTACTGTTTGTGCATATTGAGTCATGATTCTTTCCTCCAAAAAATATATTTACAACTTTATAATAGTATTTTAATTGTCTTAACCATGTGAACCAAATCACACATAAGAATAGATTTTATTTTTTTCTGCTAAAATTATTATGCCTCATCTTCATCAATCGCTAAATCTTTTACTGGCAAAGGTTCATTCTCTTTATGTGTTACTTTTCTTAGGTTAAAAAGAGCTTTGACAGCAAAAATGGCTAATGCGGCAACGCCAATAAGGAAAATCGTATCTGGAACGGCACGAATGGTTAATAGCGTTTGAACGATATCTTTTTGTAAAAAGGCTGCTGAGCGTGAAGCGGCATATCCATGATTAAATGCTTCTTTAATTTGAATAATCCCAACCGGTAAAAGAGAAATTAAAATCATCCCAGCAAGTCCAATATTTAGCATGATACAGCTAAATTTAACCCATTTATCACTCCATTTTTCTGGTTTTGTAATATTTCTTAAGCAATAAATAAACACAGCACAAGCAAACATTCCATAAACACCCATCATAGCCCCATGTCCATGAGCTGGTGTTAAAAATTGTCCATGTTCGAAATAGCTGACAGAAGGAAGATTAATTAGGAAGCCCATCACTCCGGCGCCTACTAGATTCCAAATGGCAACAGAAATTAAGAACCAGAATGTACCTTTATAAGGGAAATCTATTCCTCCATCTCTCATCATCTTGTATTGATCATAGGCTTCTAAAATGAGTAAAGTTAATGGAATAACTTCTAAAGCAGAGAATACAGAACCAAGACCAATCCAAACCTCTGCTGACCCATTGTAATAATAATGATGGCCGATTCCAATAACGCCACTGCCCATTAAGAGAATTAACTGGAAGTAAAGCGCCCTGACAGTTGATTTTTTCGTCACAAGTTTCATTTGTACCATGAGGAAGCCAATAACAACAACGGCAAAGACCTCAAAAATTCCTTCAACCCATAAGTGGATAATCCACCAACGCCAATAATCTGCAAATGTAAAACTTGTATCTGGGTTAATCATGAAGGCGAATAAATAAAATAGCGGAACAGCAACAGCTGAATAGAAGAGAAGATGAATAAGTCCACCTTTGTCAGTTTCTTTCTTTAATCCGCTTCTGATGCCTCGGTAAACGATAAATAACCAAATGACCATTCCTGCTGCTAAGATATATTGCCATATTCTCCCTAATTCAAGATATTCCCATCCTTGATGTCCAAACAAGAACCAATTATTTCCTAAATATCCTTTAGCGCCTAACCACTGACCAAGCATACTTCCTGCAACTAACACAACAAGTGCCCAAAATAAAATATCGACGAGAAGACCTTGTTTTTTCGGTTCATGCCCGCCAACGAGTGGAGCAATGAAGATTCCCATTCCAAGCCAAGCAGTGGCAATCCAAAGAATGGCGAGCTGTAGGTGAAAACCTTTTGAAATATTAAATGGAAGAATATCATAGATCCATTTCAAGCCGAAGAAGCTCTCAGGTTCCACATAATAGTGTGCAAGAAGAGCACCAAACATTGCTTGAACAAAAAATAACACCGTCACAATCGCAAAGTATTTTCCTGTTTTCACCTGCGACAAAGTAACTGGAAGCCGTCGTAATTCGATTTTGGGAAAATTCCCTTTTTTATAGGCTTCTTGCATCCCTAAATGATAACGGTAGAAGACGAATAGAATAATTCCGATAAATAAAATTAAAAGGGTTACACTAGCTCCGCTCCACCAGATAGCTGAAAAGGACATATGATTTCCAGCATCCTCATAGTATGGCCAGTTGTTTGTATAAGTAATATTGTCCCCTTTTCTCTCTGTACTTGAAAGCCAAGCTGTCCAAAAGAAGAAATCAGATATTTGTGTGATTTGATCCCCTTTGCTAACCCAAGCCCTTCCCTTTTCCGGCATATCACTTTCTTTGATGAGATTCGGCTTTAACCCCCAGCCGTCTCCATCGGTAAAGACCTTTTTATAATAAGCTCTTACCTCCTCTAAGCCATAGCTTTGTGCATCTGTTAGCACAAGCCTATCTTTATTAGCCTGATAGCGATTTTTGCGCATTTCCTTTATGACTTTTGATTTAATGATGGATTGTTGGTCTTCATTCAATTCTTTAAAAGACTTTTCATATTGATGGAAAGATTTATAATCCTGCATTCCTTCTGTATATACCTTTAATGCTTCAGCCGTATAATCTGGTCCCATGTATGAACCATGGCCTAAGACTGTTCCATAATCCATTAAGCCATACTTTTGAAACACTGCTTGGCCTCCCATAATGGATTTCTTGGTTAGAAGCACCTCTCCTTTACTATCGGTAACCTCCAATGGTCTTGGAGCCATTTCCTTAAAGATCCAGACACCTCCAGCGATTAAAACTGTGAAGCTTAATATTAATGTAATAATGAGAATGGATTTTAATAGAGCATTTTTATTTTGTTTCCTAAACTGATTCGGTTTTGCTGACCTTTGCATTTCCATTCACACACTCCTCTCTGTTTTTTTCAACAGACCTGATTGTATAACGGATGATAATTTTTTATTGTGATGGATTTCATTTTTCACCTGTGATTTTCACCACAGATGAGAATGAGAATCAAAAATTATTAAAACTATGATGTAGGTCACATCATGGCAAAAAAACCATTGGTACAATAATAATCGTTAAAAAGAAATATTTGTTTTGTAGTTGGTGATTAAATGAGAATAGAAGAAATTACAGAAAGATTAATGAGTGTTCCATTATTTAATGATTTATCAAAGGAGGAAATACAACCCTTCGTCTCGATTGCAAGATATCGTTTTTACAAACCAAAAATGTATGTCTTTATGCAGGGAGATCCACTTGAAAATGTTTATTTCGTCCATTCTGGGCGGGTCAAAATTTTTAAAACAGAAGTCACAGGGAAAGAGCAAATTGTCTCCATTATTGAAGCTGGTGGAATGTTCCCGCATGCAGGCTTCTTCCGAAATGGAAATTATCCTGCCTTTGCGGAAATTATGGATGATACCCATCTGCTGATGATTCCGATTCAAAAATTCGAGGAAATTTTAATTTCCCACCCAGAGTTATGCATTAAGCTCTTTAAAGTGCTTGGAGGAAAAATAATTGAATTGCAATCTCGCTTAGAGGAGCAAATCCTTCATAACACCTATGAGCAAATTATTATGTTATTATTGCGCCTATGTAAAACAAATGGTGAAAAAATCGGAGATATCTATCGAATCACCACTTCATTTACAAATCGTGAGCTTGCCAATATGATAGGAACTTCACGGGAAACGGTTAGCAGAACGTTAAATGGCTTAAAAAAGAAGAAGTATTTAATGACTGATGAAGACGGATTCTTTCTTATTAATGTGAAAGATCTTCATCAAGAATTGCTATAAAGGAGAATAAATGATGAGTCAAAAAATCGTTGAACTAGATGTAAGAGAAGATATAAAAAACAAGCTGGAACCATTTCAAAAGATTATGGAGGCTATCAGTAGTTTAGAGGAAAATGATGTATTCATCCTCCATGCTCCCTTTAAGCCCGTCCCATTATTTCCGGTATTGAAAGGAAAAGGATTTACGGGTGAATCAGAAAAAATCGAAAGTAAACATTGGAAAATTACCTTTACGAAGCAAGGGGGGTAGGAAAATGATTTTGGATAACCGCGGACTTGAGCCACCGCAACCCATGATGCGAACATTAGAAGCCTTACAAAATTTAGAGAAAAACGAAACTTTAACCATTATCAATGATCGTCGGCCCATGTTTTTGTATGAACAGCTTGATGAACTCGGATTCCATCATCGAACAGAACCAAGAGAGGATGGAAGCTACCAAATTACTATATTTAAATAAGAAGGGAGGCTGTCAGCATGATTCCACAAACTACAGGAAATGAAACGAATATCAAGCTTCCTTTTTCCTTTATCTTATTAGGCTTAGCTGCCTTTATCGCATCACAGATCATTCTATTAATCTATGGAAATAACCTTATCATAGGTAGTTTTCGGATACCGGCGATATGGTCTGCTGCTCACTTGTTTATTCTTGGCTGGGCAGTTACAACTGCGATGGGTGCAATGTATCAACTTGTACCTGTTGCTTTTTTAACTCCGATTTGGAGTGAAAAATTAGGATTTTTTCAGTTTTTTATTACAGCAATTGGAATCCTCTGGTTTGCACATGCCTTGTTTCATGCACCTGAAACAGCACTTATCCCAGCAGGATTAACGGTTTTAGGAATATTGCTATTTTTATTGCAAATGCTACTGACTCTAAAAAAGCAAGCAAAACCTAATGTCCTCACACTATTTGTAGGAACTGGACTAATCTGCTTTCTATTAACAATTCTTTTGGGAATCTCCCTTGTCTTTAGCTGGAAAACAGGATTTCTTGGCAGTTATTACCAACCTGCTTTCAAAAGCCATTTATTACTTGGAACCACCGGATGGTTTACACTTCTCATCTTTGGATTCTCTTATAAAATGGTTCCGATGTTTTCTCTTTCCCATGGCTTCACGATGAAAATGGCAAAATGGGTTTTCATTACGTATTTCATCGGTTTAGTTACAACTGTTTATTCATTTTTTACGAATAGCCAACTATTTCTGATATTGGGGCTTGGGTTGTTATTTTTCGGATTTACCCTATTTTCTCTGCATATCAGGCATATTTTGAAAAAGCGAATTAAAAAGAAACTAGATCGGCCATTCAAGTTTGCTTTGTTATCCATTGTTTGGGGCTTTCTTATTCATCTCTTAGCAGTACTCACTGCCCTATTCGGACATTTTGACGATTGGGTCGCTCCACTTATGTTTGCTTATATCTATTTATGGATTGCCTTAAGCATTATGGGCTATCTATATAAAATTGTCCCTTTTCTCTGGTGGACCCATAAATATAGTAAGGAAATTGGGAAGAAAAATGTACCCGTGTTAAAGGATATGATAAATGATAGACTTGCTGTCCCACTTTTTATCTCAGATATTATCGGGGTTTTGCTAGTAGCAATTTCCATCGGGATTAAACAGACACTTCTCTTTTATATTGGACAAGCGATTTTTTGCCTAAGTGCTATCGTTTTTAGCACCACCATAGCCTTAGTAATGAAAAAATAAGGAGGAATTATTGATGAATGAAATCATTGATCAAATTCGCACACAACTTAAATTTGTTTTAGATCCAGAACTAGGAATTAATGTCGTCGACCTTGGTTTAATTTACAATATTGAAATCATAAATGAAGATACCGCTAGAGTTACCATGACTTTAACTACACCTGGCTGTCCTTTACATGATAGTATCGCAACCGGTGTGAAATATGCCGTCTTAAATGTTGAAGAAATCAAAAATGTCGATGTCGATATCGTTTGGGAGCCTGCGTGGTCTCCAGAAAAAATGAGTGACGAAGCCAAAAGGGCATTAAGATAATGATTGGTAAGCCAAAAGGTTAAAAAAGCGGAGAGGTTTTTTAATGAAAAGCCTCTCCGCTTTTTTTCATAGTGGAACCGGTAGGACCGATTTAACTTTTTCAATGATGTCCAATTCCAACTCTTCTTCTAGTAAGATATGGACGATTCCCTTATCCTCACTGCTTCTTATTAGACGTCCTACACCCTGTCTTAACCGTAACAGCATATAAGGCATATCCACCTCTGCAAAAGGAGTCTTAACACCTTCCCTTTTTGCTTCAAAGACGGGATCATTCGGTGGAAATGGCAAGGAATAAATGATCACATTTTGAAGAGAACTTCCTGGAATATCAAGCCCCTCCCAAAGATGAGTCGAGCACAAGACAGATGTCTCATCATTTTGAAATTGCGAAACAAGGGCGCTAATTTCCCCATCACCTTCAAATAATAGCGGAAAATTGGTTTTCCCCTGTGCAAATGCTTTAAATAACCCTAAATCTTCATCATTCGTAAATAACACAAGTCCCCTGCCACCAGAAGCTTTCAATTGCTCTAAGGTATATTCCCATTTCTTTTTTGTATCTTTAACAGGAAATACAGGCATTTGAATGGTCATGTTTTGTTCATAATCAAAAGGAGAAGCAACTGTAAATGATAAATAATCATCAATCCCTAAGCTTTTAGCCATATAGTCAAAAGATTGATTATCTGATAACGTTGCAGAAGAGAAAATAAATGGTTTTTTCTGTGAGAAAACTTCTTCTCTAAGAATATCTTCAACCATTCTTGGCATGATCACCAATGTTCGTTCACCCTTATTCTCTTCAAACCATATAATTCCTTTTAATTCACCAAGGAAAAGCGAAAGCGAGTAGGTAATTTGCTCCAAATATTCTTCAACAATTTTTAAATCATATTCATTTATCACATACATTTCGCTTTCGAAAACAAGCTCTTCCTCAAGAGAGGATAGCAGATCAAAAAGCTTTTTCGCCTGAAGAATGATCTCACTTGTTTTCGTAATTCTTTTTTTCTCAGAGCCTAAAGAGGTTGAAGCCTCTCCTGTTAACATTTGAAAAAAGGTTTCATTTTCATAAATTGCCTCTTCAATCAAATGCAAGGTTTTCTCCCTTACATCATTGGATAATAGTTTCGTCAGCAACGTCTCCATTGTCCGCTCTGACAATCGATAAGTTAAAGCCTTTTGACTGGCAAATTCTAATAAATGTCCTTCATCAAAGACGACGCAGGAGGCTTCTGGAAGCAATGGAAGCTGTCCTTCTCTTTTTCGAGAATCCTTCGTCCAAATATGCTCCATATAGAAATCATGCGAGCAGATGATGATGTCACTAGCTTTACGGTAATAATCGCGATGGAGAGTCATCCCACAGCGATGCCGTTTATCACAAGTAAAACAATCCTGCAACGGATCCCAGCCAATTTCCTTCCAATTTTGATCGGTTAATTCTGGGTAATCCTTTCGATCACCATAACGGTTAAACTGCTGCATGGATGCACCAGAGTGAACAAAATGAGGCAGCTGTTCGTAGACGTCGCTATAGATATCCTCAAGATTAACCACATTATCCAATTTATTTAAACATAAGTACTGATTTTGCGATTTTGCTAACCGAACATCAATGTTTAAGTTTAACACTTGTTCTAATTTCGCAATATCCCCTTCTTTTTTCACAAGCTGCTCAATTAGGGTTTCATCCGCGCATGCAATAATCGCCGGCTGATTAGTCATTCGCGCATAGCAAATAGCATAGAGCAAGTATACAATCGTCTTCCCTGTACCTACTCCTGCTTCAGCAAAAATGACTTTTTTCTCTTTAAAGGCTTTTTCTAGCTGATAAGCCATAAATATTTGCTCATCGCGTAATTCAAAGCCAGCCTCCGGTAAAATATCATAAAAAACGTCCCCAATCCATTCACCTAATTTATCGTAGAATGATTCAGTTACTGAAATAGAAAATGGTAATTGATTCTGCATGTAGTCCTCCGTTTTGAATGAGAAAAAACTGGCAAACGACCAGTTTTCAAATATAAATCATGTTTATTGAAATTATTTTTCCTTATTAAAGACTGTGAGAGGATAGCCTATCCTCTGCTAATCTTTCTTTTTTGGTGGTCTCTTCCCCCAGAATTGATAATAATCTGTTTTAATAAAACCATTAAATAGTTTACGCTTTTTAGTGGCCGTTCTCCCATAAAATTGTTCAAATTGTTCATGAGAGGTTAACATATAGATGGACCAGGTTTCTAAAGGAGCAAAAGCTTGTCCCATGTCCTGATACATTTTCTCTACAGATGGCTTATCTCCGAGACGCTCACCGTAAGGCGGATTTCCAACGATAACTCCATATTCCTTCGTGGTCGTAAAATCCTTCACCTGCATTTGTTTAAATTGAATCATATCTCCAAATCCTGCTTCAAAGGCGTTATCACTTGCAATTTTGACCATACGATGGTCAATATCGCTTCCGATAATATCTAATTCCTGATCATAGTTTGCAAGACTCTCTGCTTCATCACGAGCTTGATCCCAAACACGCTCCGGAATCCAATGCCATTTTTCTGAAACATAATCACGATTAAACCCTGGCGCAATATTTTGACCAATCAACGCTGCCTCAATCGGAATGGTTCCAGATCCACAAAACGGGTCAACAAAGGGACGATCTGCGGTCCAATTCGTTAATAATACTAATGCAGCAGCTAGAGTTTCCTTTAATGGAGCCTCCCCTTGTCCAGCGCGATATCCCCGTTTATGGAGACCGCTTCCGCTAGCATCTAAAGTGATTAATGCAATATCTTTGTGAAGGGCAACCTCAATCCGGTATAATGGTCCGTTTTCCTCAAACCATGTGACCTGTTTGTATTGCTTTCTCATTCGTTCGACTATTGCTTTTTTCACAATGCCTTGGCAATCAGAAACACTAAAAAGCTTTGATTTTACCGATTTCCCGATAACAGGGAATTCTGCATTAACGGGTAAATATTGTTCCCATGGAAGTGCCTTTGTTTTTTCAAATAACTCATCAAAAGTGGTTGCTTTAAATTCACCAATTTTGATTTTAATGCGGTCCGCTGTCCTTAGCCAAAGATTGGATCTGACAATAGCAGACTCATCTCCAGTAAATGAAATTCGTCCGTTTTCAACTTGACATTCATATCCTAAATCTCTTACTTCTTTTGCAACAATGGCTTCTAAACCCATTGCGGATGTCGCAATGATATTATATTTAGTCATTTTTTCACCCTTATATATCGATTTCTCTATCCCAAACATCCAGAAAATCAAGTAATTCTGAAAAGGTAAGAGGTTCTGTTATATAGTATCCTTGAATGAAATCACAGCTCTCATTCAATAGGAATTGAAATTGTTTTTGATTCTCCACACCTTCTGCAACTACTTGTAAATGAAGCTTATGAGCCATTGTGATTATGGCTTCTACAATAGAGGCATCCTCATGGTAGGAACATGATTTTTGGATAAAGCTTTGATCTATTTTTAATGAATCAATTGGAAAACGATTTAAATAGCTTAAAGAAGAATATCCGGTTCCAAAATCATCAACCGATAGTTTAATCCCTAATTTTTTTAATTTCACTAGTTTATCAATTGTTGCAGAAGCATTGGTCATAATCATACTTTCAGTCAGTTCGAAGTCGATAAAATGAGGATTCACATTTGTTTCATTAATGATATGAAGCACTCTCTTATATAAATCATCTTGGTTAAAGTATAAAGCTGATATATTGATATTCATCCTCATTTGCGAAAAACCAGCAAGCTGAATTTGCTTTAAATCTTCAAATGCCTTCCTAATGACCCAATCGCTAATCGGAAGAATTAAACCCGTTTCTTCCGATAAAGGAATAAAATGACCGGGGAATATAACTCCTAGATCCTCTTGATTCCAACGTAATAAGGCTTCAACCCCATTGATCTTCTTTTTCTTCATATCGAGGATTGGATGATAGACGAGAAAAAACTCATCCTTATCCAAGGATTTCCGCAATTTGGTTTCCATTCGAAAATAAGTTGACTCATTTTCATGAAAGTCTACATGGTAAAATTCAAACTTATTTCTTCCCATCGATTTGGCTTTATACATCGCCTTATCAGCATTTCTTACAAGATCTTCCTTTGTCATACCATCATAGGGATACAAACTTATGCCAATGCTTGTTGAAACATAGATTTCTTGGTTTTCGATTAAAAAAGAATGAGCTAATGAATCTATAATTTGCTGAGCAGTCTTTTTTGCTTCCTTTGGATGCTTTATATTAGGAAGAACAATAACAAATTCATCCCCTCCCAGCCGCGCAATTATATCCTTATTTTTCAATAAGCTTTTTATTCGCACAGAAACGTGCTTCAAAAGCATATCCCCATAATTATGGCCAAAAGTATCATTGATATACTTAAAGCGGTCTAAATCGAGAAAAAGCAGGGCAAGCTGCTGTTTATGCCTGTGTGCTGTATTTAATATAGATTGAAGCCGTTCATTGAGAGAATGTCGATTTGCAACTCCAGTCAAAGTATCCATATGCGCAAGCTGAATTAATTGCTCCTCAGCAAGCTTACGATCGGTTATATCTGAAAATACAGCAACAAAATTCGTTACTTTTCCATTCTCATCCTTTATGGAGCTAATATTAATCCATTCCGGATATATTTCTCCATCTTTTCTTTTATTCCAAATTTCACCTTTCCAATTTCCAAAATTAATTATATCTTCCCACATATTTTGATAAAAACACTCATCGTGAATTCCAGATTGCAGTATACTAGGATTTTTCCTAAACACCTCAGCTTCTGAATAACCGGTAACAATTTCAAACGCAGGGTTTACTGATATGATTCTTCCACTTAAATCCGTGATTAATACCCCTTCGCTTGTATTTTCCAATGCCTTTTCAGCCAAAATCAGCTCATTTCTGGCACTTTTTTGTTTGGACATATCACGAAAGACAACACAATAGTGAGAAATCGTATTCTCGGAACTTTTAACCGCTTGGATATTCATCCATTCTGGATAGATCTCTCCATTTTTCCTTCTCTTCCAAACCTCTCCCACCCATTTTCCTTGACTTTTCAGTTCTTGGAGCATCTTCTTGTATTGAAATTTATCAAGAAATAATTGTGAGAGTTCAATATCGACTATTTCCTCTTTGGAATATTGAGTAACCTTTTGCGCCCATGAATTGAGCGAAAGAATATGTAAATGTATATTTAAAATCAGGATTCCTTCTTGTAAATGCTCAATAA
Source organism: Cytobacillus sp. Hz8 (assembly GCF_042263505.1). Classification (NCBI taxonomy): domain Bacteria; kingdom Bacillati; phylum Bacillota; class Bacilli; order Caryophanales; family Bacillaceae; genus Cytobacillus; species Cytobacillus sp. Hz8. The sequence continues at coordinate 281,404 of NZ_JBHKFI010000002.1, read as the reverse complement.
TCATATTTGATAACGAAGGATTCGTATCCATCAAATCATAAAGCTGTTTATTCCCCACACTTAAATCCCCCAATGAATAATAAACGTTATATATTTAAAGACAGTGATAATCATCCCTTAACATCTATTATATAGTGAAAACTAGGGCAACTATTAATTAAAATAAGTCTAAGTTAGGAATATTTTTCAACTAAATCATTCTATCTACCAACAAAATAAGACTCCCCACAAAATCGGAGAGCCCTTATATGCATTATCATTTCCATTAATAGCGTTCTATAAGCCATGTTTTGTTCCATCGTACTGCGAACGACAAACGTCTTGTACTCCGGTGGTAATCATCTATCTACAGATTGTAAGAACAATCTGTCCTTCTCTCTCGTTCGTTTCCTTAGAGAAGGTGCCCCTACCATAATTTGGGTTTCTCGCTCGTGGGGTTTACCTCGTTCCACCCTTTCCATTTCTGAAAAGGCTACGTCACTGTGGCACTTTCAAAGTATTCACACCATATCCATAGGACTTAGGTGCTTTCCCTGCCGTCAACAAGGACGAACCTTGCTGCCCTAGCTTATGACTTCGCTAGGCACGAACACTACGAGCATCTCAGCTACGTGCGAGCATGGACTTTCCTCTACAATTCGCAATATTCGCTCCTTGCAGCGATTACCCGAACGTTATTAACGATACTTTCATAGTATACGCAACATCGATACAAAAATCAAGACATTTCATCTTGTAATTATATCCATATTAATCGTATAGCTTATTTCCAAAAACATGCTTTTCAAGATTCGATAATCTCATCAAAATATCAAAATTTGTGGTTCCAGCAGCAGCTGTTTGCGTGCTCGGTCTTCTTGAAGATTCTTCAACCTGCTTCTTCAAACGCAAATTTTCTTGCTGCAATTGCTCAATTTCCTGATGGAGGGTTTCATAGTCCTTAATTATTAAATCTAGAAATTTATCCACTTCTTCTTGTTTATATCCACGGACAGCTGTTTTAAATTCTTTTTCCAAAATATCCTTCGCGGATAATTTCATTTTATCAGAAAGCATCCAAATCACCTCAATAAACACCAATCATCATTTTTATTTTTTCAAAAATAATTGAATTTGTCAATTTATCTTTCAATTATCCTTTATTGATTTTCTTCCTCCACAAGCAACTGCAAATCATAAAAAGTAATCAATCTTAAATTGTATTCATGATTTTGTTCATAATCCCTTGCTGCTCGATATAAATATTTAGGGCTTCCTTCCTTTTCTTCATCATAAAAAAGAAGAAGAACATCACTTTTTTCAATAAGAAATTGATTCTTTACCCGAAATTGCCATGGGGCTTCATATTCTTTTTTGGTAATGGAATCGACAAAATCTGCCTGCATGAGCACCATTTCATATAATTCTTGATTGCTTTCACTCCAATTTTTCTCTTGATTCAAAAATGGGGTAATTACAGCAAGCTTTAATTCTGAATGATCTTCCATTTGCAAATCAAAAACGACCTCTGCCGTCCACAACTCCGTACCAAGTTGACCGCTAATAATAATCCATTCTAATCCATCATCAATTAAGCTTTCGAGCTGATGCTTAATAGCCTTTTTTATATAAGCAATACTTGGATGATTTTGTTTAAAAATGCCCAATTCCTGGGGTTTATACCCTGATACGAATACAATTTTTTCCAATCTTCTTTCTAGCCCACTCTCTTATGTATAGTTTTCACATAACTATGCTACCATAAACGTATCAGACTAGCACGAAACTTAGCAGCAATGCCTGCAATTTTTCTCCTATTTTAAAAAAACTATTGATGAGAAAGAAAAGAACCGATTTTGACATCGGCCTTAATCAAACTCATCTCATTTACCTTCCAAAATACGGGAAGTCCCTACCAGGAACAAATCTAGTACCCGCTACGGGACCATGCATAGGGCCAGGATAAACTAACTGTTGATTTGTCACCACGTTAGCCATTGACTGAGAATGGGGAAAATAGTGTTAGTGTTTATGCTGAATATTAATATGATTCACTGTCGTTGTATGTGAAGGATGAATGTGTGGAACCACATTATTTATAAAATTATGTTCACACAGCATTTTGTAGGATGCACGACAGGTGGAAAAACAGTACCGGGAAACCAAGACATACATGAAACTCCTCTCCTTAAACTTGTAAACATGCTCACACTAACAAGCTATAAAGAAAGGCAATATCTTGGCTAAACAGGATACCTATTTTTCACATTTTCATATAATATAAGCAATTCGCTTAGTTTCTAAATCTTTTTACATAAATGAATAAAAACTATCCCTTAAGCCCGTAAATAAAAGAACTGTTATACAAATGATTACAAAAAACATAACAAGAATCGCTCTGTACATTTCATCACCCAATATTTTTTTCTTATAAATCATCAATTCACTATTTTAGCGTCATTAGGTGGTACTGACAACTAGGAATTTATGGCTTTTTCTTGAATGTTTTTAGAAATATCTTGCCCAAAATCCAAACATGAAATCCTTTTTATATTAAGTATGAAGCCTAGTGAGTTTTCCCTTTAATCGTTCGATTCTTTTATCATTATCTTCTTTGCATTTTCTATTTTTACGGATTTCTTCTGATTCCTTCAGCAAAATCTTTTTATTCGCTTCCATCGCATAATGCAAGGCTTTGGCATACTTTTTTTCTTGATGTTCATATATCTTTGAAAGCTCAATACAAGCTTCCACATGAATAGTATCCTCTTGAACCGCTATCTCTTCCCATATGACCTTTGCCATATTCCAATCCTTTTGCTTTTTATAATTCAAAGCTAATTCATGCTTCGCTTTATTAGGAATTTTTCCAGTGCCCTTGGAAACCTCTGAAAAAACTTCCTTAGCAGTATCTATCTCACCTAAAGAGGCATACCATCTTCCAACTTCAAATTTTTCATTAGAGGTTTGATTGCGATCAAGCTCCAAAAGCTGGAAGGTTAAATGCGTATATAAGGTGATTAAAGAGAGGATATCAATTTCATTATGCTTCATTATTCCAAGCATTCCATCCGGCTTTTGATTTTCAACATAATCAAAATAAATCATCGGAGCCAAAAAGCCCGGAATATCATCTTCTCTTTCAATTCCAAGTATTTCCTTTTCTACAGTCGCGAGCTTTAGACGATCAAGCTTATGCCTCCATATTCTACGCGATGCATGATACAAATCAAAGTGACCAAAAGACGGTAATTTGGGCACATGCTCTCTTATCAAGGTATGCCTCGTTTTTACCTGTGGCCAATCAAATGCTTTGCCATTATAAGTAACGAGAGTTGTGTAATCGATAGATTGGAGAAAACTATAGTAGAAAGGAATCTCTGCACCAGGATTAGGTAAAATATGTTGTCGCAAAACAATCGCGTTCTCTTTTACACTGGCCTGTCCTAGAAGAAAAATCGAGTTGCCAGCCCCTCCCCCAAGACCTGTTGTTTCGGTATCAAAGAAGAACAAATCCTCTGCAGCAAACCCCCGCGCCGAAAGTGGATGCTCTATATCCGATTGATTCCATGCTTCCACGGCTTTTAAAAAATCAGAAAACCGATATCTCCCATGCATTCGATCAAGTGAATATTTTACTTCCTTTACTAAACAATAGGAACCATCAAAATAATATGGAGTTACATTCTCCTCCTTCCATTCATCAAAATATGGAATCATTTCCATGGAAGTCTCTTCTTGTTTGAAAGGACTCAATGTTTTTAAATCTTTATTTATTTTATTTTCATTGTTTGCTAAATAAGGTTTTAGCCGATTTAGTTTGGATTTAATAGACATCCTGAGACACTTCCTTTAACCACGCAAATAAAAAGAGAATCCATTAGTGATTTAATAACATTTGCAGCGTTTTTAGAACATCTTTCTTTGCCATCTGTGAATGGGTATCTGTTCCAATACATGAAGGGCATCCGGTTTGACATTGGCACCGATTGACTAGAGATTTCGCTTCCGCCACTACTTTTTCCATGGAATCGAAAAGCTTTTCACTTAGTCCGACCCCGCCGGGATAGCTATCATAAAAGAAAATCGTTGGCTTTTCATTATGAATCGCCTTCACCTGGGGAACAACATGAATATCACGGGAATCACACATGACAAACAAGGGAGCAATATGTCTTAAAGCATGTGCTGTGCCAATTAATGCGGTTTGGATTCTTTCCTCCGTCATATTTGTATCCTGCTCTAGGTGATTCAATGAAATCCAGGTGGAGCTTGTATGAAGCTCTTCCTCTGGTAAATGAACAGGACCTGAACCGATATTCTCATGTGTTTCGAATTTAATTTTCTTAAAAATTGTGGCCTTTGCGTTGACACACACATCTCCGAAACCTATGGTTACCATTGAATTAGCTCTTGATTTATCCTCCTCTAGCACCTTCAATTGAACAGCTAGATTCGCATCCGTATAGTAATCAACATCCACTTCTCTTACAAATGCCTTTTTCTCTTCCCAATCTAAATTTTCCACTTGATATTGAACCCCTTGATGTAGATAAATAGCTTCATCGTGAAGAAGTGTCATAGCAGAAAACCGATCCATTTCTCCAATAACCTTGACATTGGCAATATTGGATTGATCGATGATTACGACATTCTCCTGCGAGGCTGATCGCAAGCTAATTCCATGAGCTGGAAATGAATCATTCATCCAATACCATTTATCCCCATTTTTAAACAATACCCGTTCTTCCGTTAAATATTCTAATACTTCCTCTGTTTCAAACGTCCCGAATCTTTCTCCTTCTTTAAATGGCAATTCATAAGCTGCGCATTTCATATGATCAATCAAAATAATCAGGTTATCTGGATTGATTCTCGCTGTTTCAGGACTTCTTTCAAAAAAATACTCTGGATTTTGGATAATATATTGATCCATTGGGCTTGAGCTTGCAACTAGAATAATTAAGGACTCATCCTGACGCCTTCCTGCCCTTCCAGCCTGCTGCCAGGAACTAGAAATTGAACCCGGATAGCCATTCATAATACAAACCTGAAGCTGTCCAATATCGACTCCCAGTTCAAGTGCATTAGTACTGACAACCCCATAAATATCTCCAGTCCTTAGCCCTTTTTCAATCGCTCTTCTTTCCGTCGGTAAATATCCGCCACGATAACCTCTAATCGCTTTCGGTCCGAGCTGATGTTTTACTAGCTCTTGTAAATAAGTCAATAAGATTTCAACACGAACCCTACTTCTCGCAAAGACAATGGTTTGGATTTTATTTTTCAAAAATTGACCCGCTAGCATCCTTGTTTCAAGGGTCGCACTTCTTCTTATATTTAGGGATTGATTGACCACAGGTGGATTATAAAAAACAAAATGCTTCTTCCCACTAGGTGCCCCATTATTATCAATCAGCTTTATTTTCGTCTCAGTTAGCTTTTCCGCCAGCTCCAGTGGATTTGCTATGGTCGCTGATGTAAGAATAAATTGGGGATTGCTTCCGTAGAATCGGCAAATGCGTTTTAACCGTCGAATCACATTTGCCACGTGGCTACCAAATACACCACGATAAATATGCAACTCATCAATGACAATATATTTTAGATTTTCAAACAAAGAGACCCATTTTGTATGATGAGGGAGAATAGCAGAATGGAGCATATCGGGATTGGTAATGACAATATGACCTGCTTTTCTTATCTTTTGCCTGATATTTGAGGATGTATCTCCATCATAGGTATAGCTATTGATTTCTAATTCTGCTTCATCAATCAATTCATTTATTTCGGTTTTCTGATCTTGAGCCAACGCCTTAGTTGGAAATATATATAATGCGCGCGCATTTGGATTATGAATAATCGTTTGCAAGACGGGAAGATGATAACAAAGGGATTTTCCCGAAGCCGTTGGCGTTACTGCAACAAAGCTGTCCCCATTTAATGCGGATTCAAAAGCCGTTTTCTGATGTGTGTATAAGTCAGAAACTCCGCGCTTTTGTAGTGCATGTTTTAACTGATGATTTATTTCGACCGGAAAATCAACCGTCATGGCTTCTTTCTCCGGAATCGTATGCCAATGAACGATATTTTCCTTAAATTTCTCGTCTTCCTTTAACATATTCATAATGGTATTTAAGCTTTGTCTACCTAACATCCTTTTTCACCCCATATCTTCTATTCTATCGAATAAACGTTCGTTAAAAAAGAGCTTTCCCTATTTTTTCTCTAGCAAATTATGTTTTCCTTCTTAGTTTACTTAAGCTCTTTTAACCTGAGAAAAATCTTTTAACTTGAATAAAAGCAATTGCATGATTCTTTTGTTACAATAGTAAAGTGGATGATTGTCATCTAAAGAGTGAGAAAAATCGGTTTTGTTTAACAGAGGTGATGATATGAATAAAAAGGAGATAAAGGCTGTATTATCTTCATTTTCCCTTTTTAAAGAGATGAATGAGGAAGAAATCGAGAAGATAGTGGATATCTCTATTTCGCGACAATGGTTAAAGGGAAACCATGTTTTTCTCCAGGGAGATCCGCTTGAAAACGTCTATTTTATTCACTCTGGTAAAGTAAAGATTTATAAAAGTGATGCAAATGGGAAGGAACAAATTGTGGCCATTCTTAAAAAAGGAGAAATGTTTCCACATGTTGGATTTTTCCGCAAAGGTGGGTACCCTGCTTTTTCTGAAGTATTAGAGGATTCCTCGATCGTGGCTGTTCCCATTGCCCATTTTGAAAAGGTTTTAATTCAAAATCCAGAACTTTGCATTAAAGTATTTAAAGTCCTAGGAGAAAAAATAGTGGAGTTTCAGGATAGGCTTGAATCGCAAATATTGGACAATACATATGAGCAAATCATCAAGCTTTTGGTTGGATTAGGCAGAAAAGACGGAATAAAAAAAGAAAATGGAATCATCCTGCTAAAAGGAGAATTTACAAATAAAGATTTAGCGAATATGATTGGTACAACGAGAGAAACCGTGAGCCGTACCCTGACAAAAATGAAAAAAGATCATTTGCTGGAAGTGGACGCAAACGGGAATATCCTATTTAATCCGGAAGAGCTTCTCGATGAATTATTTTAGACTAAAAAACCATCTCAAGCGAGATGGTTTTTTATAAATTTAAGCATTAAGCATTTCTTCCATGTCCTCTTTTGCCGTTCCAATTAACTTTAAGTTAAATGTATCTTGAAGCACCTTCATCACACCTTCGGAAATAAACTCAGGTGGTTTTGGTCCAATACGGATGTCCTGGATTCCTAAACTGAACAACCCTAGTAAAATAGCGACTGCTTTTTGCTCAAACCAAGAAAGAACAATACTTACTGGAAGTTCATTGATTTCACATTCAAACGCATCAGCTAATGCCTTCGCAATTTTAACAGTAGATCCAGAGTTATTACATTGCCCTAAATCAATATAACGTGGAATATCAGTGCCTGGCACCACACCATAATCAACATCATTAAAGCGGAATTTACCACAAGAAGTGGTTAAAATAACTGTTTCTTGTGGTAAAGATGTTGCCAATTCACGGTAATATTCTCCGCCGCGTCCTGGTGCATCACAACCTGCAATCACAAAGAATCGTTTTATCTTCCCAGCTTTTACAGCAGCAATTACTTCAGGTGCTAATCCTAATACCGTTTCATGATGGAAACCTGTTAGCAGTGTTTCTTCTGAATCGATATTCGCTTCAGGTAACTCAAGCGCTCTTTCGATTAATGGAGTAAAATCGTCATTTTCAATTTTTTGAACATTCTCAAGTCCAGCAACTTCATATGAGAACATTCGATCAGCGTATGTACCTTTAATTGGCATGACACAGTTTGTTGTTGCAAGGATAGCTCCAGGGAACTTCTCGAATAAACGACGCTGGTCATACCAAGCTTTTCCTATATTTCCTTTTAAATGAGCGTATTTCTTCAAAGCAGGATATCCATGAGCCGGAAGCATTTCAGAATGTGTATAAATATTAATGCCTTTTCCTTCCGTTTGTTTCAATAGCTCTTCAAGGGCAAATAAATTATGTCCAGTTACTACAATAGATTTTCCTTCAATTTTGTTTTGAGAGACACGAATCGGTTCAGGTACCCCTAAACGAGAGGTATGAGCTTCATCGAGAACTTCCATAATGCGAACAGCTGACTTCCCAACCTTCATTGCCATATCAATATGTTCTTGAACATTGAAGTTTGAATTCGTTAAGGTCATATATAAGGCCTCATGGGTTGTCGTGTCAACAAATGAATCGGTAAATCCCAATTGATTGGCATGGGTACGATAAGCTGCAATTCCTTTTAAGCCGAAAATAATCGTATCCTGAAGACTTGCAATCGTTTCATTCTTTCCGCAAACACCAACAACTTTACATCCTCCTGCTGGTGTTTGTTCACATTGATAACAGAACATCCAATAAATCCCCTCTTTCCTTCAAATTATTTTTAGCATACATTTCCTAAAATTAAAAAAGCGTGATTTACATCACGATTTTTTGAGGTTTCACTTTTTATTCACAATTAAAAGCAGCTTGAAACAACTAACCATCTCCAAAAAATTGCATACAATATAGGGATTCTTTTTTGAAAGGAGACGAATTAGCAATGTCATCTAATCTTCCAGGCGGTTCTAATAAGAAAGACAATCTTGAGCCATTTGGAGACATTATGAAGTCCATGAATGGTTTTTTTCAAGAAAAACCTATAAAAGGTTTTTTGCAATCGATTGATGAGTTTTTTAAGACTCCTTTTCCTTTTCATAGCTTAGCCGTTGACATGGTGGAAAAAGAAAATGAATATTTAATCACTGCCGAGCTTCCCGGTATAAAAAGAGAGCAAATCCAAATTGATGTATATGCAAATTATCTCACGATCTCTGTAAATTCCAATGATGTCATCATTGAGGAAAATGAAAAAAGCTCCTCCTATTCCAAACAACAAACTGTACAAAAATCGAGCAGAACCATTTCCCTTCCTCATCCCATCAATGAAAAACAGGTGAAGGCGTCCTATCAAAATGGCTTATTAAAAATCAATATTTCGAAGCAAAAAGGAAAACGAATCCAAATTGAAAATGACTAATAGAGCGATCTTCAGATCTTCAGTTCAAAGGAATAGGCAGGTTCCCCCTGCCATTTTTGTTTTCCATCCATTTTTCAAACCATATCCAATACTATTCATTAGTGCCTATACTTTAAACATTCCGCCAAAACCCTTTACCATCGAAGACACCTGTGTTACTGCATTCATCATTTGCCCTGCCGTATCGATCATCTTATTTAAATCCAACGACCCGTCCTGAGCCTTAAAGGAATTCATAATGGACTGAACTCCGGAAGGCGGTTTTGAATTCAATGCATTTTTAGGATATGGGTGCATGTTCGGGTTGATATTCTGCTGTGTCTGACCATAGGCTTGAGAATGGTTCACTGGTTGGAGAGGATTAGAAAAAATCGTTTGACCATATTCCTGATGCCCTCCATCATAGGAAGGATATTGTGGCAGATACAATGGTTCTTGATATGGCAATGGCATTTGCCCTTGCGGGGGAAATCCTTGTGAATTTTGATATGTGCCCAAATTGGCATAAGGATTCCATTGTGAGTATGGCATATATGGATTAGGAAACTGGTTTCCTACCCCTGCTGAAAGAGGTGGTGGGTATTGACGCGTATATTGTGGGGGAAATCCAGGAATAGGCTGGTACATCATTTTTGAATCAAACATGGACATATAACCTCCTTATCTAGCTTTTACTTCAAATTATGATTTTTAGGCCATTTCGGTGAATGAGAAAAGGAGTTGATAAATGTCGAATCTTAGATAGTCTTGTCGAAATTCTCAAAATTATAAAAACGGAAAATCTTTACTTTTCGTGGTACGATTGAATTGAACAATAGGTGTCGCTTCGATCATGATCAAGGTTTTTGGAGAAAAGCAGAAATTAGCATTTCTAAATAACGCTTTGAGGGGGAAATAATGATGCAAGTGCACGAACTTAGGGAAAAGTTTTTCAAACGCAAAAATTTCGAAGCAGAAAGTGTTAATCAGTTGCTAGATTTCGCCAAAAAAGCGTATGTTCTTGGTGAAATAACCATCAGAGAGTACAGAGAGTTAATTCGCGAACTTGAGTTACAGGGGGCTCAAGTACCAGATGAACATCAAGAATTCTCCACTTCACACAACTAGTTAAGCCATGGTAAAAGTGAAAGCATCCACTCATTTGGACTAGGGTAGCATCTCCAAGTGATGGATGTATTTTTTATGAATCCTTTTGATTTAATATACTCGTTAAGATAAATTCTACGCTCTTGAGTTGATCTACAAACCTTTTGCGACTTGTATCAGGGTAAAAGCATTGAATCGATAACATTTCGATACTGTCATAAGCTGATTCAATCTGGTTTTGATTGATATACCGAGGCTTCCTTTCCTTCACAAAAACCCGCGCCCATTCTCTCCACTTATCATTCACTTCTTTCACTTCATTTGCAAATGGTCTCACCTCTTCAAAAAAATTCCCCTTGATTCCACCGTCCTTTGCTTTCGCATATTGACTTCGCATCCTCTCTGTATAGTCTAATAGAGTGAAAGTAGATTCTTTTAATAATGATAGTTCCATGATATTCTTTCCTTTCCAAAATAAAAGTAGCCTAAATTTCTTAAGCTACTGAATCTTTATTATAGAATGCTTAAAATCCTAGTTCAAGCTGTAAGTTTTTTTGATTAGGGCAAGATACATTCTCTTCTGCACCGGTCTTAGAAAAGGATTCTGCTTGATTTTCTAGGATTTTCATTTTTTTATCTACTTTTTTAAGCTGAAATGCTTGTTCTTTAAGGCTGTTTACGCGGATGGCTGACCATTTCAATTGCATGGATATCTCCAATTCATCCAACTGGTCATAAAGTTCTGACAGCATTAAAAGAATTTCATCTTTATTGATTAAAGCTTCATTCAATTTCAAAACCTCCCAACAGCTCATTAATTTTAAAAGCTCATATCGTAATATTCTCTCTTGATGGATAGCTTCCTTCCCATGTGACAAAACTAGAAGATTTTCGGCAAAGAAAGTTGTTTTTCACACTGTCCGCCATTCATTCGACAATTTTAACGAATGAAATATACTGGTTTAGCGCAAAATAAGCTTTGGAGGTGGTAGACATGTCAAATAATGAAAAAGAAAACAAGGTTCAACCGAAAAAGAGCGAAGAAACGAAAGCTGGATATGGTGATAAAAAATTAGAAGGACCAGATCGTCCTTCAACCTAATAATATTAATTTCCACTAAAGAGGCTTCTTTTTATATAACAGCCTCTTTTTTCTTTTGACTATTTTCAGATAAATGGTTCCTTTTATACACAGCACGAAAACACTTATGTTGCGTTAACTAGCGGCGAGCCTCGTTTCCAACTTTTCCTGCAGTGTCTCATCTATCTCGATGATCCAACACGAGTCTTCGTGTTTTCAAGCTGCAAAATTTTCCGCTTTGTCTGTTAAGAAACAACAAACTTAACGAAAATAGGCTTTCATTTGAAAAAAATAAATCTCTTTTTAGCCCTGATCAAGCCTCTTTCCAATTAATATACCATCGCAAAATCCTTTGCTTCCTTTGATACCATTTCGTTAAATGAAGCGGATGTTCATGTTTAATTTTAAGGGTTCTCCATTTTCTTGGGATGGATCGTTTATGCGACCAATCCTTCCTTTCATGGATATGATGGCTGATAACAGGGAAGGTTGCTCGTAAAAAAGGGGTTGACCGAATTGGTGGAGGATAAAAATATTGTTCATAATCATGCCTAGAGCCTGTGTGCTCAGTCTTGTTAGCAAATTGAAAAAAAGCCTTGTATAAATAAGGGTGAAAAAGAATATCTGCTAACCGTTTTCCTAAGTCAATACGTTCTGTAACAGAGGTGAAATGACTCACACTTGCCCCATATAACTCCCCAAAACAAGTTGGAAATAAAACTGCATTATAATGAAACATATCTTGTAAGAAAAATATTAACGAATGAAAGACTCTTTTTTCATAATTGGGATTTTTCACAACAGGATTTTCGATCACATTTTGTTCATTGATGATTAAGGCGCATAATAATTTCTTCTGATCCCGTTTTTTCCAAAATAAACTCCATGTTTTTTCCATAAAGGAAGAAACGTGAAATTCTTTTAATAGGTGAAACATTGGCCGATTTAGTAACGTCGAATAATGATAGAGCAATAATTGTGGATAGGCATCCTGAAAAATGAGCCAATTAGCCCGTTCATAGGTTTGAAATATTCTTTGTCTCATGGGATTGGAGATCATTTTGGGGAGCCAATTCCCCTCTAAATCACACATATTCCATCCGGCATTTCTCGAAACCATGCTAGCTAAAAATGCCCATTTCACTTCAGGATATTGGTGATAAAATTGAAAATAGGCATTGGTCCTTGAGATATTATCCATATTTTTTAATTGCGTTTTTTTATGAATAGCTGCAATAATGTTACTTTCATACTTTGCACACATATGTTCATGAGGAAAATTCAGGTCCATTGACATACCAATCCTTATTCTTTGATTGGTATATTATCTGTAATTTAGGGATATTTATTCAACCAATACTACGTTAGTTCTGTTATGATAGTTGTAGTTTGCGAGGTGATTTCGATGAATTTTCGATATCCAAATGGAAAAAAATATGTTTCAACAAGGAATATGGCCACTCACGTTCCCTCTCATAAAACGATCAATTATAGCAATAGAGGAATGACATTGGAGGAAGATTTAAATGAGGCAAATCAATACTATTTAGACCGGGGGATTGCCGTCATTCATAAGAAACCGACTCCTGTTCAAATCGTTCAAGTTGATTATCCAAAAAGAAGTGCAGCTGTCATTAAGGAGGCTTATTTCAAACAGGCATCCACCACTGACTATAATGGAATCTACAAAGGAAAATATATCGATTTTGAAGCAAAAGAAACCAGGTATAAAACGTCCTTTCCATTGGCTAATTTTCATGAACACCAAATTAGCCACATGAAATCGATTTTATTGCAAAATGGAATTTGCTTTGCCATACTTCGATTTTCAACACTCGATGAGGATTTTCTGTTGGAGGCCAAATATTTATTATCCTATTGGGATCGGATGAAGTCAGGAGGAAGAAAGTCAATTACAAAAGAGGAAATAGAAAATAATGGGCATATGATTTCACTTGGATTTCAGCCGCGAATTGACTATATTAGAGTAATAGATTATCTTTATCATCTTAAATAAACATCAAGAGTTGTGGTATGAATTGAAAGGAATGAGTTTATATATGGCAGAAAAGTATCAAACAAGAGAGGAGCGTCGAAAACAGCTTACCTCCCAACCAAACAAGAAAAAAAGGAAAGCAAAGTCCAGTATATGGAAGAAAATATTTCTTACACTGATTACCCTTGGAATTATTGGTTTCATTGGTGGAGTTGCTACATTCGCATTTTTAGTTAAAGACGCTCCTAAATTAAATGAAAAATTATTAAAGGACCCAATCTCCTCAAAAATTTATGATAAAAATGGGAAACCTGTTACAGAGATAGGAACGGTAAAGCGGGATTATGTAGATTATGAGGATATCCCAAAAGACGTTGAAGATGCCATTCTCGCAACGGAAGATGTTCGTTTTTACAAGCATCATGGAATCGACCTTATTCGTTTAGGTGGAGCAGTTGTAGCCAATGTGACAAGAGGATTTGGTTCTGAAGGAGCAAGTACGCTTACCCAGCAGGTCGTGAAAAGGTCTTTTTTAACTCCTGAGAAAACGATAAAACGGAAAGCTCAAGAAGCTTGGCTTGCCATCCAGCTAGAACGGAAATATACAAAACATGAGATTTTTGAAATGTATGTCAACAAAGCTTGGTACAATAGCGGTGGTCATGGAATCTTAACTGCCTCCAACATCTTTTTTGGAAAGTCTTTAGATAAATTGACCTTGCCACAAAGAGCTTTACTTGCTGGAATTCCACAAAGTCCAGCCAACTATGATCCATTTACACATCCAGATTTAGCAGAAAAGCGGCGAAATATCGTTCTTTCTTTAATGTATCAGCATGGATTCATATCAAAGGAAGAAATGGATGACGCCAAAAAGGTTCCTGTTGAATCTACACTTGTCAAAGAGGATAAAAGAAAGACATCAAGTGATATTCCTTACGATTCTTTTATTAGCCAGGTTATTAAAGAAATCGAAAAGAAATACAAAGAGTTCGACGTATTTTCTGATGGCTTAAAAATTTACACTACTTTAGATACAGATGCACAAAAATATGTAGAAAAGATGCTTAATTCTAACAATGTTGTTCAGTTTCCAGACAATAAAATGCAAGCTGGGATTACCCTATTGGATACAAAAACAGGAGAAATTCGCGCAATTGGTGGAGGTAGAAATCAAAAGGTTGACTTTGGCTTTAACTTTGCGACAGACTCCAAGCGTCAGCCTGGTTCCACCATTAAACCAATACTTGATTATGGTCCAGCTATAGATTATTTAAAATGGGGAACCTATCATGCATTAGATGATAAACCATATACGTATTCATCCGGACAGCCTATTAATGACTGGGATAATCAACATATGGGAGTCATGTCCATGCGAACTGCGCTAGCACTATCTCGTAATATTCCTGCATTACAGGCTTTACAGGCTGTTGGTCTTGATCAGGCACAGGAATTTTCTGCAGGACTTGGTATTCCATTTAAAGATATTCAAGAAGCATACGCTATCGGCGGTATCGGTGGAGAGGATGTTGGGGTCTCTACCTTACAAATGGCCGGTGCCTATAGCGCATTTGGAAATAACGGATTTTATACAGAGCCCCATGCAGTAACAAAAATAGAGCTTCGAGATGGAACTAAGCTTGATATGAAGCCAGAACCTAAAGTGGCTATGAAGGACTATACCGCCTTTATGATTACCGATATGCTCAAGACTGCCGTTACAAGCGGTACAGGAACAATGGCAAATGTCCCTGGACTTCATATTGCAGGTAAAACGGGAACAACCAACTTCCCTGCCGAGGTCAGTGCGAAATATAATATTCCATCAACAGCCGTACCTGATTCTTGGTTTGCAGGATACAATACCAATTACACGGCAGCTATTTGGACCGGTTATGAAAACCAAACAAAAAATTATTTAATTGGAAGCGAACAAAAAATTGCCCAGTTGCTTTTCAAGAATCTCATGACTCATATCTCAACAGGCATCGATACTCCTGATTTCACTATGCCTAATTCTGTTGAGAAAGTAAAAATCGAAAAAGGTACTATTCCGGCAAAGCTTGCGAGTGAATATACTCCGGACAATCAAGTGATTTATGAATATGCCGTGAAGGGGCAAGCGCCTACGGAAACTTCCGTCAAATATGATAAGCTCGCTGCTCCAACCGGTCTGAAAGCAACCTATGATGAGGCAACCAACTCTGTAACCGTTACTTGGAATTATCAAAAAGAGGACGGAACAAATGTCAAATTTGACGTCTCAGCTTCTCAGGATGGTGGCGGAGAGCAAAATCTGACAACGACAACACAAAATGGATTTATCATGAAAAATGCAACACCGGGATCAACCTATACATTTAAGGTAGTAGCCGTGTCCGATAATCAGCAAAGTGATGCCGTTACCACTAGCATCAAGATTCCAAGTCCACTTGATATTGGAAATACTCCTGGAACCGATGACCAAAATAATCAGCCTGGAAATCAAAACGGACAGAACAATAATGAAAATAATGGAAATACAGGAAATAACGGAAATGAAAATGGGAATGGCAATAATCCAGGGAACGATAATGGAAATGGGACCAATGATGGAAACAGCAGCGACGACGGGAACAACAATAATGATGATAGTGGTGATACTAATACTAGCCCTTCCACAGGAACATAATTTATTCTCATCATTAGAAAAATGATCCTTCAATTCAATATCCCATTAGAATAGAAGCAAAAATAAAAATCCTTTCATAATGAAAGGATTTTTATTTTTTTATTCGTTTTATCGCCTGATTTTTTTCATATGACTTTTCGATTTCCTTCATCAACTCAATTAATTGCATGTAAGATGGAAAAGCGTTCGGTCGAGATAATATGTAGGATAGTCTCTCTTCCAGATTAACAGGTGAAATAGCCAATTGCTGATATTCAATTGTCGGAAATAGCTTTACAGGAGCCCCATTGACCCAATGAAGGAATTGGATTAAAAGAGCAATGCTTTTTTTCATTGGCTCCTGTACTAATTTTTTATCTCTAAACTTAAATAGTTCTTCCAAGGAAGTCTTCCTATCTTCCCATTCTTCAATAATGAGATGAACATAGTCATCAATATTCTCCCAAGGCTTTAGGGATGGAATATTTAAATAATAAGCAAGATCATAAAGAAATTGTTGAGACAAAGAGAAGGTATGTAAATGCTCCTCTTCAATACTTACCTCCTCATTCGGAAAAAAGTATACACTCCCTAATTCCTTGGGAACTGAAACCCAATTAACCATTGCTAATCTTCTCCTTCTTCATGATTCATCTTTTTTTCATTCTTTTCTGCCCTTCTCTGCATAATTCAAGAAGTGGACAGCTTGGACACCCGGGATTTTGCGCTTTGCAATGATAACGTCCAAAGAAAATCATTCGGTGATGAGTAACTGACCATTCTTCTTTGGGGATTTTGTGCATCAAGGTCTTTTCTACTTCTAAAACAGAATCCTTCCACTTACAGAATCCTAAGCGCTTACTCACTCTCTCCACATGTGTATCAACAGCAATTGCTGGAACATCAAAAGCAACAGATACCACCACATTAGCGGTTTTCCGACCAACGCCGGGAAGCTTCGTTAATTCGTCCCGGTCTTTTGGAATTTCCCCTTTGTATTCATCAATAAGCATTCTGCACAACTTTTGTATATTTTTTGCTTTATTGCGATATAGCCCGATTGATCTAATATCATTTTGCAATTCTTCTATAGAAACACTTAAATAATCCTCCGGTGCTTTATATTTCTGAAAGAGCTGTTTTGTGACCTTATTGACTAAAGCATCTGTACATTGAGCAGATAAGGAAACAGCGATAATTAATTCAAAGGGATTGGAATGAACTAATTCACAATGTGCATCTGGAAACATTTCTCCCATTTGATCTAAACAATATCGAATTTGTTTTTTAGTTAACATTCCCTCTGCTCCTTTTCTCTGATTTCGATAAAAACGAGAGAACAATTGAAGTTCTCTCGTTTTTGATCACCTTATTGTTCTAACCAGTTATAGAATGAAATCGGTTTTGTTTGTGGTATCGTTGCTTCTGTTTTGGTGCGTTGTTGTGACTGATATTGTCTAAATTTTCTTCCATGGCTCTTCGCCTGTTCAATCGTTTTAATACCATTTTTCTTCCATTCAAAAAGAATTCGATCGATATATCTGAAATTCAGTTTACCGGAAATGACTGCCTCTTTCAATGCTGCCTTTATAATGACTGGATCATGGTGATCATCGTCAAGCCACATGGCCAACGTTTCGCATTCAAAAGGAGATAACGCCCGCCCAAATTCTTGTTCAAAACAAGTATAGACATCCTTTTCCTCCTTTTGAACGATAATCTTTTCCGCTTGTTTTTTTCGGAGAAGAAATTGGTCGACTAGCTTTTCCCATAGAGGATTTAGCGAGTATTTTTCAAATCGAATTCCCATTTCTGAGTATTCTTCCTTTATATCAATTAATCCTTTTTGAATTAATCTATGCAGCATCTCGGAACAATCCGAAACAGAATATGTCATCCGCGAGGAGAGTTCTGATGGAGTAGGAAATTCATTTCCCTTTTCGATAAACGAAATAACATGTAAAATGAGTGCCAATTCTTCTTCATTTAAACCCATATCTTTATAATGAGTAAGTAAAGCACTTGGAATTGTAATATTGCCTTCCTTCAGCCAATCTATTAAATTCGTTTTTATCATACCAGACACCTCCTTTTAAGTATAACATGAAGTTTGTCATGCCTGATAGAAGAATCCATGTATCAAAGAAAATTCCTTTTTTTACTAGGAAATTCCTCGTGAAGAGCTAAACTTCAACTAAGCATCTACCAAGTCCGAAAATAAAAAGCTCGCAAACTTGCGAGCTTTTTTATTTTCATCAAGGATACAGACGGTTTAATAGGCGTGGGAATGGAATTGTTTCACGAACATGTTCTACGCCGCTAATCCAGGCAACCGTCCGTTCTAAGCCTAAACCAAAGCCGGAGTGTGGAACAGAGCCATACTGGCGTAATTCCAAATACCATTTATAGGCATCTGAAGATAATTGGTGTTCCTCTAAACGTTTTTGTAAGAAAGCAAAATCATGAATCCGTTCTGAACCACCAATAATTTCACCATATCCTTCAGGTGCAATTAAATCTGCGCAAAGGACAACTTCGCTGCGATTTGGGTCCGGTTCCATATAGAAAGGTTTTAAGCTTGTTGGATAATGTGTAATAAATACCGGCTTATCAAAGCTTTCCGCAATCGCTGTTTCGTGTGGCGCACCAAAATCATCGCCCCAAGTAATATCATCAAAGCCTTTTTCATGTAATAATTTAATGGCATCATCATAAGTAATTCTTGGAAATGGTGCTTTAATTTGCTCAAGTTTTGATGTATCACGGCCGAGCGCATGCAGCTCAAGGGTACAATTTTTTAACACAGATTGAACAATATGTGAAACATAATTTTCCTGAACCTCTAAATTCTCTTTGAACTCACAAAATGCCATTTCAGGCTCAATCATCCAGAACTCAATTAAATGGCGACGAGTCTTTGATTTTTCCGCTCTAAAGGTTGGCCCAAAGGAAAATACCTTTCCAAACGCCATTGCCGCTGCTTCCATATAGAGCTGACCACTTTGTGAAAGGTAGGCATCTTCATCAAAATATTTTGTGGCAAACAATTCTGTCGTTCCTTCTGGTGCGCTACCTGTTAAAATTGGAGGATCAATCTTTGTAAATCCATGGTTATTGAAAAATTCATATGTCGCGCGGATAATTTCATTACGAATTTTCATTACGGCATGCTGGCGGCGTGAACGAAGCCATAAATGACGGTGATCCATTAAGAATTCCGTTCCATGTTCCTTCGGAGTGATTGGATAATCTACTGCATGATGGATAAGTTCAACTCCATGAACAAGTAACTCATATCCAAAAGGGGAGCGCTCATCCTTTTGAACGACTCCTGTAACATATATTGAAGATTCTTGCGTTAATGATTTAGCTTGTAAAAAAACATCCTCTGGTACTTCCGTTTTTACGATGACGCCTTGGATAAAGCCTGTTCCATCACGTAATTGTAAAAAAGCAATTTTCCCACTAGAACGTTTATTTGCAACCCAAGCACCTATTTTTACTTCTTGACCTACATATTTTGATACTTCTGAAATGGTTGTTTTAATCAATTTTATGTTCCCTCCAAATGCAATTACAGCCAAAATCATATATCCTATTTATTATACATATGATAGCTTTCGCTCGCAATATGAAAGCGGAATAAACGACGAACGTTCATCCCGCTTTATCATTAAATTTCATTCCATTTTGTCTTTAATATCCCTATCTAAAGGTAATTAATTATCCTATAATATTATTTCATTTTACTTTCAACAAATTGATGAATTCTTTCCACTGCTTTTTCTAATAATTCCAAAGAGGTCGCATAAGATAGACGAATATTATCTGGCGCTCCAAATCCAGAGCCTGGTATGACAGCAACCTTTACTTCTTCTAATAGGCTTTTGGCAAAATCATCCACCGTTTGAAATCCGGATAACTCGGCTGCCTTCTTAGCATTTGGAAATAAATAAAAAGCTCCTTGTGGTTTGATACATTCAAAACCAGGTACAGCAACTAATTTATCATAAATAATATTTAATCTTTCCTCAAATGCCTGTCTCATTTCTTCCACAGGTTCCTGTGTTCCAGAATAAGCAGCAATTGCCCCATACTGTGCAGGAGTTGTTGGATTTGAAGTGCTATGGCTAGCTAAATTTGTCATCGCTTTAATCACTGCTTTGTTCCCTGCAGCATATCCAATCCGCCATCCTGTCATTGAGTGAGATTTAGATACCCCATTAATTAAAATGGTATGCTCCTTTAGCTCTTGTGAAAGCTGGGCAATCGATACATGCTTAGCTTTTCCATAAATTAATTTTTCGTATATTTCATCAGAGACGATTAAAATATCATGTTCTAAACAAACTTGACCTAACGCCCTTAATTCTTCCTCACTATAAACCATTCCCGTTGGGTTACTTGGTGAATTAATAATTACGGCCTTGGTGCGATCTGTGATGGCCTGAGCCATTTGTTCAGGAGTTATTTTAAACTCATTATTTTCCAAGCCTTCAACATAAACAGGAGTTCCACCAGCAAGCTTTACTTGCTCTGGATAGCTTACCCAATACGGAATTGGGATGATCACTTCATCGCCCTCATCGAGAATGACTTGGAACAAAGTATAAAGGGCATGTTTAGCACCATTTGTCACAATGATTTCGCTTGCATCATATACTAGCCCTTGATCTTTTTTGAACTTTTCAGAAATTTCTTCTTTTAATAAAGGTAATCCAGCTGTGGCTGTATACTTAGTATGGCCTTCATTCATTGATTTTACAGCAGCATCAATAATATGCTGTGGGGTATTAAAATCAGGCTCACCTGCTCCTAATCCAATTACATCTTGACCTTGCGCCTTTAATTCCTTCGCCTTAGCAGTAATTGCTAAGGTTGAAGATGGGGTTAATGCTTTTACTCTTTGTGCCAGTTTGATCTCCATACCTCTGCCTCCGCTTTTTAAATAAAATCATTATGCTAAAATGGTGAAACCTTTTGAATTTCACTCATTCATAGCCAATTATAGAATCATCTTAAAACGAAAAGAAATATTCTCTATTTCGTTTTAAGATGTGATCCTTCTTTTCCATCATCATAGACCTTTTCTTAAAGGTTCTCAATATCTTTTAACCATTCACCGGTTATAAAATCAATATAATAATAATTCAACAAATTTTTATCGGTTTGATAATATATTTCCCATAATGGTCGATTATTCTCCATTCCCAACCGAATCGATATAATATTACTTGGATTCTTTTCGCTTTTTACTTTTTCCAATGCCTTTTCCTTTGTTATCCCTTCAGAAGCACGGCGAACAATAATATTATCATTATCCTCAGGAACCCAAATAATTAATTTTTGACCCTCTTCGCTTGTTCCAGTTACCACTGAGTAAGATTTTGAACCATTGTATAGATTAAAATCACTTACAGATTTAAGATGAATTTGTTCCTTTGCAATTGATATTGCTCGATTCTCTGCAGCCTTCACCGGCTCAACAGACTTTAAATAGACCTTAATTGTTAGACCTAATAGGACAACTACTATGAGAATACTAATCCATATCCATTTCTTCATTTTGAAATCACACTACTTTATGTACGATAAATGGTAAAAACCACTTTATTGTTATCTTCTTTATCTAAGGCTAAACCAAACATTAAATCGCGTTCCTTTAAAGTTCGATTTAACGAATCCACAATTTTATATAAATCTGGACTTTGTTTTATTTTTACTGTTGATAAAACTTCAATTTTGCTTTCCACTAAATTTCCTCCTAAATCCTCTTCAAAGCTTCTTAATCATTTTCTAAAGTACAATGAATCAGTGAGAACTTACCCTTCATTATAACAGTTTGCCTTCCAATTATGAAAAACAAATTGGACAAATTTCTAATAATCTTGTGAAATTAATTAGGTCTACAGATTTTCCATCATTCCTTATAACCAAGCATGAATGAACTGAATGGTATCATTAATATCCTGCTTTAAAACAGGGACCGCAGGAATGGATTGCAGAAATGCCTTTCCATAAGAGGTTGTCGTAATTCTGCGATCAAATATGATAAAAACCCCTCTGTCTTGATTCGTCCTGATTAGCCTCCCAAAACCTTGTTTAAAACGGAGTACGGCTTCGGGTAATGAATATTCATAAAATGGATTTCCACCCTCTTTTTGAATAAACTCACATTTCGCCTCAGTTAAAGGCTCATCTGGGGGAGAAAATGGTAAACGAACCATTACTAAGCATGATAAGTCTTCCCCTGGAAGATCAACTCCTTCCCAAAAGCTACTTGTTCCAAAAAGAATGGCTTTATCAAAGCGTTGAAAATTTCTTGTTAACCTTGTTCGGCTCCCACCGGATACTCCTTGCCCAATCAAAACGAAATCATCAAGCAAACCGCTTTCTTTCACTAGATTATACGTTTTCTTTAACATCTCATAGGACGTAAAGAGGATCATCATCCTTCCTTTCGTCGCTTCTGCAATGGAAATAATATGTTCCGTAATTGCCGCCACATACTCATCCTGGGATACAGATTTAATTTCCGGTAAATCAGTTGGAACGATTAATTTCACTTGATCCTGATAGGAAAAATGAGACGGAATTTGTTCTAATTGCACACTTGAGTCCTGTAAACCTAACTCCTTTAAGAGAAAGGAAAAGGAATTTTTGACCGAAAGGGTCGCTGACGTAATAATCACACTTTTCTTTTGATCAAAAAATTGACTCTTCAATAAATGAGAGATGGAAATGGGCTGTGAGTACAGAGTTGCCATATTTTGCGGTGATCGGCTGTCTATTTCAATCCAATTTACATATTCAGGATTTTTTCGCAAAATAGTCTCCCTCAGTCCTTCCCGCCATTCTTTCATTTGATGAATGATCGATGAGGTCTCCTCTAAGACCATCTTATCCTTAGCCAACAGATTCGTCTCAGAATCTTTCATGATATATAATTTCTTTTCTGTATCTTCTAATAAATCTCTTAATAAAAAGGAAAAACGTTCAGCACTCGTTAGAGCTGCTTTCCATTCTTTACTAGTATCCACATCTTTCAAACGATAACTTGCTCTTGTTGTTACAGAGATTTTCCCTTTATTTTTAACCGTGCCAGCTAAAATATGAAAGAAATCATCCATTTCCAGTTGGAGATCATTCATGATTTCATTCACTTCAAAAGAATGGAGGAATCCATTCTTTTTGTTTTGATTGTAGGTTAATAGGAGATCATCCAATTTTGCTAATAATTGCTTTTGTTCAATTGTTCCTAACCGATTAAGCAAAAAGCGCGTGGATAAATAATCGAATGTGATTCCAAAATATTTACCTGCTGCTTTATCAAAATGATGACCTTCATCTATGACAACAAATTGATAATCTGGAAGTATAGGATGTTCGGAAACAAGGTCACTTAAAAGGAGTGAATGATTGGTAATAATGATATCCGCGTTTCCTGCTTTCGTTTTAGCGATTAAATAAAAATCTCTTGAAAGCCAAGCGCGATTTTGCATAAATATTGATTCATCATTTTTTATTTTATCCCAATATATCCGTCCACCACTTGATAAATGAATCTCCTCAACATCTCCTGTTTCTGTCTCAGTCAGCCAGACAAGAATTTGCATCTTGGTTAAAATAAAATCATAATTATCCTCGTCATCTTTTAACGTTTGTTCAAATTTCGCTAAACTAATATAATGCTGCCTTCCCTTTAACAGACCAATCTGCAAAGGCATAGAAAGCATCTCCTCTAAGATAGGGATATCTTTTGCCATTAATTGCTCTTGTAGCTGTGTGGTATAGGTACTGATAACCACCGGCTGCCTATACTTCTTGCTGAACAAAATGGATGGCAACAAATACGCAATAGACTTTCCTACACCCGTTCCAGCTTCAATTAAGGCATGCTCTTGATTTTGAAATGCATGATAAATAGAATCCATCATCCGAAATTGGCCTGTTCTCTTCTCATAGTGAGAAATGGCCTTTTGAAATAATTCCTCTTTCTCTTCTTCACTATTCGGATAAGGGATCGGCTTATGTTGAGGACTACCGTCCACCTCATTCCTCTTTTTTAAAGCGATTCCTCTGTAAACCTCTAAATGTGGAGGAAGATTTTCCATTTTCTCTTCATTAATCTGTATGTATTCCTCAATCAATTGTTCAATATCGCTTTTCAGTCCACCTGAGTGTCTTAACAATTGCTTTAATGTAACAATGGGTAATCGCAATAGGCGCTCTAATAAAATTAATAATAATTCTGCCGTAACGTACGAATCACTATCTGCCTGATGAGGGCGATCATGCTTAAGCCCCTCCCTTATAGCCAAATCCCCCAGCTTATAACTATCAGCAGTTGGAATTAAAAAACGCGCAAGTTCCACTGTATCAATAATTGAACCGTAAAAGCCGTCGTAGCCAGCCATAATTAATTCTTCCTGAAGAAAGGACAAATCAAACAGAACATTATGGGCAACAAAATAAGCTCCTTCTAATAGTGAAATAATTTGAGGAGCTATTTCTGAAAAGTTAGGTGCATCAGCAACCATTTCATCATTAAGCCCAGTCAATTCCTCGATAAATACAGGAATCGGTTGACCTGGATTCACGAGCGATGAGAAGGTATCAGTAATTTTTCCATTTTCCACAACTACCGCAGCAAATTGAATGATTTTATCTCCTTTTTTTGGCGAATGTCCAGTTGTCTCTAAATCCACCACAACATATTTGTTACTCATTTTAACACCTCAAACAATCCTCATTTTCTAACGGTAGACTAAATACGAAAATCTATCAACTAAAAGCTACCTTCATATTATAAACAAAAAAAGGCTGACTCAAAAGTATTTCCAATCTAGCAACTTTAGGGCATTTGCCAAAGCAAGCTGCAATGAATGGCCTTGCATTTTAAGTCAGTCCTTTTATCATAATGAAAAAATTAATTACTGTCCATTAAAGTGTGAAAATAAAGTTTTTTCTGGTTCATGATGAATCAGTTCAACAATATGATTATTTTCATCCATAATAGCTACCTTTGGTTGGTGATCAGACACCTTTTCTTCAGGTACAAGGGCATAGGAAATGATGATGACAACATCCCCCTCTTGAACCAGCCTTGCAGCAGCTCCATTTAAACAAATGGTGCCGCTCCCTCTTTCACCAGGAATAATATAGGTTTCAAGTCTCGCCCCATTATTATTATTTACAATTTGAACTTTTTCATTAGCCACCATGCCAACTGCATCGAGAATATCTGAGTCAATAGTGATGCTGCCAACATAATTTAAGTTGGCTTCTGTTACACGAGCACGGTGAATTTTACCATTCATCATGGTGCGAAACATGCAGTTTCCCCCTCTTAAAATCTACTAGGATATCGTAAAAACAATATTATCAATTAAACGTGCTTTCTTAAATCTTACAGCTAGTGCAATGATGATTTTTCCACTTATTTCTCTTAAACTCTTAAGTTCTGGATAAGAGTAAATTTCAATATAATCAATGGCGGCATTTGTTTTTCCCTCAATGATTTCTTTCATTTGTGCAATAATAGCCTCGGGATTTCTTTCTCCGGCTTCGATTAACTTTTTCGCTTCCTGTAAACTTTGATATAAAATCGGTGCTGCCAATCTCTCAGTAGGATCCAGAAAAATATTCCTTGAACTCTTCGCTAATCCGTCAGTCTCTCTTACCGTATTTACCGGAACAATTTCAAGCGGGAAATGAAAATCATTTACGAGACCATCAACAACCGCAACTTGCTGCGCATCCTTTAAGCCAAAATAAACCTTATCGGGAAGGACAATATGAAATAATTTAGTTAGGATGGTCGCAACACCATCAAAATGTCCTGGCCTTGATTTTCCACATAGCACATCTGTACGATCCTTGACCTTCACTACAACAGACGGTTCATGTGGATACATTTCCTCAACAGACGGATGAAAAAGGAAATCCACCCCACTTTCCTCAGCCGCTTTTTTATCCCTCTCAAAGTCCCTTGGATAAGAATTTAAATCTTCTGTTGGACCAAATTGAAGCGGATTAACAAACACACTTGCGACAACTACATCATTTTCTTTTCTTGCTCTTGCCATTAACGCGCGATGTCCTTCATGGAGATATCCCATTGTTGGGACAAATCCGATTGATTTTAGTTTTTGTTTTTCTAGTTTTATTGTGGATTGCATTTCTTTAATGGTTGTAATGACTTTCATAACTTTCCTCCGTATAAACTGAGCAGATCTTCCTCTTTCATCGTAAAGCTTTGCTTTTCTGCTGGAAATATTCCATTCTTAACCTCTTGAACATATTCATTGATGCCAAAATCACATGCCTCATTTAAGTTAGCATAGGCCTTAACAAATTTAGGGACGCGATCGACTCCATAAGAAAGGATATCGTGATAAACAAGTACCTGACCATCCGTCTCTTTTCCCGCTCCAATTCCAATAGTTGGGATAGATAACATTTGGGTAATCTCTCTTGCTAGCTGCCATGGTACACATTCAAGCACGAGAGCAAAAGCCCCTGCTTCCTCACACTTTTTCGCATCCGCCAATAATTTCCGTGCCGCTTCCGCATTTTTCCCTTGCACCTTATAGCCCCCAAGAACCCCAACAGATTGTGGTGTTAGTCCGAGATGAGCAACGACAGGAATTCCTGCACTTGTCAAGGCATGAATATGTTCAATTACTTGATCTGCTCCCTCAATTTTAACGGCATTCGCTCCAGTTTCCTGCATGATCTTTGCTCCATTTAAGAGAGTATCGCGGATGGACAAATGGTAACTCATAAACGGCATATCGACCACAATAAAGGTATCCCTTGCTCCTCTTTTTACGGCCTTGCCATGATGAATCATGTCTTCCATTGTCACAGGAATGGTAGATTCATACCCTAGAACAACCATTCCTAGTGAATCTCCAACAAGAATAAAATCAACGTCTGCTTTTTCAGCTTGTTTGGAAGAAGGATAATCATATGCCGTTAGCATAACGATTTTTTCTCCTGCCTTTTTCATGTTTAGAAAATCAGTGGTACTTTTCATTTGTTTTCCTCCCTCATCGCTCTTGGTTCACCTTAAATAAAAATAAAATGAACTTGGTTCCTTAGGAAGAGGAGACAAAACGAATCGAAATCTACAAAAAAAGGAATCCCTACACTCAAAAAAGTCAGAAGGATTCCTTTATATCTTCATCATTTGTTTCATCCCTCTGTCCCCGTCCAAATCTTTGGATCTAGGCAGATATCATCATCATGTTTTTTTAACAAACCGGTGCAGTTCTTTCGGATACTGCCCAAAAAAATTATACCAAAAAGGTGAATATAAATACACAAGAAACACTTGAACTCATGTATTTATCCATGCCATTATAGTACGATTCTTTTCGATTTACAATTCATTTCTTAAAAATAAATATCACAAATGAAATGGACAAGAGAAGGATCTCCAATTATTTATTCTCAAGATCAATGTCAGCGGAGTAAATATAATGAATTTCTCCATATTCATCCTCAAGTTTTAATACGCCATCCTCCGTGATACCAAGTGCTTTCCCTTTGATTTCTTTCGTTAATGTTCGTGCCGTAATTGTTTTTCCAATACTTATTGCGTAGCTTTCCCATAACAGCTTGATAGGCTGAAAACCACTTTGTAAATATAGATCATAAAGCTTTTCAAATTTAGTAAATACAGCTCGAATTAATTCTGCGCGGTTAATTTCCTTTTTTGCTTCAATTGCAAGGGAAGTAGCGATTTCTTGCAGTTCTTGAGGATAATCCTGCAGCTTTTGATTGACATTAATTCCAATCCCGATAATAATCGATTTAATGCAATCGGCCTCTGCTTGCAGTTCTGTTAAAATACCGGTAATCTTTTTTCCGTTTAATAATATATCATTCGGCCACTTGATTTGCGGTGACAGCGTTGTCACTTCCTCAATTGCCTGAACAACGGCAACCGCTGTTAACAAGGTTAATTGGGGAGCGTTTTGGATGGGGATATTCGGTCTAATAATTAAGCTCATCCATACCCCTGTATATTTTGGTGAATGCCAAGGCCTCTCCATTCTTCCCCTGCCGGAAACTTGCTCTTCTGCGATCACAATGGTTCCTTCTTTTGCTCCATTAAGGCCAAGTTGCAGAGCAACCTTTTGAGTCGAGTCAACTGAATCCTCATAATGAATGTTTTGTCCAATAAACTTGGTTTTCAATCCAAGACGAATTTCATCGGCTGTCACTTTTTTAGTTGTTTTCAAAATGCGGTATCCTTTTCTTCTTACCGCTTCTAACTCAAAGCCTTCTTTTCTTAATTCTTCTATATGCTTCCATACAGCCGCTCGTGATATTCCCAATAAATCTCCGAGTAACTGTCCTGATAAATATTCTCCATCGCTATTTGTAAAGGCGTCAAGTAACTTTTTTCTCAACTCTGATTGCACTTGAAGAGCCACTCCTTTATTGAATCTTTCTTATTTTCCACCTGCTGATATAACACAGCATTTTCAATGATCGTGATTTTTTCTTTTATCCATGGCCCAGCCGCCAATCCGTACCATTCCATTAATTCATTTCCTGAAATCGTTAAGTCTGACAGCTCTTTTATCGGTAGTGCTAAATAGGTTTGCCTTATGTAAGAAGTGGACTCATCCACTTGATTATGGGAAAGAACGTTATAAACCCTTTCCACACTGATTGCGATATCAAGCTTTGCTTGATAAAGCGAATTGATGGACCAATTCTTTTCCACTCTTCGTTCCAACCAAGCTGCACCCTTTTGTATCCATTGGATTTTTTTGCTGGGTAACTTCCATTTTTTTAAAAAATCCATCACCATTTTACCTTTTAAACCAAACAAATAAATGAGGAGAAGCCAAATCTGATCAAGTTCAAGACTTTCAATTTCCAACATACTCAATTTTTCAATTTCATTTCTAAATGAGGAACAACCTGGTAAGTATTGATATAAACCACTTTCGATTAATATCTTTAAAGCTTGCCTTCTGTTCTTTCCCATTAATAGTTTTTCAAATTCAACCACGATTCTTTCGACTGCAATCTTTTCTAACAAGTCACGATTTTGCACAATCCCCAAAAACGTTTCATGATCAAGCTTAAAGGATAATTGACTCAAAAAACGGACAGCTCGCATCATTCTTAGGGCGTCTTCTTGAAATCGCTCTTCAGCTACCCCAACGGTTTTAATGATTCCCTCTTCTATAGCTTTTCTACCGAAAAATGGATCTATCATATTTCCAAGTTTGTCCATCGCGATGGCATTCATGGTGAAATCTCTACGTTTCTGATCTTCCTGTAAGGACCGAATAAATTGAACTTCCTTTGGTCTCCGAAAATCTTCATATTCCGACTCGGCGCGAAAAGTGGTCACCTCATACATTTGTCCGTTAAAAGGGATAACCACTGTTCCATGTTCAATCCCCACATCAATCGTCTTAGGAAAAATTTGCTTTACTTCCATTGGTGTTGCAGATGTAGCAATATCAACATCTGCAATTTTTCTTCCTAATAAAAGATCCCGGACTGAACCGCCAATAAAATAAGCATCAAACCCAGCATTTTCTATTTTTTTTAAAATAGGGAGAGCATGTAAAAAAGGTTCTTTCATATCAATCACCATCAGTCATTAAGCGTAAATAGATATCCTCATATTGGCGAACAATCAGATCAGCACGAAAGCGTTCATTCACGATCTTAATCGAATCTGTCGACATTTTGCTTAATAAAGCATCATTTTCTAATAAGGTCAATGCTTTTTTAGAAATATCATCAATATCTCCTAATGGACAGAGATAACCATTAACACCGTCTGCGATTACTTCTGGAATTCCTCCGATATTTGTTCCAATACATGGTACTCCACATGCCATTGCTTCCAATGCAACAAGACCAAAGCTCTCTTTTTCTGAAAGGAGAAGCATTAAATCGCTAATCGAATATAATTCTTCTAAACTGTCCTGTTTTCCCAAAAGCAGCACTTTATCCCTGAGCTGCAGCTCATCAATTAATTCACAAATGACAGCCATTTCGGGACCATCCCCAATTAATAAGAGCTTTGCAGGTATTCTATCCGAAATTCTTTTGAAGGTACGGACAACATCAGGAACTCTTTTCACCGCTCGAAAATTTGAAACATGAACAATCACTTTTTCATCCGGCTTAATTTCAAATTCATCTCTTAAATGCCCGGATTCAACTCGATTATAGATTCTTTCATCTACAAAATTATAAACGGGTTCAATCATTTTATTAGGTCGAATTAAATCGTAGGTTTGAGAAATAAGGGAATTAGATACTGCGGTAACAGCATCTGATTTTTCAATTCCAAAACGAATGGCTTCTGTAAGTGAATGATCATAGCCTAAAACGGTAATGTCTGTTCCATGAAGAGTTGTCACGATTTTTACATCTTTTCCACACATTTGCTTTCCTAAAATCGCACAAACCGCATGAGGAATGGCATAGTGAACATGAAGCAAATCTAAATTCTCTCGATTAATCACCTCAGCCATCTTACTGGCAAGGGCTATATCATATGGTGGATATTGAAAAACGCTATATTGATTGACCTCCACTTGATGGAAATAGATATTATGATACATACGATTTAAACGGAATGGTAAACTTGACGTTATAAAATGAATTTCATGTCCCTTCTCTGCCAGCATTTTCCCAAGTTCCGTTGCAACAACACCCGATCCCCCCACTGTGGGATAACAGGTAATTCCTATCTTTAACTTTTTCATCTTACTCTCCTAGTAAATCAAAATGAACTTTGAAAGGCTTCTTTGTCTTGAATCCTTCCGCAAATGGTAAACCTACCTCACTTCCAAATAACCGTTCTCTTGCAGTGACATTTTCGATATATCCATTGACTAGTGGCGTATTCGTTGTATTAACCCCTCTTGTAAATTGACTCTGATAGGCGTTAAGACAGGCAATCTTTTTATCCATAAATGGTGTTACATCTATAACAAAATCCGGCTTATGAAATCCATTAATCATATATAAATAATGATTCAATACGTGATGTGGTGGAAGTTGCTCCCTATCTTCGTACTTTCTAATTCCCGCTGAAAAGATAGCTTCTTCAACAAGACGTGTACAATTCCCGTGATCAGGGTGACGATCAATTATGAAAGGGGAAAAAACGACTTGCGGACGGTATTTTCTAATAATAGTTACAATTGAACGAATTGCTTCTTCTTCTATATATAGTCCTCTATCGGGTAATTCAAGATTTTCTCTTAGTGTTAGACCTAAGATTTGAGCAGATTCATTCGCTTCCTTTTTTCGTGTTTCAACGTCTCCATTTGAAGAAAGCTCTGCTCTGGTTAAATCGCAAACTCCAATCTTTTTTCCCTGAGAGGCATATTTGGCAATGGTCCCACCCATGCCGATTTCAACGTCGTCAGCATGTGCACCAAAGGCTAGTATATGTAACAAACAGTTTGAATTCACTTTGTTTCACCATCTTTTTCCCGGACAATTTCTCTCCAAGATAAATCGCCTCTTTGTAAGCCCTTAATTAATACTTCTGCTGTCCCCATATTCGTTGCCAATGGAACGGAATAGACATCACAAAGGCGAATAAGGGCCGAAACATCTGGTTCATGAGGCTGTGCCGTTAGCGGATCACGTAAAAAAATCACTAAATCCATTTTATTTTTCGCAATTCGAGAACCAATCTCTTGATCTCCGCCTAATGGTCCCGACTGAAAACGGTGGATGGATAGTCCCGTTGCTTCGATAATTTTTAAACCCGTTGTTCCTGTTGCGTACAATTTATGCTGAGCCAATATTTCTTGGTAAGCAATTGCAAATCGTACGATGTCATCTTTTTTTCGATCATGTGCGATTAAGGCAATATTCATATGTCCTTCCCCATCCTTACTCGATAATATTTTCTAATCCATAAACAAGCGTTTCAAGATTTAGGACTGTGTCAACTGCTAATTTGACACCTGACATAAAGGATACTCTATTATATGAATCATGGCGAATCGTCAATGTTTGTCCTTCAGATCCAAACAATACTTCTTGATGGGCAATTAATCCTGGCAGCCTTACAGAATGGATATGCATTCCTTCGTAATTTGCCCCTCTTGCACCAGCTAATGTTTCTTTCTCATTTGGATGACCTTGAATTTTTGTTTTTCTGACGTCTGCCATCATTTCAGCTGTTTTCACGGCTGTGCCAGATGGCGCATCTAATTTCTGATCATGATGTAGCTCAATGATTTCAATATCGTGAAAATACTTGGCTGCCATTTGTGAGAACTTCATCATTAATACAGCCCCAATCGCAAAGTTTGGAGCAATGATGCAGCCTAATTGTTTTTCTTCACAAATTTGTCTTAGCTCTGCTAAATTTTCTTTAGTAAAACCTGTTGTACCGACAACTGGTCTTACACCATAGGTAAGTGCAGTTTTTGTGTGGTACATTCCGACCTCTGGTGTTGTTAAATCAATGAAAACATCTGGACGAACCTCTGTTAAGCAAAGCTCAATATTTGAATAAACAGGAATATCCATCTGAGGAAATCCATCTAAATCTCTTAATTTTTTGCCATCATTTTTGTGATCGACAACTCCAACTAATTGGTAGTTTTCCGTTTTTAGAACCATCTGAACAGCTTCTCTTCCCATTCTGCCTCTCGGTCCTGCGATGACCATTTTTACTTGATTCATTCCTCAGTCTCCCTCTTTTCCATCAATTCTTGTCCAACGATTTTTATCTCTTGTATTAAATTTGTGCATGACACGATTATGAGCTTCCGTTAAATCGATATTCAACGAATTCGCAAAGCAAATAAGAACAAAGAGTAAATCTCCTAATTCATCCTCCATTTCTTTGTCAGCTTCTGTTTTCTTTTTGGGCTTTTCTCCAAAATGGTGATTGACTTCCCGTGCTAATTCTCCTAGCTCCTCTGTCATACGTGCAAGCATCGCTAATGGACTAAAATAGCCTTCTTTAAATTGGCTGATGTAGTCATCCACTTCTGTTTGTATCGCTTTCAATGTTTTTTCGCTCAACTTTCTCACCTTTATGTTCCTTATTACCTGAGTACAATGAAATAAGGAAAGAATCTGCTTTTCTCTTTCATGTTAGCTAAATATAACCTTTATTACAAATATTTTATTTACTATAGAATCTGCTTAACATTTTGCTCTCTTTTCCTTAACCCCTTATTGCTATCTAAATTTTAGTACCGTATAATAAATACGCTCATTTGCATCTATAGGAAAGAGAGGAATTATCATAATGTTTTTAGGAATTCGATTTAAAAATACTTTTTTTATTCTACTTGGAGCAGCAATTTTAGCTTTTGGTCTTGTTCATTTTAATATGCAGAATAATCTAGCAGAAGGTGGATTTACAGGAATCACACTGCTGCTCTTTTTCCTTTTCAAATGGGATCCATCTTATACCAATTTAATTTTAAATATACCATTATTTTTTGTCGGCTGGAAACTTCTCGGCAAGACTACCTTTCTTTATACCATTATCGGAACAGTGGGGGTATCGGTATTTCTTTGGATTTTCCAAAGATATTCCTTTGAAATGCCCCTCTATGAAGATTTAATGCTCGCCGCTTTATTTGCTGGTGTATTTATCGGTATCGGTCTCGGGATTATTTTTCGCTACGGCGGCACAACCGGAGGAGTAGATATCATCGCACGTCTCGTACATAAATTCTTTGGGGTTAGCATGGGAAAAACGATGTTTATCTTCGACTTTTGCGTCATTACGATTTCATTAGTTTTTTATCTATCCTACCGAGAAGCGATGTATACATTAGTCGCAGTCTTTATCGGCGCAAGAGTGATTGATTTCATGCAGGAAGGTGCCTATACAGCAAGAGGGGCAATGATTATCTCCAATCATAATAATGAGATTGCGAATAAGATTATGGAGGAAATGTACCGAGGCGTTACAGTTTTAAGAGGGTACGGCTCCTTTACAAAGGAAGATCGTGAGGTACTCTATTGTGTGGTTGCCAAAAATGAAATTGTTCGCTTAAAAAATATCATCGATTCCGTCGATCCTCATGCCTTTGTTTCTGTCACAATTGTGCACGATGTACTTGGAGAAGGGTTTACCTTGGATGAAAATAAGATGCCCATTGAACGTTGATAGGTAAAAAATTCCACAAAAAGAGCCTGGCAAAAAAAGTGTCAGGCTCTTTCCCAATTATTAATCTTCATTATTTTGCATTCCGGTAAAGATTAGCAATAAACGTACTAACTCAAGGACAGCAACTGCTGCAGCGGCAACATAAGTTAACGCAGCTGCATTTAATACCTTTTTTGTTTCTCTTTCTTCATCATTTCTGATAATCCCTAAAGAAACCACTTGGTCCATTGCGCGATTTGAAGCGTTAAATTCCACTGGAAGAGTGACAACCTGGAATAAAACTGCAGCTGCCATACAAATGATTCCAAGTAAAAGTAGACCACTTAACTGTGCAAATATCCCAATCATAATTAAAATCCAGGAAAGATTTGAGCCAAGATTTGCTACAGGAACCAAAGCATGTCGAAAGCGAAGAAAAGCATAATCCTGTTGGTCTTGAATTGCGTGTCCACATTCATGCGCCGCAATCGCTGCTGCAGCTACTGAAGACCCGCGATAATTTCCCGATGAGAGCCGCACCGTTTTGGTTCGTGGGTCATAGTGGTCAGAAAGATGCCCACCTACCTCTTCAACGCCGACATTATATAAGCCATTATCATCAAGAATCTTTCTCGCAACCTCTGCACCTTTCAGATAAGAAGATGAAGCAACCTTTGAATATTTGTTATATGCACCTTTTACTTTCGTTTGAGCCCAAATTGGAATCAAAATGATTATTGCAAAATAAACAAGCATGAACACGAAGTAAGATCCTCCTTAAAGCACTCTTTTATTAATTTAATTTTAGTCAATTTCTTTCCTGGCTGTCAATCTTTTTGCCCTCTAGAGCTTTTCTCGTGCCTTTTCCTTTTGTCCTCTATATTTTCTAAAACCAACATAGGTTAATGTAACAATGATAATACTCCCAGTCGTTATTATCACCCACCACAAAGATGGGTCCGCATCATCTTCTGTCACTTCATTAAAAATATGATATAATTCCGATTCCAATACCACAAGTTCTTTTTGATTGGAAGCTTTTTCAAGTACCTGGCTGCGATATTGATCGATGTAATCCACTCTTGCCTCAAGCTTTTGGATTTGCTCAGTGTTGATATCTAGCTTTAAACTCGGATATATCAGTTCATATTGTGCTAAAAACGTATTTAACTCTGTATGAAAATCTTCTCGATCCTTATGTTTAGCAGATTTTATCATTGATTCTATCGATTTCATAATTGGATCCTCCATCTCAGCCCATAACGGCTGATGCTCGGAGTTTAGCGCATCCATAATTAATCTGAATTTGGTCACCTTATGAACCTTTTCCTCTTGTGTCACATCAGCATCTGTAGCAGCTTTCAGCGCCTCATCATAAGCAATCGTAACCATTCGTAGTTCATCCATCGTTAATGGGTGCTCATTCTTTATTGTATCAAATTGATTTAAAAAATATTGAAGGAGCTTTTTGGCATCTTCATTTCTTTCAGATTTCACCATTTGCAGTGCTTCATCAGATATATGATCAAGTCTGTCTATGGGTGATTCTTTATCTGCATACGCGGAAACCGGAGTTAATAGCAATATAATTAAAGCAAATATGGCAAACTTTGCTCGCATTCTTGTCCCCCCTCTAATTACTATTAAATGTTATGAGGGTTTGGACAAGGTTAGACCATAATATTCTAATAATTCATATTTAGTTGCAAGCGATTTTTTCTTATCGTTAAGTAGTAGGCAATCGCTAATGAGCATATGCTTAACCAAAATGTAAAATACCCAATATTAGCTGTATACTGATCAAGCACCTGGTACCTTGGCATCATAAAGTATACATAATCAATGATATCGTTATGTAATGTCCATATGCCCGCAACAACTAGATGCCATCTTTTCATTCGATAAAACGGTGAATATAGTAATCCTTCGATTGCCATCGCACCATGTGAAACGATTAATAAATATCCTGCCCAATTAAGTTCTCCTGTGACTTTAAGAACAAGTAAGTTCATGATAACTGCCCATATACCATATTTAAATAGAGTCACAATCGCCAACGCTTCAATTAGCGGCCAATTTCGTTTAAACAAAAAAGCTATTAAGACAAACACAAAAAAAAGACTCGCCGTCGGACTATCAGGAACAAAGGGCAAAAAGATTGCAGGAGTATCTTTCAACTGCCATCCATACCAATAATATCCATAAATAGTCCCGAGTATATTCACAATCAAAAGCAGCCATAGCACATTTCTATTAGATAGACACGCGTATATCCAATTCATTTCATTCCTCTTCTCTATCGAAACTCTATTTTCGCTATTATTTGTATTTTATCAAAATTACACACAAACTTTAAGTACAAAAAAGCTGACGCAAACACGTCAGCTTTTTGAGAAGAAATCTTATTTACTTTTTACAGAAGAAATAAATTCAGCTAGCTTTTGAAGCTCTTCATCAGTACCTTTGAAGACTCCTGCTGGCATTGTACGTATACCGTCTTTTGCGATTTTAGCTACTTCTTCCGGTTTTAAGCCATTATCCACAAGAGAAGGTGCTGCGGCACCACCTTGAAGATTATCACCATGACAAGATACACAGCCTTTACTACTGTAAAGCTTGTAACCTTCAGAATTTGTATCAATATCCGCTTCTGCAACAATTTTTCCTTGTTCTTTTGCAGCAGCCCAGTCATGATTCGCAACGGATTGCCAAGTAAGGAATGTAATAGCAGCGAGTGCTAATAACATAAATCCAGTTGCCAGTGGACGTTTTGACGGACGACGTTCTGGTCCTCTATCAATAAATGGAGCAAGCAATAATCCACCAAAAGCAAGTCCCGGAATAACCAGAGCTCCAATAACGGTATATGGCCCTGATGCATAAGCATATTTCAATAATTGATATAAAAATAGGAAATACCAGTCCGGCATTGGAATATATCCTGTATCACTTGGATCAGCAATTTTTTCCAACGGAGCTGGATGCGCTACAGTTAAGCATAAGAAACCGATTAAAAATATCGCCCCAACCATCCATTCTTTTAAAAGAAAGTTTGGCCAAAAAGCTTCCGTTTTGCCTGGATATTCCGAATAATCTTTTGGAATGTTCTGCATACGATGTTCAGCTGCAGGTACGCGTGAATCACCCACAAACTTCATCCCTTTTCCACGATGCATTAACGAATCCCCTCCTTCTTTTCGAAACTATTAAAATAACAAAATATTCAATCTTACAATGGTCCAGAAACACCTTGTTTACGAATCATTAAGAAATGGGCAGCCATTAACGCAAACAATGCAGCCGGTAAAAAGAATACATGGATTGCAAAGAAACGTGAAATGGTTTGAGCTCCAACAATATCAGCATGACCCGACATTAATATTTTCAAATATGGTCCAATAAAAGGCACATTATCAATAATTTGAAGTGTTACCTTTGTCGCAAATAACGCTTTCATATCCCATGGTAATAAATAACCCGTAAGACCAAGAGCTAGCATAATGAAGAAAATAAGAACCCCAACGATCCAGTTTAATTCACGAGGTTTTTTATATGCACCTTGGAAGAAAACGCGTAACGTATGTAAAAACATCATTACAATAACTAAACTTGCACCCCAATGGTGCATGCCGCGGACAATTTGTCCAAATGCGACTTCATTTTGTAAATAATAAACTGATTCCCATGCATTCTTAATATCTGGTACATAATACATGGTTAGGAACATTCCAGATAAAATTTGAATTACGGTGATGAAAAATGTTAGTCCACCAAAACAGTAAACGAAAGCAGAAAAATGATGCGCTGGGTTTACATGTTCAGGAACCTCATGATCTGCAATATCGCGCCACAAAGGCGTAACATCCAAACGTTCATCAACCCAATCATAAAGTTTGTTAAACAAGATCTACGCCTCCTTTCGTGGTTTTGCTTTTTGACCTAATGCTAGGAATCCATCTACTTCTTTAAAAGGATAGACATCCAGTGGTGCACTTGGCGGTGTACCCGGTACGTTTGTACCATCTTTTGTGTAAAGACCGCCGTGACATGGACAATAGAAGTGTTCTGGATTCGCCTTATCTTTATTCCAGTCAACTGTACAGCCTAAATGCTTACATACTGGAGACAAAGCAACAATTTCCCCTTTGTCACTTTTGTAGACCCATGCAGAACTTGTAACATCTGATTCATACCATGCATCTTGTTGCTTGAAAGAAAAGTCAACTCGTGTCGGTTCAGCAGTGATGTCGGAAATTTTCTTATCTGTAGTAACAAAATCTCCACTTGCATTTGCTCGTAATACAGGATCCACTGCAAAACGAACCATTGGCATTAGCATTCCAGCTGCCATGAAACCGCCTACACCAGTAAGTGTATAGTTAAGGAATTGACGTCTTGAAACACGTTGTTTACTCATTCATTTCCCCCCCCTATTTCTAAAGTTGAGTCCAACGGACATAATTCAACACTTTAATAATACTAGGACATAACAATGATATATCAACTTTCTTGCAAGGTCAATATACTACTGTAATGAAAACATGACAAGCTTGTGTCAAAATAATCAAAAAATTATTAATTATCTTGCCATTTTTGGATAATTAATTGTAGCAATTGTTTCACTTGCTCTTCGAGGATCGTTCTTTTATACTTTTCCTCCATGTTTTCTAATGGAATAGAAGGCAACCATATTAACTCTCCATTAAGCTTGTCCTCCCCTGCTTTCCAATCACTATCAGAGGTAATAAAGAAAATATGCTTGAAACCATGATTCCTTATATGTGTGACCCAATCATGGAGATCGCTTATCCGCTTACCCTCTTCTGAAGTCTTTAAATAGGAATATTGCGGTAGAAGGAAAATACGACCCTTAAATTGCTTTTCAAGCTGTGGCATTAATAGGGAAATAAATTCCCCCATTCCTACAACCTGCTTCATGTCTTCACCGAATGATACAGGTAACAAAGGTAATACCGCCGTATCCACATATTCCTTTGCAGTTAGATATACATCCATATCCTTAGATTCCCATTTCATCTCAATCACTCCAAACAATCATTGAAATTTTCCCATCAGTTTAATCATAACAAATAATTATAAAGCGTGAAATAAGGCAAAATAAAAAGTCTGCTCCTAAGCAGACTTTTCTCCATTTCAATTTTTAAGTTTACTCAGTTGCTTCGTAAGAGTCATGAATGCCTCTTTATCATTTCGATCCAATGCCTCATCGATTAACTGCAGTAATTTCTCTCTTTGATAGGTTTCAATGCTTTCGTCAAGAAGTTTTTCAGCTAGGATTTTATCCTTTTCACTTATTTCGAGATTTTTTGGCATATAGGGGTTATCCTCTAAAACAGCAGCATATTGGTGTGCTAAATTAGAGGCGTGGAAATTCAACTGAATATAAATTTCTTCATCCCTATTAAGACGAATGTCATGGAAGGACTTCTCTGCATCTGTAGTCATTACGTTTTCTTTATAAAAACGAAAAGGAACTTCATCAACACAGTGCGTTGACATCACAAGACCTCGTGGACAGTATCCTGCATGTTCAACAAAATGAACCTTTTCCATTAATTGGTCATGACTCATTAAATAATTTAAAATCCACACACATTCTCGTCTTTTTAATTGATAATGATTAAGGAACCAGCGTATAAACTCCTTCTTCTCGTTGACAGATACAGGGGTAGCCATCTTAGATTCCCTCCTCTGCTTGCAACTTTTTAAATAAATTCATCTGAAATTCTTTGTAAAATATCTAGGTATTCTTCATTTGTTGGATCTAATTGAAGTAGTTTCTTAAAGATTTCGGCAGCCTGATCATTTTCTCCTTCTTCAATTAGAAAATAACCAAAATCTTTTAAAAACTCTGGTTGATTCTTAAAATAAGTATATGCAAGACGGTATTTGTTTAATGACTGTGAATATTGTTCCAAATTTTGATAAGCAAGGGCTGCATCCCAAAGAAGTTGGGGCTCCCTCTCTTCATTTTGGTCCATTTCCTCCACCAATTCAATAACCTTCTCATAATTCTCTTGTTTCATAAATAGCTTATTTAAGGTTAACGCTGCATCAATAAATTCGGGGTCTAATGCAAGAGCCTCCCTCAAAAGCTTCTCTGCTTCTTCTTCATCACCCAGCTTTAAAGCCATTTTTCCACCATAAAAATATAAATCCTTATTATATTCATCTTGCTTAATGCCTTCCTTAATGGAAGCAAAGCCTAAGTCTAGCTCCTCTTCACGTTCATACGCCTTTGCCAAAAATAAATACAAAGAATGATATTCAGGGTCTAATACTTTAAGCTGCTCAAATTTTTCAATCGCCGTTTTATTGAAGCCAGCTTGTAGCGCTGTAAATGCAAGACTGAATAAAGTATTAATTTCTAGCTTTTCATCCAGAGCCTTTTCATAATATGGCAAGGCATCCTCAAATGCCCCTCCAGCACTAAATGCGTCGCCTAATCGCTGATTAACATTTACACCTGCAATTTCATTATTATGTGGCAATACCTTTTGATAATAATGAATGGCTTCCAAAAATTTTCCTTGTTCCGAATAAAGCTCACCGAGTGCAAAATCGATGATTTCATTTTCCTTCAAAATTGATTTTGCATCTAATAATTTTTGTTCACTTACCTCATAGAGCCCCTCCATTTGATAAAGGTCAGCAAGAAGGAGAAGAGCCTCTGGATAGCTTGGATCTGTTTCATGAATTTCATCTAATAGGACAATAGCCTTATCCTCGTCCCCTAACTCTATATAGGTTTCCGCAAGAAGGACCATTAATTCTCCTTCCTCCGGATAAGATTCCAGCAATCTTTGAAATAGTGCTTTTGCTTCATCTAGAAATCCCAAACGGAATAATTCTTCCGCCAATAAAAACTTCTCATCATTTGATCCAGAGTTCAGGATGTGCTCATATTTTTTCAGTGCCTCTTGATGTTCGCCATTTTCAATCATTGAAATAATTTTTCTTACTCTATCCATTAACATTTCCTTTCTGCTAATCAGCACTGAAGATTAAAGGAGTATGGATGGTGACATGTTCCCCAAAGCCCGGGCGAAATACAACATCCTCCAAAGATCTAATAATGGTTCCTTTATGAACCGTAATCATAAGTCTATTATTATGATAATGAAATAGCTCGGATTCTTCAATCTTTCTGATTTCCTGAGAGTTTAAATAAAAATTATAACTTACTTCTCCTCCCTGATTCAAATATGCTTTCAAGGGATAAATTCCGATCTTTTTTAATTTATCTAAGGTTAGTGGGGTCTTTTCCTTAAGTTCATCTTCAAACGCCCTGATTCTCTCTTTTTTCATCGTCTTATTCCAAATAGCTTGCGCCTGAATTTTATCACGTTGTTGATGAAATGAAAATATCGGAGCTAACGGACAATTGTAGGGAAATAAAGCTTCCTTAATCCAACCCCAGGGGATTCGTTGAAATTGCTCTAAATCATGAACTTCGACAAAGATGATAGGAATCTTCATTTTCTTTGCTTTTCTTATGAGGGTCGTAGTTAAAAGACTTTGAGGAATTTTGACACCAATAATATAATCGATTGGACTATTGAGTAATTTTGTTTTTAACATTTTAGAGCCTTCTTCTAATAAATACTCCTTATCAACCTTAAAATAGGTTAAAAATGACGTACATCCCTTTCCAATGAACTCCTTAATAAAGTACTCTTTTAGGACAGGAAAGGGTTCTTCTAGCGGAATTTGTGAATCCAATAAAATATGGGAAGGCGTCATAATAAATGGAGAAGCATCCATTTTCATATACCTGTACCTCTTAAATTCCGGTCGAATCGCGAGAATTGTTTCATTCTTAATCAAGATAGACAGCTTAGCAAGTTCTTCCTTTTTTAAAAGATTTGCATTATCAATAATATAAGCCATAAAACCACTCCTAACAGGTCTTATGACAAGCTATGAGAAAATCTCAAAATTATACCTATAATTTGTCCCAACCAAAAAGGTCCGACTCCTTCGAATGCCAGACCTTTTTTATGATTTCTGTTTTTACAGCAATTGTTGTTTTTTCGAACAATTGCATTTTAATCTCTCACCGTAGGACTTCTGATTCGAAATCCATTTCTTTGGAATTTCATTCAAGTCGTCTGACTGGTTCCTAATTCGGACACAACTGCTTTAAAATTCAGCCATACTGTCTAAAATAAGCGCTTATTTCGAACACAATTGCCTTAAAATTCAATTTAGGTTTCAAATAGGCTCGTGATTCCCCGCCACAAATGCCTTTGAATGAATTCAGGACAATCTGAATGGACCTCTAACTTATTTATGCCAAAAGCAACAAAGTTTACGAAAAAAACCTAAAAAAAATAGCTAGCTTCACAATCACAAATCCATTAGACGATGTAAATCAGCAAAAAAAGTCGGATAGGAGACTGAAATTGCCTCGCTGTTTTCAAGATACACCTTTTCTTTACATACTAAAGCAGCAATCGCGAGCATCATCCCGATTCTATGATCGCCGTGACTAGAAACCACTCCACCTGATAATGAACTCTTTCCATAGATAATCATGCCGTCAGAAGTTGCCTCAATTTTAGCACCAAGCTTAGATAACTCATTAACAACCGTATCAATTCGATTCGTTTCCTTTACCTTTAATTCCTCAGCATCTTTAATGATTGTCGTCCCTTCAGCCTGTGTTGCCAAAAGGGCAATGATAGGGATTTCATCGATTAATCGAGGAATCATATCGCCTTCAATCACGGTTCCCTTTATCCTTGAACTGCGAATGATCATATCGCCACATGGTTCAAAAAGTTCTTCTTCATTTCCTTCAATCGTGAAATCCACCCCCATCTCTGTGAGAACATCTAGAATTCCTGTTCTGGTTGGATTAAGGCCGACGTTTTTTAACTTTATTTCACTTTTTGAGAGAATCGCTCCTGCCACCAGAAAAAAGGCCGCTGAAGAGATATCACCCGGAACATGAATATGCGTACCTTTCAGGGGCTGGCCGCCTTCCACTTCCATAATCTTACCGTCTACCTTTAGGTTA
The DNA here is from genome assembly GCF_042263505.1 of Cytobacillus sp. Hz8. Taxonomy (NCBI): domain Bacteria; kingdom Bacillati; phylum Bacillota; class Bacilli; order Caryophanales; family Bacillaceae; genus Cytobacillus; species Cytobacillus sp. Hz8. The sequence continues at coordinate 238,354 of NZ_JBHKFI010000002.1, read as the reverse complement.
CCTCCAAATTTTCGAATCATCCGTTCTGTATGATCTCTGGTTTTAGCAGGCTCAATAATCCTTGTAGTACCTCTCGCTTGCAGGCCAGCAAATAATAATGAGGATTTCACCTGAGCACTTGCTACCGGCATGGTATATTCCATTCCTTTTAATGCCGCTCCTCGAACAGATAATGGTGTGTATTTTCCATCCTGTCTGCCATCAATTTTGGCACCCATTATACTTAATGGCTTCGTAACCCTTGTCATTGGTCTTTTCCCAATGGATTGATCTCCAACTAAGCTTGAAAAGAAGGGTCTTCCTGCCAGGATTCCCAGTAATAATCGAATCGTAGTTCCGGAATTTCCGACATCTAAGACTTCTTCCGATTCCATTAACCCTTCAAAGCCTTTTCCTTCGATTGCAACTTCCTGTCCCTGCTGCTCAATGTGAACCCCTAGCTTTTTAAAACATGAAATGGTACTTAGACAGTCATCCCCTAATAAAAAATTACTGACCGTCGTCCTTCCATCGGCAATCGCACCAAACATGATAGAACGATGTGAAATAGATTTATCTCCAGGAACGCTTATCTCGCCCTTCAGTTGCTCTGCGTTAGTTCGCAATTCTATTTTTTCCATTCGAACCCCCCTCAATTATAAAAAATGTAACATTTATTTTTTCAAGACTTAAGGCTCTATCGAGGTTTCATAATTGGAATAATGCCTGATACATTGATCAGCACGAAGGCGATCTTCCTCTGTTTGAAAACTAATCACAAGCACTCCGTTAATATCCTCTCTGGTTTCAAGAATGCGAATATTGACAATGCTAATACTTTCTTTTGCAAGAAACCCAGTAATTTCAGAAATAATCCCTGGGTAATCCGGAATATCAACAAATAATTCGTAAAAGGCCGGGATTGCTCCTTTTTCCTTTTGCGGTAGCTCATCTCGAAATTGTTTCGCCTGAAAAAAATATTGATAAATGGCGTCCTCATTCTCGTTTTCAAGCATGGTGGTGATTTTTGTCATCTCATGCTGCCATTTTTGCAATAATTGGAGCAGTACGCTCCTATTTTGCAGAAGGATATCCTTCCACATCGTTGGGCTGCTTGATGCAATCCTTGTTATATCACGAAATCCCCCTGCAGCAAGCCTTGTAACAAGCTTCTGATTCTGGCTTGTTTGCTCTGCTTGATGAACAAGGGATGCTGCAATCACATGTGGAAAATGACTAATCACACCCGTTAAATAATCATGTTCCTCTGGAGTAACAACTAAAAACTTCGCTTTTGTCCCCATTAACCAAGTTTGTAGTTGCTCCATTTTCTCTTGTTGAGTAGTTTCCTCAGGAGTTAATAAATAAAAGGCATTTTCAAATAAAAGCGCTTTTGCAGCACTCACACCACTTTTATGAGAGCCTGCCATAGGATGCCCGCCAATAAATGTAAGTCCTTTTTCCTTTAAACACTCTGCAGCACTAACAATCTCCATTTTTGTACTGCCTGCATCCGTGATAATCACATTTTTCTTTAATTCTATGGAACAAAGTAAATCAATGATTTTTACTGATTCCTTCACTGGTGTGGAAATCACAATTAAATCTGCTTCCTTTGCTCCTTGCTCAATTGACTCCGCAATTGAATCAATAACCCCTAGCATTTTTGCAAGCTTACATTGTTCATGATTTATATCATACCCAATGAGAACCGAATCTTTATGCGCTTCTTTTATACAAAGGGCAATTGAACCGCCAATCAATCCCAACCCAATGACAAACACTTGACCCCTCAAGGGAAAACACCCACTTTTTGTTAACAAATAGCAAATTTAAGAATGTGCTTTAATTTGAGATACATATTCTTTTAATAATTGGATTAAACCTTCATTTTGTTCTTTTGAACCGACTGTAATTCTAACTGACGTAGGAAATCCTAATGCATTTCCTGAACGAACGATATAGCCTCTTTCAATTAAATATTGGAAAACTTCATTTCCTTCTCTATCAAAATCAATTAATATAAAATTGGCTTGAGAAGGAAAATAGTTCAATCCATTTTCTTCACAAAAATCATAATACTGCTGTAAGCCTTCCCGATTTGCTTTGCGGCAGGAATTCACAAAGGCTTGATCCTTTATCGCATTTGCCGCAACCAATTGCCCTAATGTATTTGTATTAAATGGACCTCTTGCAGGTTCAAGGGCACGGATGACATCGGGATGACTTACCCCATACCCTACACGGAAACTGGCAAGGCCATATATTTTGGAGAAGGTCCTTAACACAATTAAGTTTTGATAATCCTTTAACAACTCAATGGAATTATAGTAATCCTCTGCAACTACATATTCGTAATAAGCTTCATCAAGGACAACAAGCGTAGATTTTGGCACCATATTTAAAAAGTTAATCAACTTATCTTCCGGAATATAGGCTCCGGTAGGATTATTCGGACTGCAGAGCCAAACTACATTTGTCTTATCGTCAATCGCATTCAACATCGCAGTCAAATCGTGCTCCCCATCAATTAAAGGAATCTCTCTTATGCTTTTTGCTCCATCGATTATAGCATTATGTTTATACTGTGAAAATGTTGGCGTAGCCATGACCGTATTGTATCTTTCATCGAGCAGTGCTCGAGAAATAATTTGGATAATTTCATCAGAACCATTTCCAAAAATCAATTGATCCGGTTGAACTTTTAAAAATTTCGCCAATTGAAATCGAAATTCGGTTGCATAGCCATCTGGATATTTTTCAAAATGAGCAGCCTTTTGTAAAACTTCCAACACTACCTTTGAACACCCAAACGGATTCTCATTTGAAGCTAGTTTTGTAATATCCTTTAACCCGTATTGTCTCTTTACCTCTCCAATTGTTTTACCAGGTTGATATGGAGTTAAAGTCAATAATTGTTCTTTCCATCTCATTGGTTTCACCTCATTATAGAGCATTAAAGTTTATTTCCGATACGCTTTAAAGCGTTAAAGTATATTTATTTTATCATACTTACAATAATGTGGCGAATTTTTTTCATTTGTCATCATCATGTTTTAAATCCGGCCGTAAGCAAGTTGCTTCCTCTAAGTATACATGTTGAATATCCTTCTGATGTTGGTAGGTATTGACGTGAACCATAATACGAATGCAATGTGTTAAAGAATCTTTTACGGGAATTTCACGCATGCACATAACAGGAACAAAAGTCCAACCCTCTAGAGAGCGGATCGCTTTAGCTGGAAACGCTGCATCAATATCATCCGTTACAGAAATGAAAACAGAAGCAACATTATCCGGTTCAATTTTATTTTGAGCAATCATTTCCTTCATCAATTGTTCCGTTGCTGATAAAATTTCTTGTTCAAAGTTTTCAGGTACCGTTGTAGCTCCTCTTACTCCTCTAATCATTCATCTTCTCTCCCTTTACCTTAAACTCTTCAAGCTTTTGTAAAAGCAACACATCCTGCACCTCAACCATTTTTGGTACTCCGATTTTTTCTAGAAGGACAAAATGAACATTTTGACCAACAGACTTCTTGTCTAATTTCATCCTGTTTAATAGCTTGTTATTATCAAGTTGCTTTGGTAAATCAATCCTATATCCCAGTTTTCTTAACCAATCTTCCAATTGCTGATGATTAAAATCTAAATCCAATAATTCAGAGCTTAAACGAAGGGCAAAAATAGTTCCGATGGCCACAGCCTCACCATGGGTAATTTGCCCATATCCTAACTCTGCTTCTATTGCATGACCAAGGGTATGCCCCAGGTTAAGAAATGCCCGTACCCCTGTTTCCTTTTCATCCTCAGCAACAATGGAACCCTTGATTCTCATGCCCTGCTCAAGAAAATAGGCCAGATGATCGGAAGAAAGGGAGTCTAATGAATCAATATGAGTTAAAAGCCATTGGTAAAATTGTCCATCTGCGATTAACGCTTCTTTAAACACCTCTGCGAAACCAGATCTTTTTTCCTTTTGTGGTAATGTCCCTAAAAAGTTTAAATCATAAATCACAGCCTCTGGCTGATGAAATACTCCAATTAGATTTTTCCCAAGTGGATGGTTGATCGCTACTTTTCCCCCGACTGCACTATCATGTGCTAAAATGGTAGTCGGAATCTGGACAAACGGAATTCCCCTCATAAAGGTTCCTGCGACAAATCCGCTAACATCTCCAACTGCCCCTCCACCTAAGGAAAGAATCATGGACTTTCGATCTAATTTCTGTTCTAAGGCAAATGTTAGAAGTTGATAATAGACTTCAAAGGTTTTTGCTTTTTCTCCATTTGGCACAACATAGGAAACAATAGATTGAAAATCCTGTAATTGTTCTATAAAGGATTCAAAGTGTAGCTGATGAATATGTTCATCTGTGATAATAAAGAGTTTGGTTAGACTAGGAAAATTATCTTTAAGAAAAGGAGCTAATAATTCACTAGCTCCATGACCGATCATTGTTGGGTATTGTTTCGATTGAGTTCGAATTGTAATTGTTTTCATTAAAATTCCCTCGCATATTGACGTTGGCGATCAATTGATTCTTTTAATGTTTCAAATCTATCAGAATAAAATTGTTCCACTAGTGCAGAGGCAAGCTCCCATGCCACAACATTTTCAGCAACCACAGCTGCCGCAGGAACTGCACAGCTATCGGAACGTTCAATACTAGCTGTAAACGGCTCCTTAGAATCGATATCCACACTTTGCAATGGCTTATACAATGTCGGGATTGGTTTCATTACACCTCTTACGACAATTGGCATCCCTGTTGTCATTCCCCCTTCGAACCCCCCAAGGCGGTTGGTTCTTCGGGAATATCCTGATTTCTCATCCCAAATAATTTCATCGTGGACCTCACTGCCCGGCTTGCTAGCAGCTTCAAAACCAATGCCAAATTCTACCCCTTTAAAAGCATTGATGCTGACAAATGCACCCGCAATTTTTGCATCTAACTTTCGGTCATAATGAACATAACTGCCCACACCGGCAGGCATTCCTTCGATGACGACTTCAACGATTCCCCCAATAGAATCTCCATTTGCCTTCGCATCATCAATCGCCTTCATCATTTGAACTTCTGCTAACGGGTCTAAACAACGAACTGGTGACTTTTCGGTTATCTCTTGAACTTCTTTAAGAGAGGAATATGTATGGACGTTTGACCTCACTCCGCCAATTTCGAGCACATGGGACGCAACCTCTATTCCTAAAAGCGATAACAACTTTTTAGCTACAGCCCCTGCTGCAACTCGTACTGTCGTTTCGCGGGCTGATGAACGTTCTAAGACATTTCTCATATCCCGATGACCGTATTTTATGGCACCATTTAGATCCGCATGCCCTGGTCTTGGTCGCGTAATTTTACGTTTGATCTCTTCTTCCTCATCGGAATCAACGGGATCCTGACCCATGATTTTCGTCCAATGCTTCCAATCGTTGTTCTCGACAACTAATGAAACAGGTGATCCTAATGTATATCCATGTCTAATTCCACCTGTCATTTGAACCAAATCCCTTTCGATTTGCATTCTTCTACCTCGACCATGCCCCTTTTGTCTTCTTAGTAATTCGTTATTAATGTCTTCCTTTGTCAAAGGCATTCCTGCAGGCAATCCTTCGATAATAGTTGTTAATTGTGGTCCATGGGACTCACCGGCTGTTAAGTATCGCAAAACTCTTTCCCCCTTCAACTTATTAAAGGATTATGTACCAATATATCATACAGATACAAGAAAAAATAGTAAAATTAAATACGGAAAACTAGATTACGAATTTTTTGAGATTTATGTCATTTTATCACGAGGTTCGTCCTTTGACCAATCTGTTTTCATCCAACAATTGATCCATTCCCACCTGCAAAAAAGATGAGAATGAAAAAAAGGGGTGTCTCAAAAGTATATTTTTTGGGGATACCTCTTTTTGTTTGGTTCTCTTAAATTGTTCCGTTGATTTCCGTTCCAGGCGCTTCGCTTTCCGCGGGCGTGACGGGGAGCCTCCTCGTCGCTAACGCTCCTGCGGGGTCTCCCCTGCCCCTTATTCCCGCAGGAGTCTTCGCGCCTTCCACTCCAATCAACTCAGAGAAAAAAATTAGAATGAACTTTATATAAATAGAAAATGATTCCATTTTGTATAATGACTAACAAATAAAAAAGGGCTAAACCCTAAAAATTCGCTTTTAACGATTCTTTAGGGACAGCCTCCTGTCGTTTTATTTTCTTCGATAAAAAAAAGTATCTTCTGTTTCTAGCTGATAAAGTCCCGGATTAAAGATTTGTTCTGTACTGCCAACAAAGAAAATACCTCCTGGTTTTAACGCTGTGCTAAATTTCTTATAAAGGCCATCCTTGGCTTCTTCTGTAAAATAAATTAAAACATTGCGACAAACAATCAAATCGAATGGCCCGCCAAAGGAATCAGCAAGAAGATTTTGTTTTCGAAACGTGACGGTTTTCTTTATTTCATCCGCAACCTGATGAAAACTGCCATCCTGAGTGAAAAATTTTCGTTTAATATCCTGAGGAACTTCATTTAGCGAACGTTCTGGGTAGATAGCCTTTTTGGCTCTTTCAAGAACAATTTCATCAATATCAGTGGCAAGTATATCGATTTGTGGCATAGGAATAAATTTGGACAGAATCATCGCAATTGTATAGGGCTCTTCCCCAGTAGAGCATGCTGCACTCCAAATTTTTAAGCGCTTATTCTTCTCTAACATTTTGGGAAGGATTTTTTTTTCTAAGACTTCCCATCTTTTCGCGTTCCGATAAAATTCCGAAACGTTAATCGTCATCCGATCAAGAAATTCTTGTAATAATTCTGCTTCCTTACTTACTCCATTATAGAAATCTTGAAATGTATGAAAGCCCCTTTTTTCGTATAGAGATGTTAATCTACGTTTCATCTGTGCTTCTTTATATTGGGATAAATCTATTCCTGTCTTTTTCTTGATATTTTGAATAAATAGTTGATAATCATCAGCCATTTGTGTTTCTCCTCTAATTTTTTATCCAACATGACAATTATAACGAAAAATAGGTGATGCATATCAATAATTTAAAAAGCCTTTTCATCATTTTACTTAGGAAAGTACTTGAATCCGTTTACAAAAAAATACTTGTACAAAGTACAAGTATTTTTTGCTAATTAGTAAACCCATTCACTTATGAGCTTAGAATAATCAACTAATTCCACTTCTTTAAAAAATAAACCAATTTCTCTTTCTGCACTTTCTGGTGAATCAGAGCCATGAATTACATTTTTTCCAACGGTAGCTGCGTAATCACCGCGAATTGTTCCAGGCTCGGCATCCTTAGGGTTTGTTGAACCCATCATTTTCCTTGCCGTTGAAATGACTTCTTCGCCTTCCCAAACCATTGCAAATACAGGACCTGATGTAATAAATTCTACTAATTCACCGAAGAAAGGACGTTCCTTATGCTCTCCATAATGTTGTTCGGCTAATTCATTAGTGATTTGCATTAATTTAGCCCCAACAAGACGAAAGCCTTTCTTTTCAAAGCGAGAAACAATCTCACCTACTAAATTTCTCTGAACTCCATCTGGTTTAACCATTAAAAATGTTTTTTCCATTTGTTCCACTCCTAAAACTCTATGTATATAAATCATCTAACTACTAGATAACCCACGAAAATATTATCATTGTTTCGAAAATTTAGCAATATCCTAAAATTTTCGTTTTCCAATAAAATTCGCAATATCCTTTAGAGCTCGTTTGGCTTTATTCTGTGGAAGTTCATCAATGATGGCAAGAGCCTTATTTAAATAATGATCACTGACAGCAACCGATTTTTTAATCGAATCTGATTGTTTAATTAACGCAATGATCTGATCGATTTCCCCACGTGTTGTATGTTCATGAACCTTGCAAATTCTTGAGTGAATTTCTTCATCCTCCATAGCAAAAAGCACCGGAAGTGTTATATTTCCTTGCAGTAAATCCCCTCCTGCAGGTTTGCCCAATTCCTTCTCATTTCCAGTAAAATCCAGAATATCATCGATGATTTGATAGCTCATACCAACATAATAACCAAAGCGGGATAATTTCTGTTGAACATTTTTCTCTACATCGGCGGCAATAGCTCCTAATTGGCAGCTTGCTGCAATTAGTAACGCTGTTTTCCGTTTAATTCTTCGAAAATAATCCTTAATATTTTGATCAAATCGATATTTATCTTTTATTTGTTCAATCTCACCAATTGTTAATTCGACCATCGTATTAGATAAGATTCTATGTGCCTCAGGATTTTCGATTTTCGTCATCAATTCAAGTGCTCGAGCAAAAATATAGTCACCTGTATACATTGCTACTTTATTGTCCCATTTTGTATTAATCGTAGGTCTGCCGCGCCTTAATTCAGCGTCATCAATCACATCATCATGAACAAGGGAAGCCATATGAATCAGTTCAAGAGCAACCGCAACATTCTTTATTCTATTGATATCATACTGACCGAATTTTCCAGATAATAATACAAAAATAGGGCGAATCCTTTTCCCCCCAGCTTTGATTAATTGCAAGGATGCTTGATGCAATATGGGAGAATCAGCATGAATCGTTTCCTCAAGTGTTTTTTCAATTATATTAATATCCTGGTTTAAAAATGATAACATCATTTGTAATTTCATATGACTTCACCCTGGTTAAAAAAATCCTGTCACTTATATTCCGCATTTTATTCATTTATGAATATTTTCACAAATTTATCCATTTCATCCTATTTGCTTCCAAAATGAACAGCTGCCGCCCCACCACTGTACGGCTTATAGGTAACTTTCTTAAAGCCCGCCTGTTTAAACATTTTAGCAAGTTCTTTCATACCTGGAAAATCCCGGGCAGATTCCTGTAGCCAAGAATATTCCTCATAGCTCTTCGCAAATAATTTTCCAAACATTGGCATAATAAACCGAAAATAAAAATGAAATAGCTGTTTATAGCCAAACAAGGTTGGCTGTGAAGTTTCAAGACAAACAGCTAATCCGCCCGGTTTCAAGACCCGATTCATTTCTTTCAATACTTGCAGGTAGTCCGGTACGTTCCTTAGCCCAAATCCAATGGTCACATAATCAAATGTACCATCTTCAAAGGGAAGTTCCATCGCATTTCCTTGAACTAATTTAACTTGATCCAATTTTAAATTGGCGACCTTTTCTTGGCCAATCTTTAACATGTTTTGGCTAAAATCTAAACCGATTACTTCACCTGAAGTGCCCACCGCATTAGCTAAAGCAATCGTCCAGTCTGCGGTACCGCAACAAACATCAAGGGCCTTCTTACCTTTTTGAACATTCATTCGACTCATGGTATCCTTCCGCCATCTAAGATGTTGCTTAAAACTAATCACCGAGTTCATCTTATCATAATTATCAGAAATACTTTCAAAGACATGATGGACACGTTCTTCCTTTGATTGCTGCATAATGTTCTTACCCTTCCTCCGCAAGCGTTCTAGCTAATTGTTTATTCTCGAATAATAAGGATTGAATGGTTTGTTGGAGCGATTCATTTATAAAAGGAATCTTCAGGCTTTCCATTTCAACCTGTGAAGCAATCAGCTCAATATAATAATCACAAATTAAGGCGTTGGAATTTGGCTCACCCATCAAGCTATTGTTCACCTGCTCACAATTGTTGGATTGGATTAATCGATTCATCCCTTCGATCACAATCGAATTTCCCCTTTGAAGAAAATACTTTCTCTCCGCTAATAATCTTTTAAGGAGAAGAAAGTTTTGCACAAATGGATTCCATGATGAACAGTGAAAAAAATGATTAATCTTTGTAAACAATGCTGATTCAATTTTTTTGACGCATTCCATTAAATCATCCATATGTTTAAATTCTTTTTGATATAGATTAATTTTTTGTTCATTGACATCTTTAATGCCTTCAGCAAGAATCCGAATTAAATCAATATCCTTATTCTCAGCGAGGATTTTGTAATAAAGACCACTATAGTAGTCACCTGCTAAAACCGTTAACTGGAGATTCCTTTGTTCCTGATTTTCATCTGTTTTTACTGTGTCGTGGGTATCAAGGGCTATTTGAATCAGCATTGTCGTAACAGCATAAGTTTCAAGTTGATTCTTCGTAAGACCTAGTTTTTGTAGCATAGAAGTGAGGATAAGCAATTTCTGCTGATCTATTTTTGGTGACGTAATAAAGCGAATTAAGTAAGGATGTAGTACCCTTTTTTCTATCTGCTTTTTTACATGATTAAAAGTATCTTGAATCGTCAAAGTCATCACCCTTGTTTCCCCTAAGTTCTATTTATGTATTCCTATGTTTTGTATTCGTATCTTCTCTAACAGTATCTATTCAACCATTGAATTCATTATCGAATATATGTAATTATTTCATTTATATCAAACACAGACTTGACAATTATATCATAAAAGCGAACATCATAGTGATGATTATAAGAATAAAAAAATGATTCCTTTCTGTTATCAATCTGATTATTTTTTTGATTCACTCTCTATTTCACCATGAGATGTAATAATTTGCGCATTTCCTCTTACTTTCATTGCAGAAGTATGTTCAGTAAATTGAGCAATCATGACTTCCCCTTTGTCAAGCTTCTCTGAGTGGTGAAAACGGGTATCAGAACCTCTCGTTAACCCAATGACATTTACTCCATCTTCCATAGCCTTAATTACAATATATTCTCCAGTTAAACTTGATTTATTATCCATCATTTCACCTCAGTGTCTCACTAGAAATTCCTTCATTTTTTTAGTGCAAATCTCTTGAAAAGGCTAAAAGAAAACCATCTTCCAGCCTTCGATTGACCTTTATTCTTTAATTAGTGCCAAGATTTCAGATCTTGCGATGGCATCCTTAGCTAATGTACCTCTAACTGCGGATGTAACGGTCTTTGAGCCAGGTTTTTTGACCCCTCTCATCGTCATACACATATGCTCTGCTTCTACAACCACCATCACTCCATGAGGATCAAGCTTTTCCATAATTGCATCCGCAACCGTTGATGTAATCCTTTCTTGAAGCTGAGGTCTTTTCGCAACAGCTTCCACGGCTCTCGCAAGCTTGCTCAATCCTGTCACTCTGCCATTTCTCGGAATATAGGCAACATGTGCACTCCCAAAGAAAGGAACTAAATGATGCTCACACATTGAATAAAAGGGAATGTCTTTTACTAAGACAACCTCTTCATGATCCTCTCCAAAGATTGTTTCAAAATATTCCTTTGGATCCTGATTCATTCCACTAAAAACTTCTTCATACATTTTTGCTACTCGCTTCGGTGTATCTAATAGTCCTTCACGATTCGGGTTCTCTCCGATTGCTTCTAATATTAAACGTACCGCCTCTTCTATCTGGGCACGATTTACATTTGACATGATTCTTCCTCCTAAGATGATTCCTACTTAACATTTTTAATATTAGCACAATCATTTCAGTCCAAGCAAAGTTGAAGTTTTTATTTTTATCCCACTCTTAACGGACAGTAAGACTCCCACTTCAAGATTCTGAGAATACGAAGAAGATAAGTGGGAGATCAACTGTCCGTAAAGGTCCGATAAGTTCAACTAACCATCAGTGGGGGATGAATAGCAGACTAAAAACGCGACGTCAATCGCGACGTCTGCGCTAGCACGTCCTGTGCGTCGAAAACCCCCACTGATGGAAGTTTCACTTTATATAACAAAAAGGTTGCGATGACTCGCAACCTTTTGTGAAAGCTTAAAGTTTTATGTAATTATTTAACTGCATCTTTAAGCGCTTTACCTGGTTTAAATGCAGGAACTTTGCTTGCAGCAATTTCAATTTCTTCCCCAGTTTGAGGATTACGACCTTTACGTGCAGCACGTTCGCGAACTTCAAAGTTACCAAAACCGATTAATTGTACTTTGTCACCATCTTTTAAAGCATTTAAAATGGAATCGAATACAGCATCAACGGCTTTAGTAGCGTCTTTCTTAGATAATTCACTAGCTTCTGCAACTGCGTTAATTAATTCTGTCTTGTTCATGCCATTCACCTCCTCCCAAAAACTAGATAAAATAAGGAATCTTATCTTCATTTCTAAACAAAAAACTGGAATTTTATTCGTTGCGATAAAATTTTTAAGAGAACTTGTCTTATATTAAAATAGAAGACCAAAAAAATCAACTTTTTTGGTGATAAAACCTTTATTCACAAGGCTTCAAGACCCGTCGCAACAGTAATTCTGATAAAAGATTATCACAATAAACTTGGCATATCAAGAAAATTTCTTGTTTTGTGGGATTCTTTTCTTATTTTTCATCAAATTCCTATTAATTTTCCTATTTTTTTCATACTTTTTCCTTAATTCTTCTCTTCACTCTCCAAATTTGCAAAAGCTTTCCTCGAAATCAGCAAAAACCACTTTAAAAGTCAACGGCATAAAAAAAGACCCCAAAAGGAGTCACTATTACAAAATAATCGCTATGAGACCGCCCGAACCTTCATTGATGATTCTTTCAAGTGTTTCTTTTAATTTATAGCGTGCATTTTCTGGCATTAGTGATAGTTTTGCCTGAATTCCTTCTCTAACAATAGAACTTAAGCTACGTCCAAAAATATCTGAATTCCATATCGATAGTGGGTTATCTTCAAAATCCTGCATTAAATAACGAACAAGCTCTTCACTTTGCTTTTCCGTTCCGATAATCGGAGCGAATTCTGATTCTACATCCACTTTAATCATGTGAATGGATGGAGCGACCGCTTTTAAACGAACACCGAACCTCGCCCCTTGGCGAATAATTTCCGGTTCATCGAGACTCATATCAGCTAAAGAAGGAGCCGCAATTCCGTACCCTGTCTGTTTAACCATTTTTAAGGCATCAGCAATTTGATCATATTCTTGCTTTGCATAAGAAAAGTCTTGCATCAGTTCAAGTAGATGATCCTTACCGCGAATTTCTACGCCAACAATCTCCTTGAGAATATCATCATATAACTCATCAGGTGCAAAAAGGTCAATTTCCGCTACTCCTTGACCCATTTCAATTCCTGCAAGACTTGCATTTTCAATGAAATCATAATCCGTAAATTGATTAACCACTCTATCTACATCTCGTAATCTTTTAATATCTTTAACTGTGTTTTTAACAGCTTCCTGATAGCTTTCACGTAACCAATGATTCTCTCTGAGTACCATCACCCAGCTTGGAAGATTTACATTCACTTCAAGAACTGGGAATTCATACAAGGCTTCTCTCATGACGTTAAGGACATCAGATTCCCTCATACTTTCTACACTCATAGTAATAACTGGAATATCGTATTTTTCGGCAAGCTCTTTTCGTAATGCCTCCGTATTCGGATGATGCGGTTGAACACTATTAATAACCATGATAAAGGGCTTACCTACTTCCTTAAGCTCATTAATCACCCGATCTTCAGCTTCCAAGTAATTTATTCTTGGAATCTCTCCAATCGTCCCATCGGTGGTAATGACCACCCCAATCGTTGAATGTTCTTGGATGACCTTTCTAGTGCCAATTTCAGCTGCCTCATGAAAAGGAATTGGTTCTTCATACCAAGGAGTTGTAATCATTCGAGGACCATTTTCATCCTCATATCCCTTTGCTCCTGGCACTGTATAACCAACGCAGTCCACAAGGCGAATGTTTACATCCAGCCCCTCATCAACATGAATCGATGCTGCTTGATTAGGGACAAATTTAGGTTCTGTTGTCATAATTGTTTTTCCGGCAGCACTTTGAGGCAATTCATCCTGCGTACGAGCACGCTCCGCTTCATTGTTTATATTCGGAATAACAACAAGCTCCATAAATTTTTTAATAAATGTGGATTTTCCAGTTCTCACAGCACCTACTATTCCAAGATAGATATCGCCGCCTGTTCTTTCGGCAATATCTTTAAAAATATCTACCTTTTCCAAGTGATCCCCTCCTGAATCGTGAGTTAGTGGGATAATTTTATCCTATTAATTGTTTAAACAATATATATTTATGTTGTTGTCCTACAACGTTATGACCATTTTTTAAAATATTTTCCTCCTTACTCTAAGTTTTTATTGGAAATATCATTTTCTAATCATGATTTCATAATGTGATAAAAAAATAACCCTTCTTTTACAATATATTTTGTAAAAAAAGGGTTATGACTATTTCTCTAAAAAGATTGGTTCTTTCGACTTGTCATCAATAGTATATGGCAAAGAATAGGCAGGAACAAACATGGAATCCTTTACGAGTATATCTCTGATATCCTCACCTTGATGATAGGTATTTTTATGCTTTTGCAGGGCTTGAACTAAGTCATTTCGATAGTCAACGTAAATTTCAGCATCCCCTGTAATAACAAATGGCAAGCTTTGCTTTGAGTATGGGCTTGTCACAACAGGTTCTTCTTTCATTCCCAGCTTTTTATAGTCAAGCGTAAAAATATTCTTCCCCAACACCTCTTTAAATGGAGGATACTTTTTTGCCTGAATTCGAAGTTTTAATTCTCGAATGGTTTCCGCGATTCTTAAATCAAATATTTTCACAGTCGGCTTTTTCTCAACATCCACCAATACATATTGAAAGACACCTCCTGATTCATAAGAGTTGCCAGGAGGCTCCGCCATATATTGAGGAGCCAATTTTTTAAAATCAATTGGGTATTTTTGATAAATTGGCGTCGACTGATCCCTTGTTTTAATTGGTAAAATTCCATCATTATCCTTCTGATAATGATCTACTGCTTTTTGGACAGCACTAACTTGGTCTTCATACGGCACTTGGCTTTCTTTCATTTTTTCCTGTGGGTAGGCACAACCCGCCATTAGAAAAAACATACAAGCCACGAATAAAAATACTAAACTTTTTTTCATTTTCATTTTCATCAATCCTCTATGTAGAACTTCATTATGTAGTTGGTCCGCTAAAAACAATTAGAATGATAATAAAGCCTGAAATAATCATAAAAAAATAAGCGATAAACGCAACGATAAATTTAAAAATCCCCTTTAACTTATAACGGCTCAATAAGATTAATAAAATTGAGATAACCATAAATCCCATTCCAGCTATCGAAATCCACATTTTTAGCATTGACTCTGACAATTCCATCCTCTCCTTATCCGAGAGTATTATAACATAACGGTCCCCCATTAAACATAAAAAAACTGAAGTAAAGAAGGGGCTAATTTCTTACTTCAGTCCATATTGACTAAATACACACACACATGCTGATTCCACCAGTTTGCTTCAAAGCATTTTATGCAAATTAATAGTTTCTTGTATCCTAAGAAAGCCTATATTTTAAACATAAAATAAGGAAAATGTCCTTTGTATGGAATAATCGTTAAATGTATGTGATCATAGCATTTATTTTACATATTTTCCATTTATAAGCTGTTTTTGTTATCCAGTTCATTTGCAAGGTCTTCCATTTCATGCGTTTTCGGACGACCCATTAATGAATCCACTTCATCTTTTGGATTTTTATTTTCAAATAGAATTCGGTATAAAGCAAACGTAATAGGCATGGATACCTCATACTTCTGTGAAAGCTGATAAGCGGCTTTTGTCGTTCTGACACCTTCGACCACCATTCCCATATTATCCAGCACCTCTTGAAGATTATGCCCTTTTCCGAGTAAATTTCCAGCTCTCCAGTTCCGAGAATGAACACTTGTACAAGTAACAATTAAATCCCCAATACCTGCTAATCCCGAAAAAGTTAAAGGGCTTGCCCCCATTTTCGTTCCTAATCTGGCAATTTCAGCAATTCCTCTTGTCATTAAGGCCGCCTTCGCATTATCACCATACCCTAATCCATCAGAAATACCTGCAGCTAAGGCAATAATATTTTTCAAGGCTCCCCCGATTTCCACACCAACGAGATCCGAATTTGTGTAAACGCGGAAATTTTGGTTGATAAATAGATCTTGAATTTTTTCAGCTGCATCCATATTTTTCGATGAAACCGCAACCGTTGTTGGATGGCGTAAGCTTACTTCCTCCGCATGGCTTGGACCAGAAAGAACAATGATATCATTAACTAATTCGGCTGGAATCTCTTCTTCAATCATTTCTGATATCCGAAGAAGTGTATCCGGCTCAATCCCTTTGCTTACATGGACAATAGTTAATGGCTCCTTACGAACAGCAACTGTTTTTTGCAGAACTTCCCGAATCGCCTTTGTAGGGACCGCTAGAACAATTGTCGAAACCTGCGACAATGCTCCCTCCAATGATAAATAGCCCTTAATTGTCTCAGGTAAGATAATTTCTGGCAAATATTTGCTATTCATATGTTTACGATTGATTTCTTCAATATGCTCTGCATTATTTCCCCATAATCTTACATCATGCCCATTATCGGCAAGAACCATTGCTAATGCTGTACCCCAGCTACCTGCACCTAAAACAGTTATGATTTCAGCTTTTCCCATCATGAACACTTCCTTCTTATTTTCTCTCTCTGGCTAATAATCGAATAGGCGTCCCTTCAAATCCGAAGGCGTCGCGGATTCGATTTTCTAAAAACCGCTTATAGGAAAAATGCAGCAATTCCGGATCATTGACAAAAACAATAAAGGTTGGTGGCTTTACAGAAACCTGGGTCACATAATAGATTTTCAAGCGTTTTCCTTTATCTGTAGGTGTCGGATTCATGGCTACTGCATCCATAATGACATCATTCAGAATACTTGTTTCCACCCGTCTACTGTGATTTTCACTAGCTAAATTAATCATTGGAATCAGGGTATGAATTCGTTTTTTCGTTTTAGCAGACAAGAAAACAATTGGTGCATAATCCAAAAAGAGAAAATGTTCCCTAATATTCGTTTCGAATGCTTTCATTGTCTTTTCATCTTTTTCAACTGCATCCCACTTATTCACAACGATAATAACCGCTCGTCCTGCTTCGTGAGCATATCCTGCAATTTTTTTATCCTGCTCAATAATTCCTTCTTCGCCATCAAGGACGACTAACACAACATCGGATCGTTCAATTGCTTTTAAAGCTCTTAATACACTGTATTTTTCGGTACTTTCATATACCTTTCCTTTTTTTCTCATTCCAGCTGTATCGATGATGACATACTTTTCGCCATTGTATGTAACGGTTGAATCAATCGCATCCCTTGTTGTTCCAGCAATATCACTTACAATTACCCGGTCTTCTCCAAGAATAGCATTAACTAATGAAGATTTTCCTACATTTGGACGACCAATTAATGAAAATTTTATTACATCATCTCCGTAGTCTTTTTCCTTTCCCTTTGGAAAATGCTTTGCTGCTTCATCTAGAAGATCTCCTAAACCAAGCCCGTGAGATCCTGATATCGGAAAGGGTTCGCCAAATCCTAATGCATAAAAATCATAAATTAGACTACGCATATCAGGATTATCAATTTTATTTACCCCAAGAACTACTGGTTTTTTAGCTCTATATAAAATTTTTGCTACTTCTTCGTCTGCTGCTGTTACACCCTCGCGGCCATTCGTTAAAAAAATAATGACATCCGCTTCGTTTATCGCTATTTCCGCTTGCGCTCGAATTTGCTCCAAAAAAGGTTCATCACCAATATCAATTCCGCCCGTATCAATGATATTAAAATCATGAGTCAGCCACTCTGCGGAGCTATAGATTCTATCTCTTGTTACACCAGGTATATCCTCAACGATTGAAATTCGATCACCAACAATTCTATTAAAGATCGTTGACTTCCCTACATTTGGCCTTCCTACAATTGCTACCACCGGTTTAGTCATACGCATCATCCTCTCAATTTCAAAATAAATCAGCCATTTATGTAACTTAATCACATGAATAGTATAAGCTGTCATTCAAAAAACAAGCCCCATCAGTGAGCAATATATAAGTTTGAATTTAATCACCGCTTTCTATTGCATCCATCAATTGGGATAAA
Source organism: Cytobacillus sp. Hz8 (assembly GCF_042263505.1). Lineage (NCBI taxonomy): Bacteria > Bacillati > Bacillota > Bacilli > Caryophanales > Bacillaceae > Cytobacillus > Cytobacillus sp. Hz8. The sequence goes on along the minus strand of NZ_JBHKFI010000002.1, from coordinate 220,471 downwards.
GTGAAACTTCCATCAGTAGGGGTTTTCGACGCACAGGACGTGCTAGTGCAGACGTTGCGACATGACGTCGCGCTTTTAGTCTGGTATTCATCCCCCACTGATGGTTAGTCACGCAGAGCCTGATTGATTTTTCTAAGGGCTGAAGCCCAAAGAAAAATCTTATTTCACTTATCGGACCTTTACGGACAGTTGATCTCCCATTTATCTTCTTCGTATTCTCAGAATCTTGAAGTGGGAGTCAAAATGTCCGTTAAGAGCGGGATAAAATCAAATACTCATGAGGCTTACTAACTTAAATATCTTACCAAAGAGAAAACTTCCAAGCAATGGGAACATTTAAACGGTCCACTGATGAAAATCTTATACTTTCATGTTTAAAGGTAAATAAATGATTAAGATGTCTTCTCCTTTTCCTTCTCTATTTGACTGAAATGATGATTGAAATAAGTAGCTGTTTTTTCTATACCATTCCAAAGTAAAATAAAAGCAGTGGTGATGGCCACTACATCCAAATAGGACAGGGAGCCAACGGTATAGCCAGAAGTCAATTTTTTCACAATAAAGGAAAATAGGATTTCTCCATGGACCGTCCCTGATAAAAGTGTCAAAATTCTCATTTTGGTATCATTATACATAAGAAAAACACAATATGTTAAAAGCAATGGAAATAACCATTCACGTGGAAATATCAATAAGACCGGGTCAAATATTTCGAACATCAGCATACTGACATAGGAAAGCATGACGATAAATGATGAAATCAGAAAATAGAGTCTCTTTTTCCAGGAATATTTTGAAGCTAAACAATAAACAGTAAGAATGATAAAAAACGATGAAAGCGAAAATGAACTAGAAAAAAGGTCGATTCTCCTTATAGAAAAAATAATACAAAGCAAAAGCCAGATGGCTAATTTCATTCTGTTCATATTATTTTTACTGACAAAAAAAGTAACGATAATCCAATAAAACCAACCAACCCAATAAAATAAAATTCCTTCCACATGACACCTCCTATTATTTCCATTATGACTCAGGGCTATGTACTTTAATCTCTTTCCCTGTATAAACTTTTCGATTAAGCGTCATTTTATTTATATGGGAGGTGTTTTATTTCATGGGTAAAGATCGACAAGAAAAAAAGCTTAAAAATAGTGGCCAAGTTGAATCAGATAGAGATCAAGCTCTTCACTATCCTGGAGCAACTAAACTGCAAAGTCCAGAAGAAGCTCGCAAATTAAACGATTCACATTATAGTTAATAATGAAAAAAGCTCTCTATGTGAGAGCTTTTTTCACTTTATATTACTTCTTTGACTGAATTTTTTCGTATCGATGCCTCGTTCATTTAGCCAATGATGGGTATCACCAAAAATAACAAGCGGAATGTTTTTCAATTCTTGAATTGATTTTGCCCCGAGAGCTGTCATGATGATCATCAGCTCCTGATGAGTTTGTTCAATTTGCTTGATTAATGATTCCATTCCTTCTTTCACTAGCACTTTTAGGAAATAACCAGCTAAACCCGTTGCATTAGCCCCAAGCGCTAATGCTTTTATAATATCAAGGCTTGATTGGAGACCTCCAGAACCGATAATATCGATTTCATGACTATCTTCGTTTGCTTCAATAATTGAGACAACCGTTGGGATACCCCATTCATTGAAAAAGCTTAGAGATTTTTCTCTTCGTTTATTTTCAATCTCGGCAAAATTCGTTCCACCAAATCCGCCAATATCAATGGCTGTTACCCCTATTGATTGAAGAAGTTGAACGGTTTCCCGGCTCATTCCGAAACCGACTTCCTTCACAATAACCGGTATCTCGATTTGTTGAATCATTTTTTCAATTCGAGTGAGAGCTCCAATAAAATTGCGATCTCCTTCAGGCATCGTTAGCTCTTGTATCGTATTCAAATGAATTTGCAAAGCATTTGCTTCAATCATCTCAATCGCTTTTCTAGCCTGCTCGACAGTTGCCTCACTACCTAAATTTCCAAAAATCAGGCCTTTTGGATTGACTTCTCTTATGACTTTATAAGTCTCAACTTCAGAAGGATCCTTTAATCCTGACATTTGAGAACCAACAGCAAGAGCGACACCAGTAACTTTTGCCACTTCTGCTAAATTTCGATTAATCTGTTTTGTTCTTTCTCCACCGCCACCGGTCATGGCGTTAATTAAAATTGGCGAACTCAAAGAAAGCTCGCCAATTTTTGTATTTAAACTTACAAGATTTACAGAAGAATCAGGTAGGCTTTGATGGACAAAAGCTATATCTTCAAATCCATTTAATCGCTTTTGACCGGTTGATAGCGCATGTTGAATATGCTCCCATTTTCGCTTCGATCTTGACATTCTTACAATCACCGCAATTATTTTAAGTTCTTAAGCTGATCCCCAATCATTTCCCCTAGTTGAAATCCTTTAGATTCTTCCGGCATTTGGTAATCTGAAGGAATATCTGATTCTTTTTCTTCCAATTCTTTAATGCTTAATGATATACGTTGTTCTTGTTCATTTACATCAAGTACTTTTACCTTAACCACTTGGCCTTCCTTTAACACTTCATGCGGAGTTCCAATATGCTTATGAGAGATTTGGGAAATATGCACTAAACCTTCAACTCCAGGGAATAGTTCGACAAATGCACCATATGATACAAGTCTTCTAACAGTCCCTTCTAGAATGGAACCTTTAGGGGTACGCTCTAAAATATTGGCCCAAGGTCCAGGCAAGGTTTCTTTAATAGACAATGAAATCCGTTCATGATCGCGATCAACATTTAAAACTTTAACCTGTACTTTCTGTCCTTCTTCAACCACATCTGAAGGTTTTTCAACATGTTCATGGGATAATTGAGAAATGTGAACCAAACCATCCACACCGCCAATATCCACAAATGCACCAAAGTTAGTAATTCTTTGAACGGTTCCTTCAAGAACCTGACCTGGTTCTAAAGAGTCGATTAAGGCTTGTTTTTGTTTTCCTTTTTCCTCTTCGATTACAGCACGATGGGACAGAATTAAGCGATTCTTTTCACGGTCCAATTCTACGATTTTTAAGGAAAGGTTCTTCCCTTTATAATTGGAAAAATCTTCAACAAAATGAGCTTCTACTAAAGATGCAGGTACAAAGCCGCGAACTCCTAAATCGACAACCAAACCACCCTTGACAACATCTTTAATTTCCGCCTCAAATATGTCTCCATTTTCAAATTTCACTTGCAATTCATTCCATGCTTTTTCTGCATCTACTTTTCGTTTAGATAAAATTAAGGCATCCTCTTCAACCTTTGTGACAACTAGCTCTAATTGTTCGCCTTCTGTAACTGCGTCCGCTGCTTTTTCTACATGCAGGCTAGAAAGTTCACTGATTGGGATAATGCCATCAAGCTTGCTATCAGGTACACTCACGATAACTTGTTTTTCTTCAATTTTAGTTACAGTTCCTAAAACATGTTCACCAACTTCAAAATTTTTTACTTCTACTGAATTCATTTCTTCTGACATATGTATTCCTCCTTAATCCAATGACAATCGAAATACCAGCAATGATTCCCTATGATGATTGTGAGTTTCACTTTTAAATACGAATTGCTTATTTAATTAAGCTAACTTTATTTTGCCCTTTTTACTAACTTCTTACAAAAGCTTTATTTTGTCAAGCAAGAAATATTCTAACGATTCTCATCTATTAGCTTTTTTATTTCTGCCATAATAACCTCGGTAACCTCTTTGGCAGATGCCTTACGAGCCCGATACTCACTCATATCAATTGGCTTCCCATATATGACTTTCAATCTTTTAAAAGCTTTATATGGGCCAATAATAGCGCAAGGAACAACTAAGGCTTCAGAACGCAATGTAAAGAACCCTGCACCTGCTTGCCCTTTGTTTAATTCCCCAGTCTTACTTCTATGACCTTCGGGAAATAATCCAAGCACCTTCCCCTCTCCTAAAACAGCCAATCCCTTCCGTAATGCTTCGCGGTCGCTCATACCTCTTTTTACAGGAACGATATTTAAATTCAATATCACCTTCCCTAAAATGGGAATATGCGCCAATTCCTCTTTAGCAAAAAAATGGATGGGGCGCGGTGCCGTTATCCCAACAACTGGAGGGTCCAAGTTATCAATATGATTCGTACAGACGAGAACCCCACCTTCCTTTGGAAAATTTTCGATTCCTCTTACATCAAATCGGTAAATAGGTTTTAACAATCTATTAACAACGTTTCTTGCAAACGAGTAAAACGTCAAAATGATCCGATCCTTTCCTTCGCTAATGCAATGATATTGTTTACAACCTCTTCAATCGTTAAAGAAGTTGTATCAATTTCGATTGCATCCTCCGCTTTCTTAAGTGGAGCAACTTCCCTTTCTGAATCAATTTTGTCACGGGTTGCAATATCTTCTTTAATTCTTTCTAAATCTGATGGATAGCCTTTTTGCAAATTCTCTTGATGCCGTCTCAAAGCGCGTTCCTCCACACTTGCAAGCATAAAGACCTTCACCTCTGCAGAGGGAAGAACATGTGTCCCGATATCTCTACCATCCATCACGACACCGCCGCCTTTTGCGAGACTTTGCTGTCTTTTAACCATTTCTTTACGTACAAGACGGTGTTTGGACACAATCGAAACAGAATTGGTGACTTTCGGAGTTCTAATTTCAGCTGTTACATTTTGACCATTAAGATATACTAATTGACCCTGGTCACTTGGAAAGAGTTCAATTTTTGTGTCATTTAGTAGATTAATGAGCTTTGTTTCATCTTCAAGGTTAACTCCTTCACTTATTGCCTTGTATGTAATGGCCCGATACATGGCTCCAGTATCTATGTATATATACGATAGTTTTTCTGCTACAATTTTTGCGACCGTGCTTTTACCTGCAGCTGCTGGACCATCTAATGCTATTGATATTTTCTTCATAATGCCTCCTAAATTCATCTATGTTGTAATCATATTCCTTGTGCGATTCATTTTCTTCCGAATGTTATTACTGAATGCTAATGAAATATGCAAGCGGATTTGAATAATGGAATTCTCTTTTCCGTACCTTCTATTATTTTATCATATGATTGTGAATTCCTCTCAATTAACTTATGAAATTTCCTTAATTCTTATCCCATTCGAAAATTTCACCTTTCAAAACAATTTTTCCAAAAAAAAACAAGCAGGAATTTCTCCCGCCTATTTTCTGCTTAAGGTTTCTAAAAAATCAGTAAAGTTATTTTTCCCTACTCCTTCATACTGAGTCAGTTTTTGTAATTCTGGAAATTGGTGAAAATGATGAAAAATAATCTGGGCAACCATTAAGAAAATGAATTGAATCATGATCATTTTTATAATAATTTTTTCAAAGGTTTTCATGGCCATCTCCGTTTTTACTTTCATTATCGGAAGATTTTGCTAATTTTATGCTACATTTCAACACCTTTTTTCTTTAATGCTAACTGCCGATCAAAGCAAAAGCGAAGAAGAATCTGACGTTCATGGGGCTGAACGTTCATAAATTGTATCGATATTTTGCAGCTTATCTCACTAATAGGAATGATTCGAACTACCTTACTTTCAAGCTTCATATAATGATAATCACCATTTTGCATGGGTAACACTAACCATATAAAGGCATTCATTCCTTGCTTTAGCTTCGTCTTATTAGAGATTATGATAGCGGTACCACCTGCACTAATATCTTCTGAAATAGCTGTAAAAGCAGGAAATTCCTTATCCTTTGGATGAATCGCAATATCAACAGGAGTTTCAATGCGTACAAATTGCCTGCGCTGTATTTTCACTAAATGGTCTTCACCGGGAAAGGATAACTTGAGCATGGGAATATTTTGCTTAACTCTTCCCAATACCTCAGATTCGAATAAATATACTGTCCCGTTATGATCCAGAAAGGTACATTTTAATTGAGTCCCATCCATGAGAAAGGCCGTTTTATTCGTTTCATTATTAGTCGGATAATCAATATACAGATTTTCCCCTTGTTTTTCAACTAGTTTACATCTATATTTCTCGAATTTATCTGAATATTTTAATTCTAACGTAATGATATCCCCTATTTTTATCATGTTTCCCACATTCTTTCTTTAATTACAATTTGCACCCTAATTATGACATGTCTCTTAAGCAGGAGCAATACAATGCTCAAAGAATCTTCTTCATAAGAAAAAAAGAAAGGAACTGTTATGTCCCTCTCTTATACCGCATTCTCATATATTGGTTCTGCATTATCCAGTTTTTCAACCTTTTCTTCAATGCCAGAAGTTGCATTAATAAAAATACGATAAGTATCATCACCTAATGTGCCCAAAAATTCATAGCAAAGAACTTCTTTATTTAGATTGTTCACGACGACAGCAAGTCGATCTTCCATTACCTTAAGTTTTGGGTTTATCTCTTTTCTTGCTTGATCTTTCGAAATCTTTGGTTTACCTATTTTTCGTGAATGATGGGTTTTTAAATAATCCTCCGCTGAAAACCCAATAATTTTTCCATTATCAAGTGCCACTTTCATTTTGATGGACTCAGGATAAATTCTTACCTCATCCTGTTCTGTTACAAAGGTGAAGACTCCAATATGATCATATTGAGCACTTTCAAAAGGAACTAAGGACTTGAAATTATTTTGAGTTAAAAATTTCGCAGCATTATTGCTTGCATCATTTAAACTAATATTTTGCTTCATTACATCTCGGGATAGAATAAACCAGATTGGATAACCACCTTTTTTCGTGATATCCATATTTGCTTCTGCCTTTGATGATTTGTTTTGGATGGAAATGCTATAAAACCCGAAATCAGATCCTTTTCCGTTTTCTGTAACTTGAACATTGACATTAGAACCTAAGACAGCGTATTTCTTCGCCATCGCTACGGCTGATTTTTTCGTAATATCTTTCCCTTTTAAATATTTATAATGATCATCCTCTTTTTTCATATCTACCATTGTAACCCCTAACTCTGTATTACCAAAGCTTTGAACGGTCTGTTCGACTGTTTTAAATCCATCGATAATCGTGTTATCCTTTGCTTCTTTACCTGTTGCAAGAGCCAGCTCTACATCCATCCAGCGTAAATTATTTTTTAGAACTAAATGTTGAACATTTCTAAGCTCACTTTGAATATCCGCCGATTGGCTATAGAGCTTTTTTAAAGTGGAGTACTCCTTATCGGTAAGCGGCTCCTTATCTAAATCTCTTACTGCCGCCTTATAGCTAAAATCACCAATGTTCGCCAAAAATTCTTCTGTTTTATTAAAGGGTAAAAGGGTAAGCGGAAGCTGGCCAACATCACTATGAGCCTCAGAGGTTATTTTCCAAACCTCTGCAAGAGAAGGAGATAGGGAGCTTCTAGAGTTCATCGCTAAAGTTGTCCCAATCTTATCATTTAATAGATCCATCTGAAACGTTAAGTCATGAAAGGCTCTCTGATAATTATTTTCCGCATTAAGCAGGACGGCATTTTTTTCACGATGTTCTTGATATCCCCAAAAGGCTGTTCCAGCAATTCCTAATACTAACACTGCAATCAATATTCCTCTTAACAAATCAATCACCTCACTATTTACAAAAAATATGTTTTCCAATCCGTTTTATTTGTGGTCTTCCCCAAATCCAAGCACTCGTTGCTGTATCTGGATTAAAGTAATAAATCGCCTCACCTGTTGGGTCCCAGCCATTGATGGCATCTAAAACGGCTTTTTTGGATGTTTCATTTGGAGTCAACCAAATTTGACCATCTGCTACAGCTGTAAAGGCACCTGGCTCAAAAATGACACCAGAAACGGTATTAGGGAAAGAGGCACTTTGCACTCGATTTAAAATAACGGAAGCTACTGCAACCTGCCCAATATATGGCTCTCCACGCGACTCCCCGTGAACAGCATTGGCCATTAGTCGTATATCGTTTTGAGAGAACCCATTTGGGACATTTGCTGCTGTGGCACCCTTTGCTGCTGATGCCTTCGACTTAGGATTAGCATTTGTTCTAGCCTGAGATGGTGGGTTCGTTGGGCTTTGCTTTGTTTTAGCTTTTGAAGTTGGCTTTTTCACAGGAGCTGATTTCTTATTTGCTGGCTGTTTACTTTGTTTTGCTAAATCCATTCCTCCATAATGTGTGAATGATTTACCCTTCGCAATCTGATTCATGACATATTGCTTATTATATTTTGACGCTTTGACTAATTTTGCCTTTGTGGTTGCACCTGCGAGTCCATCAATAGGTAAACCAAATTCATATTGAAAGTTTCTTAATGCCCAATACGTTCTCCAACTAAATACTCCATCTATTTTCCCAGTAAAAAATCCTAAATATTGTAATCTTGCTTGTAATTCAATCACATCATCTCCTGTTGCACCTTGCTGAATGACTTGATTTGAAAACGCACTTGCTCTTTGTTCAAAAGGGCGAAAAGGGAGAATCAAAATACAAAGAGTAACAATAATCAAAACTTTCAAATATTTTAATGTCATATATTTAACCCCCAGATGCAAATCTTTTTAACAGTAAACCTATTTTTTGTAGTAGATGGATTTTTATGCAAGATTCTTGTCCTGTTTTTATCATCCTTTTAAAATTTCCAAAACAAAACCCTCCATTTTTTATAAATGAAGGGTTTTTTGTATTCCAATTTGTTTTCTTGCATATTGGGCACTTAAGACCCGGGCGCTTTTCACTTTTTTTAATCCGAGCCACCATAAGAAAACCATAAACGGTAATATATAATTCAGCCAATGCTCAATTGCAATAATAATATAATCATAAACACCATGAAGAAGAATAGGAATGACTAATGATAAAATCAGCCATGTACTTCTTGACTTTGACGTAAATTTCCCTTTTCCCATATAATAGCCCATAATGACTCCAAATAGAGCATGACTAGATACAGGCAGTAACGCTCGGCCAAGAGCAAATCCCAAACCATTGGAAACAAGGTATAGAATATTTTCTGCGGTAGCAAATCCTAATGAAACAGATGCGCCATAAACCACACCATCATAAGGCTCGTCAAATTCAACATGTTGGTATGCCGTGTAAAAAAGGATAAACCATTTAAAAAATTCCTCTAATGTAGCGGTCGATAAGAAAGCATTTATTATATTTGAATTCAGCAGGTTTTCTGTATTTAAAACATGCTGGATAAACATGATTGGAAAAACAAGTAAAGCACCAAAAATAAAGGTTCTAAAGACCATTGGGATAGGTTCAGATTCATATTGGTCTCTTAAATAAAAATAGCTTAATAACGCTAACCCAGGAGCTATACCTGCGGATAATATTCCCAGCATGAGAATCCTCTTTTCAATCTGTTTTCTTAATCGTATCATGTAATGTGAAGAAAGAAAATGGATTATTCATTTTTGGGAAAATCTTATTTTCGACATCGATTGGGAGGAGAACCATGAAAGAAAAGATTTTAGTCATTCATACAGGCGGAACCATTTCAATGAGCGAGGACTTTGAAACCGGTGCTGTCAAACCAAGTGAAACAAATCCTATTAAAGAAAACTCAAAAGAATTATTGACGCTTGCTGATCTCATTATTGAAGAGCCCTTTCAATTGCCTTCCCCCCATATAACAACAAGAGAAATGCTGCAGATTAAGGAGATTATTGAAACGCATCTTGAAAAAAAAGAAATTTCTGGTGTGGTCATTACTCATGGAACGGATACTTTAGAGGAAACTGCCTATTTCTTAGATTTAACTGTAAAAACGGAACTACCTATTGTGGTAACTGGTGCAATGCGTTCTAGTAATGAAATTGGCTCGGATGGGCTGTACAATTTAATTTCATCCATTAAAGTAGCTAAATGCAAGGAGGCAAGAAATAAAGGTGTACTCGTTGTTTTAAATGATGAAATTCACACCGCTGAGAATGTAACGAAAACCCATACAAGTAATGTCTCTACCTTTCAAAGCCCACAGTATGGTCCAATTGGCATTGTCACAAAGCGCGGCATAATTTTTCATCATGCACCGACTAAAAGAGAATGCTACCCTATCCTTGATGTAACCAAAAAAGTAGTTTTAATGAAAGCCCATGCTGGAATGGACTCTGCACTATTATTGGCAATCAAAGACCTTGGCTTTGATGGTGTTGTCATTGAAGCACTTGGTCAAGGTAACTTACCACCTGCCACCATTAACGGGATCAAGGCATTATTGGCTGATAAAATTCCTATTATTCTCGTATCCCGCTGTTTTAATGGTATTGCACAAGATGTATATGAATATGAAGGAGGAGGAAAACATTTGAAAGATTTAGGCGTTATCTTCTCTAATGGCTTGAATGGTCAAAAAGCTCGTCTAAAATTACTCATTGCCTTAGAAACAACGAATAATCTGAAAGAGATTGAAGCTATTTTTCATGTTTAAACAAATCAATCATTGTGCAAATCAAAAATAACCAAGGCAACCATCATGGTCCTTGGTTATCTTGCTTTTATCTATCATCTTCTTTGCTTTGAATCGCCGCGGCAATTTGTCCACCATGAAAGCGGCCATTTTCGATAAAGATTTCATTGGCATTATTACCTGCAGCAATCACTCCCGCTATAAAAATACCCGAGACATTTGTCTCCATGGTTTCTTCATTATAGACGGGACGTCCTGTGTGAAAATCCACATTTATCCCCATTGTTTGGAGAAAGCTGTGATCAGGATGATAACCTGTCATCGCGAAAACAAAATCATTCTTTATTTGATATTCTTGTCCGTCTTTTACATAAATAACCGACTCTTCTTGAATTTCCTTAATATTTGCCTGAAATTCCATCCTAACGATCCCGTGTCGAATCAAAGAATCAAATTCCGGCAAAATCCAAGGCTTAATGCTTGGAGAATATTCACTTCCTCTATAGATTACCGTCACTCTTGCTCCTGCTTTAACAAGCTCAATCGTTGCATCAACACTGGAATTTTTTCCGCCAACGACGACAACATCTTTATTAAAAAAAGGATGTGCCTCCTTAAAATAATGAAATACTTTTGGTAAGTCTTCACCCGGGACATTCATATAGTTTGGATGATCATAATATCCAGTAGCAATAATGACGTATGGCGTCATATATTCGTCTTTTTCGGTACGAACAATAAATTGTTCATTCTCTCCTTTTTCAACAGTCAATACTCTTTCAAATGCATGAACTCGAATATCCTTTCTTTTCACTACCTCACGATAGTATACAAGCGCCTGATTTCGTTTGGGTTTATACTCCTCTGTCACAAATGGTACATCTCCAATTTCTAGCTTTTCGCTTGTGCTAAAGAAAGTTTGATGTGTTGGATAATGATAAATAGCATTGACAACATTTCCTTTTTCAATTACCAAAGGATTTTTGGTTATCTCCTTTAACGAAATTGCTGCCGCTAAACCGCATGGCCCGCCGCCAATAATAATAGCCTCTTCTTTTTTCACTTTTTGTCACTCCCTAAAAGGACACTCATCATTAAAAATTCTCCTACCAATTCATGATAGGAGAATTTTTGATTTGATGCAATCTTTTCAATCCTTATATTAAATCCAGCCACGGAATCTTGAAGCTTCGGCCATTTTCCTTACCCCAACCATATAAGCAGCAAGGCGCATATCCACTCGGCGAGTTTGTGCAGTCTCATAAATATTATTAAAAGACTTCACCATTGCTTTTTCTAATTTTTCATCGACTTCTTCTTCCGTCCAATAATAGCCTTGATTGTTTTGAACCCATTCAAAATAGGAAACCGTTACCCCGCCAGCTGAAGCAAGGACATCTGGAACTAACAGAATTCCTCTTTCTGTAAGGATTTGTGTAGCCTCTAAAGTGGTTGGACCATTTGCAGCTTCTACAACAATACTCGCTTTAATATTACGGGCATTCACTTCCGTGATTTGATTTTCAATCGCTGCAGGTACTAAAATTTCACAGTCCAGCTCAAGCAATTCTTTATTTGTAATCGTATTATTAAATAGTTTTGTAACCGTACCAAAGCTATCTCTTCGATCTAATAAATAATCAATATCTAGTCCATCCGGATTATATAGTGCTCCATAAGCATCGGAAATACCAACAACCTTTGCACCGGCGTCATGCATAAATTTAGATAAAAAGCTTCCTGCATTTCCAAATCCTTGGACAATTACACGAGCTCCCTTTAATTCAATCCCTTTCTTCTTTGCCGCTTCGCGAATGCAAATGGTTACCCCTTTTGCCGTTGCTGATTCTCTTCCATGAGAGCCGCCTAGTACAAGAGGCTTTCCCGTAATAAATCCGGGAGAATTAAACTCATCCATGCGACTGTATTCATCCATCATCCAAGCCATAATTTGCGAGTTTGTAAATACATCAGGAGCTGGTATATCCTTTGTAGGTCCGACAATCTGGCTAATGGCACGTACATAGCCACGGCTCAATCGCTCCAATTCTCTGAAGGACATATCACGAGGATCACATACAATTCCACCTTTTCCACCACCATAAGGCAAATCAACAATTCCACATTTTAAGCTCATCCATATCGAAAGCGCTTTAACTTCTGTCTCTGTTACATTTGGATGAAAGCGAATTCCACCTTTAGTTGGGCCTACTGCATCATTATGTTGGGCTCGGTAGCCAGTAAAGATTTTTACAGAACCGTCATCCATCCTGACAGGGATTTTTACCGTTAACATTCTTAAAGGCTCTTTTAATAACTCATATACCTCTTCGGGATAACCTAACTTATCTAAGGCTTTATGAATAACAGTTTGTGTTGACTTTAATACATCATGTTTTGTATTTTCAGTACCTTTCTCGGCTACCATTTGTAAACCTCCTAAAAATCACTTTTGCGTATATGGCGCATTCAGTCACAAGTATACACCTTTGTTTAATTTATGCAAGAAGAAAAAAAGACTATTCTAAATATAATAACAAAATAATGTAATCGCTACCATCCCTAATATATAAAGCATTTATCCCTAATATAATCTCCATATTTTTAGCCATCTTCCACCTATTTATGTGTATAAAAAAGGGTAGCTCATGCATAATTTATGTTAATTAAAACTATCTTAATATAACGTGGTTTTTTCATAATGAAAGGCAAGCATCTGCTTGCCTAAAAACATTGCCCATATTCAATTTTGAAAGTAATGGGTTATCACATGAACTGCATGATGATCGATTATTTTCTTCCCATACTCCTCGATAAAATGGATGCTTAGAAACGAGCATTGTCCAAACTCTGAAAGAATAGCCGTTACGGAAGCAATAGAATCATCTTGAATATTGTTGATATAAAAATAATACTTTTCGTTCAGAAAATAAATGCTTCCATCCAAATATCCAACTGATTGGAGCCTTCTAGCTAACTGAATGATATCTTCAAAGTCATGAAAGACAAATAACAATTCCTCTCTGCCATTGAAGGAAACATGCATTTCTAAGAATGAATCATTGAGGTTCTCTTCCTCTTGGTCCTCGATTGTCACAATCATGATCATCCCAGTTGCTTGAATGGAGAATATTTCTACCGCTACTGAGCCATGAAAATCTACGCCAAATTCTTCATTTGCCTCCTCCAGCATTTCATGAAAAAGTTGATGCCATTTCAGGGAATCCTTCCATATATCCTCTTTCGTTAAACCTCTATCCGATAAATCATCTGTTGTTAAAAATATTTTGATTTTATTATAGGTTAATCGTTCCAAGCGCATCATTATGCCTCCTGCCCTGAACAGAACTCTTGCTTTAGTGTATGAATCATTTGTTAGTTGGTGATTCGTCTAGATTTTATCGCCGGAGATTTAACCAAGAAAATAACCGCAAATCTCTACCATTTAACTTTTTATTTTTTTCTTAAAGAAATCAAATGCGTTTCTGCTTTTGCTCCCAGCCTTAGCGGTAATTTAGTTGTTCCATAGCCATTGCTAATAAAAAGAAGTGTATTTTCAATTTTTTCAATTCCCCCTTTTTTAAATGGACTAAAACCGAATATATGAATTTGACCACCGTGTGTATGCCCACAAAGGACAAGGGAAATATGTTGTTCCTCTTGAATCTGATTCATAACCTTTGGATTATGGCTAACTAATACTTTAAAACTATCACTTCCTGCATCCAGCAGTGCTAAATCAAGGCGGTCTCTTTCCTGACTAATATCATCAATACCCAATAAAACAAATCGTTCATTTTCTTCTGATTCAAAAACAGCAGCTGTATTATCTAGAATTTTAACTCCATGCTCAAGTAAAACAGCATCAAGTAAATGATAATCAATCTCATAGTCATTATTTCCCCAAACAAAGAAGACCGGTCCAATTTCCTTTAGCTTCATTAAGTTCGTTTTTACTTTGCTCAAACTTACTCCTTTCTCGAGTAAATCGCCGCCGATAATGACCATATCCGCTTTCCCTTTCACTTCTGTCACGATGGAATCATCGATAATTCGTTTATGAATATCCGAAATAAAAAAAATCTGAATCTTTCCGAAACCTTCTGGAAAATGAGGAAAGATTAATTCATGATAAACCACTCTGTTCTCATAAGCTTCCTTATACATATAAACCATAAGAGCACATATCAATGATACCCCGATAATGAAGACGAAGATGATAAACCTCTCCTCCTTGTTCACAATGTTCATTCCAGCATGGAATAAAATCTGATCGCTTTAACGAAAATCCCTCCCAAACAAAGGTTTGGAAGGGAATCTTTATCCCACTCTTAACGGACAGTAAGACTCCCACTTCAAGATTCTGAGAATACGAAGAAGATAAGTGGGAGATCAACTGTCCGTAAAGGTCCGATAAGTGAAATAAGATTTTTCTTTGGGCTTCAGCCCTTAGAAAAATCAATCAGGCTCTGCGTGACTAACCATCAGTGGGGGATGAATAAAAACCCCCACTGATGGAAGTTTCACTTTATCCAAAATGAATTAACCTAATTCATGGATATCCAATACTCTAAATCCCGATTGCTCTAACTTTTGAATAAATTTATCCTTATGTGGACTTGGCTCTATTTTCATTACGATTCTGCGAACAAGCTTATCCGTTTCATCAAAGGTTACTAATGAGATCACATGAATGCGAAAATTATGCGCAATCTCTGATAAACGCGCTAGTCTTCCTTCCGTTTCAACTGATGTAAAGGTAATTCGAATACCTGGTCGGTTTGTTCCAAAAACAGATTCAAATTGTTCCAAAACATCTGCTCGTGTAACTACCCCTAAAAATTTACGATTTTCATCTACAACTGCAAGCAGTGGAAAATCTTTTAACTCTAATAAAGTTTTTTCAAATAATTCTTTGCCTAATAAATATTGATTTTGATGTGATGCGATATCCTTTGCTAATGTTTGAGTTAAATAATCTTCTTTTGCCAAATTAGATTTGAAATAGTTTTCATAAATATTAAAACGAGTAAGTACGCCAACATATAAATCTCCATTTAATATTGGCAACCCATCAATCCCGTGACTTTCTAATTTCTCCAATGCAATCTTTAACGTATCCGTTTCTTGTACAGCAATCGTCAAATGTGTTGGTATCATAATACTTTTAACGAACATCGTCATCACCTCATGTGTTATTTCACCTATGTATATAATTCCACAATGCCATTTAAATTTCCTTTATTTCATTCTATTATCAACATAAAAACAAAATTCCTTACATACAATCAATTGATTAAGTCATCCATCCAATTAATAAATACTACTTAGCAAATGGATATCCTTTGTTTATCTTACTCTTTTTAGTCTAACCTCTTCCAATCATGCCTGCTTAATCGTATTAATTTATCAAAAGGAGGATAAACATGTTTTCGCACCATAAAGTTTACTATCCTTATGTGAGCCCGTTTGATCCTTGTACTCCCATTACTGTTAAAACCTACTCAACACCACCTAATCTTTATCTCGGATTTCAGCCTCCAAATCTCCCACAATTTTCTCCTATAGAAGCATTAAAAGCAGGAACATTATGGAAAGTTTTTTACGATCCATATTATAGTCCAATTGAGAAACCAAGGGAGGGAGGGAATCCGTGAAACAACTGCCAAATGAATTTTATCATTTAATGGAGCAATTGCAAGCAGTCGATTTTGTTTTAGTGGAATTAACCCTTTATTTAGATACTCATGATCAAGACACGGAGGCGATCAACCAGTTTAACCATTTTGCGAAGGAAAGAAAAAGATTAAAAAAATTAATTGAAGCAAATTATGGACCCTTAATGCAATTTGGAAACAGCTACTCAGGAACCCCTTGGAATTGGAATGATCCACCGTGGCCATGGCAATTATAAGATTTTTTAAGGAGGGATGAATGAGAGATGTGGATTTATGAAAAGAAACTGCAGTACCCGGTAAGAGTTGGCACATGTAATCCAATGCTTGCCAAATTTTTAATTGAACAATATGGCGGAGCTGACGGAGAGCTTGCTGCTGCCTTGCGATATATTAATCAGCGCTATTCCATCCCGGATAAAGTCATTGGTCTCCTTACGGATATCGGAACGGAAGAATTTGCACATTTAGAAATGATCGCGACTATGGTGTATAAATTAACAAAAGATGCTACTCCGGATCAAATGAAGGCAGCAGGATTAGGCGGCCATTATGCAAATCATGATAACGCCCTATTCTATCAAAATGCCGCAGGTGCACCATGGACAGCCACTTATATTCAGGCAAAAGGCGATCCAATTGCCGATCTTTATGAGGACATTGCCGCTGAAGAAAAAGCCAGGGCCACTTATCAATGGATTATCAATATGAGTGATGATCCAGACTTAAACGATGGGCTAAGATTTTTAAGACAACGTGAAATTATTCATTCGCAACGCTTTAGAGAGGCAGTTGAAATATTGAAAGAAGAGCAGGGAAAAAAGAAAGTCTTTTAATGAGATTAGAAGCAGCAGCTAAAGCTGCTTCTTATTTGCTTTCGTAGAATAGATTTATATCGTAATGTTTCTTCATCATTTCAAAAACATGATGGCGACTTTTCCATGCTTCTTCCTTTTTCCATAAATCCTTGCTCTTATCAACAATTTCCCTTCGTAAATCAAGAAATTCCTTTTCTGCCTTTTCCTGCTTTTGCCTTAGTAAATTCATAAATCCGTAAAGTCCAATCGTTAAAATCAGCATATAGAGATTTTTAGAATTATCTACAAAGGCCGAAAACATCGCTGCAAAGGAGTACGAATAGGGCAATATGATGGAATAATACAAATAAAGAAGATAGATAAATGCCGTCATAATCGTTAACCATATCACCATGTTATGTCTAAATTTATACTTATCAAACTTTTTTTTCTTATCAACGACTTTTTGAAGCATTTGTTTCGTAGCTTGATCCGTATGTTCATCCAACATCAATATCGGTGCCTCCATCTCTCTCCCTCCTAAACTTGTTCATATTGATGCTTTGTATTGGCTTGCACTTTTCCTTGTCAAAATAATGTATGAGCTCGTCTTATGAAATATGACCTTAAACTGTCAAAGCCTTTGAAAAATAAAAAAGGTATATACTGCTTGATGGGTATACACCTTATTGATGGATTATTCATTATTTAGGGGGATTTTTAAGACCTGTCCCACTTGGATTTCTTCTCCTTGGAGATTATTTGCATTTTTGATGATTTCAATTCCTGATTGTGAATAATAATACTTCATTGCAATACTGAAAAGAGTCTCTTTAAGTTGCACTTTATGATAGATAATCTTCTGTTTATCCTCGTTTTCTGTTTGATTCTGATGTGTTTCTGTTTGAGGATTAGCTGCAACTGTTCTTTCTTTCTCAACTTCTGAACTCTGAGTTGAAGAAGATTCTTTCGATTGATTGGTTTGCTGTACTGTTTTAGTTTCTGTTTCTGTATTTATCTCTGGTTTCGTATCAGACGATCCTTGATTCTCATTTTGCTTTTTTGCATCTGAATCAGTAGAGTTTGAATCACTTGATTGATCATTAGTCGTTTGCGAATCATCTGTCATTTCTTCATCAGATTGATTGGTATCGAGATTAACGGTTTCAAATTTACCGTTATCGGTAGAAGCATCTTTCGTTCTTCCGTTATTTTGATCAGCAAGGTAAGAATAGATACTATATATGGTAATGGGAAGAAGAATAAAAAACAGAACTAAAATACGAATAAGTGGATATTTGATTTTTATTTTGGTCCTTTTTCTTTTTTGCTTTTGCTTATGAGTTTCAGATCTTGACGGTAAAGTATCTGAAATGAGTGTACTTTCTTCCTCTTTATGTAAAACAACTCTTTGTCTTAGTCGCTCTGCCTGATCACGATATGGATCCTCTTTATTCATGGGTAATCCCTTCCTGTCCAAGTTCTTTCTTCTTTTCAGCCAATCGAATATTCAATCCTAATAAAAAATCAATAATAAAATGCATAAAGATGGTCTCTACTAAATTTCCAGAAAGATAATAGATAAAGCCTATTAAAAAGCTTAATGCAACGATATTAAGAAATAAAAACCAATTATAAAGATAGCGGAAATGAACGAAGGCAAAAATGAAGCTTGAAATCAAGAGCCCAACATGGGTTTGTATGACACCTCTAAACAGAATTTCCTCGCTAATAGCAACGATTCCTGCAATAAAAGCAATATGAAGAATACCCTTAGTGCGGAAAATCCGTTGATTTAAACCGCCATCATCATAATACCGTTCTGGAAGAACTCTCATCAAAATCGAATCAAGTAGAACAACCCCCAAGCCCACTAATCCACCTACTACATAACTACTAACCTGATTGAAGTGAAAAAGCTGAGTAAAACCTGTCAAGCTATCAAATAATATCATACCTAAAATAAAGGAAATCGTTAATAGCAAAATTTGAGTGGCATAGAGATGAAATAACAATTCCTTATCTGTTAATTGCTTAATGACTTCTGCTTGTCTATTTTTCATATATAACAACTCACTCAATCTAATAGAATAGTGCTTTCAAATAATCTTGCCAATTGAAGGGAAGGGTATCCTCTACTATTTGATGCTGCTGAAATAATCGAAAATCAATTCCACAATGATCACAGCAATTTTCCACTGTAGCGGTTTTTTCTTCGCCAAAGTAAGAAAGGATTCCCATTCTTCGGCAGCTAGTAGAATGTACCCATTTTACCATTTCCCACACATTTTTTCTTTTTGTTTCGATTCTTGACCTAATAAAATCTTGAAATTCTGCAAAAGCTTGCTCAGAAAAAGTCCGATTTTCAGACAATTCCATTAAAAAATCCTGAATGATTCTCCATTGAATTTCAGATGCCCCAATAGAGGAACAAATATTCTCTGCATTTGATTCGATTTCTTCCAGTAATTTTGGATTTTCCTGAAGCTTTTGATATATCCAGTCTAACTGTTCCCGACGCGGAATTTCTCGTTCAATTAATTGAAAAGCGAGCTGTTCATCACCATCAGAATATAGTAAAATCGCAAGGCTGGGCTTCCCATCTCTCCCCGCTCTACCAATTTCCTGTAAATAAGATTCTAATTGTAACGGTAAATGAAAGTGGAGAACATACCTCACATTTTCTTTATTAATTCCCATTCCAAATGCACTAGTCGCACATATTATATTCAGCTGACCATGAATAAACTGCTGTTGAATAAGAATCCGATTTTCCTGATTCATTCCTCCATGGTAGGCGCTAACACGTGTTTGACCATTTTTTTTTAAAAACTCGGCGATCTCCATTGCTAAACGTTTACTAGAAAAGTAAATTATCCCTGGTCCCTTAATATTTTGAACAATTTCCAGCAATCTATCTTTTTTTTCGAAGAAATCCTTCATTTTTTCGATTTTCATCGAAATATTTGGACGATCAACTGAAAGAATAAATTCTTTCCATGAATTTAATTCTAAAGTTTTTGTGATATCCAGAATTACTTTCTTTGTGGCAGTTGCTGTAAGTGCAAGAGTGATCGGAAAACCGAGTTGTTCGCGAATATTCCCAAGCTTGCGATAATCTGGTCGAAAGTCGTATCCCCATTGTGATATACAGTGAGCTTCATCAATGACAAATAATGAAATTTCAAGTCGCTGTAATCGTATTAGGATCGAATGGAAGGATAACATTTCTGGGGAAATAAAAATAAATTTATATGTGTGTAGATTTGATAATACCTTTCTCTTCTCATTTGAGCTCAAAAATGAATTCAGCGCAACAGCTTTCTTTTCACCCCTCATGGCCATTTGCTCAACTTGATCCTGCATTAATGATAATAATGGCGTGACAATCACGACACTACCAGATAATAAATAGCCTGGCAGTTGATAGCATAAAGATTTTCCCGTGCCTGTTGGCAGAACAGCTACAGTATCTCTTCCTTCAAGAATAGAGGATATTACTTCCCTTTGACCCGGTTTAAAAGCATTAAATTGAAAATAAGTGTGCAACGCTTCTTCAATATTCATTCTTCCACTCCATTTTTCGCTAATACTAATCTAATTTCAAAATAACTTGTTTCCTGCGCAAACTGGCGAATTTGCTTGAGTTGCCTTGAAGAGGCCTTTTTCGCTGCATTCATGATTTTTTTCTGTTTTTCAACGTTGACATATGGATGAATATCAAAATCCTTCAAGTTTATGGCAAGTTCAACTAAATGGTCTTCAATGGTGTTCCTCTTTAAATTTCGCATTAGGGCAATTTCATCAATTTTGTAACCTTTTTGAATCAATGCAAATGTCCTTTTGGTGGATTTTGTTAATGGCTCTTTCATCGGAATATCCTCAATAATCTTACAAAGGAAAGGAATCTCTGTCGGCTTTAATTGCATCCTTTCGAGCATATAATGAATGACATTTGTAAACTGAGCTTCATAATAATAGCCATCTAACTGCAATCGTTCTGATGCTTGTGTAGCTGTTAAACCAAAAGCCTCGAAACCTGATAGCCGAATGACAAAGGCAGATGGAAGAATATTTTTGGAGTCTTGCAAAAGAAGCATTAATTCCTGATATAAACATTTTGCCATTTCTGTTTTTTTTAATGTTGCATGATGAATAAATTTCTTTAGCCATAGTTGAATGTCCTTATCTTTTTGAACTGGCATATATTGTGTATGATGATGATTTAGATTTGAACATACTTGAACGAGCAGAGATAGCCTTTTCCAAAAGATATCTGTTTGGGGATGAAATTTCCATCCATTTAAATATTTTGGAATTGGATAGATTTTCAAGTTTTTATGTAATTGCTCTCTCCCTTTATCCGTTAGAATAAAATATTGATCATTTAATTCTTCTAAATAACCAGCTGAAAGCAAAGACCGAATTGCTTCATCAAACCTATTTCTTGTTACGTAGGGATAGAGTTGAAAAAATGAGGTCAACTGATACATGTGGGAATCTTGAATCGTTTGTGCCGATTTCTTCCCTTTTAATAAATGAAAGATCGAGTAGATTGTTCTTTCTGATTTGATTTTTTCTAAACAATAGAGAACAATAATTTCAAAGTAATTTTGTTTCATTATAATCACCCAATTTATGGTTTGTCCGATTTTACATAATTTCTTATTCGCGAGTCATCCTATAAAAGCCATTCTTTTGGTTATGATTCATTTTAACATGAATATAAGAGAAACAATGAATTAAGTATTAAATTAGGAAATTTTGTCATAAAGCTTATAATAATAACCAATCTCAGTATTTTTTCTATTGAAAAGTTAAGCATACAGTTTTACAATAGGTTTGAGGAATGGATTCCATATGGTTTTACCATGGGATGGAATAAAGGCACTATGTTTATTTTTTGGGAGGTTATTTTTCATGGCAAAGTATACAATTGTAGACAAAGAAACATGTATCGCATGTGGGGCATGCGGGGCAGCAGCACCAGATATTTATGATTACGACGATGAAGGTATTGCCTTCGTTACTCTAGACGATAATCAAGGAATTGTTGAAATTCCAGATGTATTAATCGATGATATGATGGATGCATTTGAAGGATGCCCAACTGATTCCATTAAAGTTGCTGAAGAAGCTTTTGACGGAAACCCTACAAAATTTGAATAATACCAAAAAAAGGACAGCTCTTTTCATGAGGGCTGTCCTTTTTGATTTCATTATTAAACTCTTTCCATAGAGCTTGTGGTTAGGACTCCACTGTTTTGGATTCGTCCAAACTGTCCGAATGTCCACTGTTTCGGACTCAATTGCTTCGAAATCCCCTTTCCTGTCCAAATAAACCCTTGTTTCGGACTCAATTGCTTCGAAATCTCCTTTTCCTGTCCAATTGAATCGCTGTTTTGGACTCGGCTCCTTTGGATTTCACTAAAGCTGTCCAAATAATTCTTTGATTCAGACATAATCCGTTTTTGTGCAAATATCCGAATGGTCTCTAACTATTTTATCCCAAAAACAAAGTCTTCAAAAATGCCTTCCATAAAAAAAGCAACGGTACAGTTTATTCCGTTGCTTTTTAATCTATATTATGCATTTCGGTATGAACTTTGTCTTCCTATCCATGAATGTAAACGAGTAAATATTAACATAAAGACAATACTCATTGCTAAGCCCTTCACAATATTAAACGGCAAAATACCCGTTACGATATATTGACGCAACTGTGGTCCGGACATAGCCGGTGAATTTAAAAAGAAAGTATAGGCTGGTAAGAAAACGAAATAATTCAAAAAACTCATCAAAATCGCCATGGTTACAGAACCAATAATTAATGCTAGTGTCATGCCTTTTTTCGTTTTTAATTTCAAGTAAATATAGTAGGTTGGTAAGACAAATAATATACCAGCAACAAAATTAGAGATATGACCTACAGGCACCCCTGTTTCACTACCAGTCATAAAATAATCTAGAACATTTTTTAAGAACTCCACTAAGATTCCAGCTAATGGTCCGATGATTAAAGTAGCAATTAATGCAGGTAAATCACTAAAGTCAATCATCAAAAATTTTGGAAATGGTGGTATTGGGAAGTTTAACAGCATAAGCACATACGCCAAACTACTTAACATCCCAATTGATACTAAAGCTTTAATACTAAATTTTTTCATCTTTTTCCTCTCTCCTTTTTAGGATCCCATCTCACCTAAAGAAGAAAGGTTCAGCAGTTTCATGCTTTTGTAAATAGAAAAACCCTCAAGCACATCACTTGAGGGAGAATTTACAAAGGCACGCCTAATAAACATTCAAAACCTGCAATTTTTGAACATCTGCAGAACCTCCACCTTCTCCCATCCAGACTATACTGTCGGCTTTGGAATCGCACCAAATCCTGCCTAAACGATTAGGCTCGCGGGCTTAGAAGAAAATTTTCATTACCGCCGATCGGGAATTACACCCTGCCCCGAAGATAGAACCATATTAAAATCAAGCTAATTATAACTCACTATTCTCTTTTTGTGAAGAAAAGTTGGTCAATTTGTAAAATATTTTGTTGAAAATACTAATTTATGATAAATTTATAGGGTAAATATGAAATACATAAAAGATTGATAAATAAAGGAGATTAACATGGAAAAGATTCTTATTTTCGGTCACAAAAATCCAGATACTGATTCAATTTGTTCTGCTTTAGCCTATGCTGATTTAAAAAGCAAATTAGGTCTAAATGTAGAACCTATTCGTTTAGGAAAAATTAACGGTGAGACTCAATATGCTTTAGATACTTTTAAGGCAGATGCCCCTCGATTAGTGGAAAATGTAGCTGAAGAAGTAAATGCAGTTATCCTTGTCGACCATAATGAAAGACAACAAAGTGCAAACGATATTGAAAAGGTTCGTATACTTGAGGTTATTGATCACCATCGTATTGCTAACTTTGAAACAAGTGATCCTTTATACTATCGAGCAGAACCTGTCGGCTGTACAGCAACCATTTTGAAAAAATTATATAAAGAACACGGTATAGGAATCCCGAAAAAAGTTGCTGGATTAATGCTTTCAGCCATTATTTCCGATTCTTTATTATTCAAGTCACCTACATGCACAGAAGAAGACATTGCTGCTGCACGTGAATTAGCTGAAATCGCCGAAGTAGATGCAGAAAGCTACGGTTTAGAAATGCTAAAAGCAGGAGCTGATTTAAGCGATAAATCTGTAGAACAATTAATTTCGCTTGATGCAAAAGAATTCCAGATGGGTAGTCAAAAAGTAGAAATTGCGCAAGTGAATGCTGTTGATATTCAAGATGTTCTTTCTCGTAAATCAGAAGTTGAAGCTGCCCTAAATAAAATCATTGACAGCAAAAATTTAGACCTATTCTTGTTTGTCATTACGGATATTTTAAATAATGATTCTACTGCAATCGCTCTTGGACGTTCTGCTGATGCTGTTGAAGAAGCTTACCAAGTACAATTGAAGGACCATACAGCCATTCTTAAAGGCGTCGTATCACGAAAAAAACAAATTGTTCCAGTTTTAACAGATATTCTGAATGCACGTGGTTAAGATTACTCCTTTTTCAAAAAACGCAGCCCATAATGGGCTGCGTTTTAACATATCATCTTTTTAAAGCACAAATAAATATGACATACCAATTTCAAAAAAATATATCATATTTTAAATTTTTTATGACTTTATTGATATAAAGCGTTTTCATTTAATGGCGAACATTCATTTGCAATTGACAGATAATTATTCGTTTTGTACAATAATCAGAAAATTATATCGTTTTTTCTGGGGGTTAAATCATGTTTAAAGTATTAGTGGCAGATGCCATAAGCGAAGTTGGATTGCAGCCATTATTAGAAATGGAGTCTGCAGAGGTTATTCAGAAAAAAGTAAATGATGCGGAGGTCGATTTAGACCAAATTGACGCCATCCTCGTTAGAAGTGCGACAAAAGTAACAGAAGAATTACTTGAAAAAATGCCACAATTAAAGATTATAGCCCGTGCTGGCGTTGGTGTTGATAATATTGATGTGCCTGCAGCGACAAAGCGCGGGGTCATCGTTGTGAATGCACCTGACGGAAATACTATTTCAACTGCTGAACATACCTTTGCGATGATGGCATCATTAATGAGAAATATCCCGCAAGCTTATCAATCAGTCAGAAATCTTGAATGGAAAAGAAATGCATTTATTGGAACTGAATTACATGGTAAAACTTTAGGTATTATTGGCTTAGGCAGAATTGGGTCTGAAATTGCCAAACGTGCGAAAGTATTTGGAATGGATGTCGCTGTTTTTGATCCATTTTTAACAAAAGACCGGGCAGCAAACTTGGGGGTTAAATCCTGCACTTTGGATGAAGTTTTACAACAGGCAGATATCATTACCGTCCATACCCCATTAACACCACAAACAAAAGGACTTATCAATGAAGAAGCCATTCGCAAAACGAAAAAAGGCGTTTACCTTTTAAACTGTGCTCGCGGTGGCATTATTGATGAACAGGCATTAGCAAGCGCCATTGGCAGCGGTCATGTAGCCGGTGCTGCACTTGATGTGTTTGTAACTGAACCACCAGGTGAACATCCTTTATTCAAATTTGATAATGTAATCTTTACTCCACATTTAGGTGCCTCTACAAAAGAAGCACAATTAAATGTTGCAACTCAAGTAGCAAAAGAGGTACGAACCTTCTTTGAAGGAAAGCCTGTCTCAAATTCTATTAATCTACCAGCAATGTCTAAAGATATTTATGAAAAGATCCATCCTTTCCATAGCCTTGCAAAGCAAATTGGTTCAATCGTTTCTCAATCACAAAAAGACGTTATTCTTGAATTAACGGTAACCTATTCTGGATCCGTTACAAACCTAGAAACGAATTATTTAACTAAAGCATTACTTTCTGGCTTCTTTAAAAATCGCATTGATGTCAATGTCAATGAAGTAAATGCGCTTGTCATTGCCAAGGAACGTGGGATGACAGTTGGTGAAAAAGTTTCAACCAATTCTTTTGGTTATGATAATTGCATTGAAGTGAAGGCAAAAGGGGAAGATTTTGAATTTATCGTTCGTGGAACTTATGTTGACCATTACGGTTCAAGAATTGTCTTCTTAAATGGTTTTAATATTGACCTTGTTCCTGAAGGTAATTTATTGTATATCCAACACATTGACCGTCCTGGGGTCATCGGACGCGTTGGAAATATCTTAGGTGAAAAGGGAATTAATATCGCCACTATGCAGGTAGGTAGAAAAAATGCAGGTGGAGATGCGATCATGGTCTTAACTTTTGATAAGCCATTAGATGATGAATCCTTTACACTTTTAAGTCAGCAGGATGATATTATTTCCATTAACCGAATTTTGCTTTAAAAAAAATAAGCGGGAAGAATAGACTCATTTTTCCCGCTTATTTTAACTTTATATTGTAGACAATTCTTATCTATTGCATCAAGGTAATTTGATCATTTCTTTCGGTCTAATGATATCATTTGTTCGTTGATTCAGTGCCTTTATTTTTTGAACAGATGTATTTGCCTTTTTCGCTATCATTGTGAGTGTATCCCCTTGCTTGACAATATAGCGCTTGTTTTGTTCACGTACCATTAATTTTTGGTTAGCCTTAATCTCATCCGCTTCAAGATTATTCATTGATTTTATCATCTCAACGGTTGTTCCATAGCTCTTGGCAATCGACCATAATGTTTCCCCTTGCTTGACAATATGAAAATGGTTTTCTGAATCTGATTTTTTCTTTTCAATTGCTTTATGTTCTTTATTCTCTACTCTTTCATTTGAGAGACGCAGCTGAGCAGCTGCCTCTATTACTTCTTCTTTTAACACTCTTTTATGTAAAGCATACACGGTTTGTCCAATTTTCCCTCCTCCTAAGGCAAAAACTGGGTCCATTGCATTCTTCTTGTCAAATGTCCATTTATTCTTATGTACTTCAAAATGGAGATGAACTCCGGATGAATCTCCTGTATTCCCCATTTCTCCAATTAGCTCTCCTTGGTTAACTTTTTTTCCTTCTTCAACCAATCGACTCTTTAAATGTGCATACACCGTCTCTGTATGGTTCTTGTGCTTAATAAATATCACATTTCCATAAGATGTCGAGTAATAAGATTTAGTAACTTCTCCGTCATCCACGGCATGGATAGGAGCCCCATAGCCGGCTGCAATATCGATGCCTTTATGTTGCCCATTTCTTGTTCCATATAGATCCGTAATCGTACCATTTGCCGGCCATACCCAATCCTTTGTTGCTTCTGAAATATCAAATGTTGCCGCTTGAGAGTGCTTTCCTCCAAGAAATAATAAGCTAACACAGAGCGCCATTAACCCTGCAATTAATAATCTTTTTAAATAGTCTCGCATTCTCTTCCTCCTTGTTCTTGTACCCCCTTTTTACATTATGACAACATGTTCTATTTTAGAACTTCACGTCAGTTAAGAGTACAAATCCAAAAGCACATTTGTTATTATTTGGACATTTTTCACCTTTTTATGCAAAAATCTCACAATAATATTTTTGAAAACAAAAAAACTGACCTATAAAAGTCAGTTTTTCTAATCCCACTATTGATTGATAAACTCTTTATTTGCCGCTACAGGAACATTTAAGTCCTTTGAAATTTGAAATTTTCCAATTTGCTCTGTAGGCGGATTTTCAAATTTTACCTTATCATAATTGAAGTCCTTTGCTGTTAGTAATATTGCTTCAATCATCTGCAGAGTTCTCTTATTATTTTCTAACTCCTTGCTATCTCGAAGTTTAATAATTAAGGAATCACCTGAAGTATTAATGGAATTTACATCAATATCTTCAGGAATCGAAGCCTTTAAGTCAGGATTGGCATCTTGTTTCATGGAGACTAACGCTTGTTCAATTGAATCAAATTCTTCAGCGGATGGCACCATAAATGGTTCCGTACGATTATTTGGGGAAAATAAATAATAAGCATGATTTCTTTTTGCTTCTGCTGTAATTTCCGTCATATCTCCTAAATTTCCTAAATGAATACCCGGAGTTCCTTCAGTAGATAGGTTCATTTTTTTCAAATTCATATCATTAAGAAGCTGTAATAAGACATCCTTAAATAGGATTGGTGCTACGCTCCCCATTCCATACTGCTGATCTGCAGGAACATCCACATTTAATTGATTGTCATCCTCGTCTAAGCTAATATTTCCATTTATCGGATAATAGTCACTTAGTCCCCATTCCTTTTCTTTTAATTCAGACATGGTATCCTTCCATTTTTCTAGAAAGGATTTTCCACTTTTCGGTACCAGGACACTTACCGGAACAACGACTTGTGCACTCTCATCTGGTATCCCATATGTTAATACATCATGATCCTCTAGATCCTCTCGATAAACAGCAGTTGTTCCATCAAGTTCATCCATTTCAATATTTCCTGCAGCGAATCGATTTTCGCCCTTTACATGATCAGATTTATTCTCATCTTGAGCAGTCTCTACTTTTTCCGCTTGTTTTTCTTTTTTATTATCTTGGTTTAAATCCTCTTTTACTGGAGTTGCCTTATCCAGTCTTTCATTTTTATTTACGTTATTTTCACTTTTCAGCGCAATTTGTTTTGAATCGGAATTTATTACTTGATTAGAGGCTAAAATAAAGATAAGAATAATAGCAGTTGCTGCAGCAATTGTTGGCATAATCCATACTATTCTCTTTTTCCTTTTAGCTAATCTTAGTGAAATATTTTGATAGATGTCACGAGGATCGCGATGATCTTTCACTTCTGGCATGTTCGATAACCATTCAATTAGCTGCTTATCGCTCAACTCTGACTTTTTCACCGCGACTTCCCTCCTTTTCTAGTTTTTCCTCCACCTTTTGCCTTAATGCCTTCAGTGCACGATGCTGAGTGGTTTTTACCTTGCTCTCTGTCCAGTCTAATACGACTGCAGTTTCCGTGATTGATAGCTCTTGAATATAACGCATGATAATGACCATTTTTTGGTCTAAAGTGCAATCATTTAAACATTGATAAACAAATTGAATTTCTTCCTGCTGTAATGTTATTTCTTCAGGGATTGGGGCATCATCCTTGACCTGTTGTTCAGACCAATCAAATTTTTCCAAAATGCGTTGTCGCCAATTTTTTTGCTTGCGAAAAGAGTCGATGGCAACATTTCTCGCAATCGAAAACAACCATGTCTTTTCACTGCTTTTTCCTTCAAATTGCTTATAGGATTTTAAAACCCGAATATATACTTCTTGAACAAGGTCTTCAGCTTGCTCTCTATTATTCACCATATAATACAAAAATTGAAATACGTCATGATGATATTTTCTATATAGTTCATCAAAAACGGAGTCCATTGGTATCTCCTCCCCGTTTCACCTAATTAGTCGAGCAATTAAATAATAAAGTTACATGTTTAAAATATATTATTTTTCATAAAAAAAAGGAAGGATTTTTTTAGGAAAATCCTTCCTTAACATTTTCATCTATTACTCTTAAGACTTATGAGCTGAATTTTCATTTAATATGAATCGTTACTTTTATCCCACTCTTAACGGACTTTTGACTCCCACTTCAAGATTCTGAGAATACGAAGAAGATAAGTGGGAGATCAACTGTCCGTAAAGGTCCGACGAGGGATTAAGGTCCTAGTCAGGCGAAAGCCACAGGACGTGGCGTCCCTTGAGCGTGATAAGTGAAATAAGATTTTTCTTTGGGCTTCAGCCCTTAAAAAAATCAATCAGGCTTTGCGTGACTAACCATCAGTGGGGGATGAATGGCAGACTAAAATCGCGACGTCAATCGCGACGTCTACACTAGCACGTCCTGTGCGTAGAAAACCCCCACTGATGGAAGTTTCACTTTATAAATTGTTTCTTGTGAATCAAGAACAATCGTCATCTATCCCGAAATTACGCTTTCCTTCGCGGAATAAAGAAGGAAAATGTCGTTCCTTGTCCTAACTTGCTATGAACGGTAATACTGCCCTTATGAGCGTTGATAATGTTTTTCGCGATAGCTAGTCCTAATCCGGTACCAGAACCACGTGTTCTTGCTTTATCAGCCTTATAGAATCTTTCAAAGATGAAAGGCAAATCTTCCTCGGGTATACCGGAACCTGAATCACAAATTTCAAAATGAAGTCCCTTTTCATTTACTTTTTCAATAACATCAACTCGCCCACCTGTAGGGGTGTGTTTTAAGGCGTTATCAATTAAATTCGTAAATACTTGCTCAATCCGATCCGAATCAAAATCAAAATAATCAATCTGGTCGCTCATCATATAATTAATCGATATTTCTTTTTCCTTAGCTAGTCCTTGGAACTTACGAATAATTCTTTGAATAAACGGATGGATTTTAATTTTTTCAATCGATAATTGAATATGACCGGCTTCCATTCTTCCAAGATCCAATAACTCATTAACAAGGCGCCCCATTCTGAGCGATTCCTCATAAATAACCTTCGCCATTTCCTTCTTTTCTTCTTCACTTTCAGCAATTCCATCAACAATGGCTTCACTATAGCCTTGCATCATGGATATTGGAGTTCTTAATTCATGAGAGACGTTGGCGATAAAGTCCTTTCTTAACTTATCTAATTGCCGGTCCTCTGTCATATCCCGAATCACGGCGACGGCACCGCGGATAAACTTATTATTATAGAGAGGACTAACAATAATCACCCAAAAACGACCTTGAATTGATACCTCACCAATTTGTTCCTTTTCTGTGTCAACTGCCGATTGAAAGAGCTCCATCACCTCTGAGGGAACCGCACTTGTACCGACATTTTGATCCTGATCATAAACCCAACTTTGCAAGAAAAGCTCAGCTGGTGGATTGGTAATCAATATCGTTCCATCCCGATTAAAGGTAATGACTCCATCTGCCATACTGCTTAATATGCTGGAAAGCTGTTCTTTTTCTTGCTTTAATGCGTCCATATTAAATTTCAATTGTCTGCCCATTTGATTAAACGCAATCGCAAGCTCCCCAATTTCATCATGCTGCAAAATAGGTACTTTCGTATCGAATTTTCCTCTGGCTACCTCAAAAGCAGCCTCTCTTAATTTTCTTAATGGCAACGTAATCCTTGTAGAAAGGAAGAAAGCAAATATGGTCGTTAAAACAATTGCGACACCTGCCGCTAATAAAATAAATTTCGTTGTTTTATCTGTAGTTTTTTTCATATCTTGCAGAGATTGATAAATGTAAACAGCTCCAGATTGCTGATCATTAACTTGTATCGGAACACCCACTATTAATACTTTGGAATCATCCGGATTCTTAACATGTTTACTAGAAATATCTGCAATTTTCTGAACCATTTTCCCTTTTTCAAGCACGTTATTTAAGCTCTTATCTTTTATGAAATAGGAGGCGGGCAAGTGGATGGAACTCTCATTATCGGGTGAATAATAAATTTTATCCTTTTTCACCACAACAACCTTTGTCACATCATCCAAAAATCCCCAAGAAACATCCAGACCAATTGCCTCATTTCTTGATTCTAAAACATTGGCGATTTTATTAGCATTGGATGTTAATTCCCGTTTCATTTCATCAATATGATAATTTTCGAAAAATTCCAGTAGCAAGATTGTTAAGATAAATAAGACAAAGGATACTAATAAAAGAATGGTAATCCAAAGCTTACCTACAACACTTCGAAAGAGTCTCATTCATTGACGACCTCAAACTTATACCCAACTCCCCAAACGGTTACAATCATTCTGGCTGCCTGTTCAGAAACCTTGTTCAATTTCTCACGTAACCGTTTGACATGTGTATCAACTGTTCTAAGATCTCCAAAAAATTCATAGTGCCAGACTTCTTTCAAAAGCTGTTCACGATCAAATACCTTATCTGGAGATTTTGCAAGGAAATAAAGAAGCTCATATTCTTTCGGAGTTAAACTCACTTCTTTTCCATCTGCTAAAACGCGATGGGCATCATTATCAATTGTTAAATGTGCGAAGACGATAACATCCTTCGTTGTGGTTTCAGTTTGCAAATAGCTTGTTTTCGAAGAACGGCGTAATAATGCTTTCACCCGTAACACAACTTCACGAGGACTAAATGGCTTCACAATATAATCGTCCGTTCCAACTTCAAAACCTTGGACTCTATTTACTTCTTCACCCTTAGCTGTCAACATGATAACAGGAGTAGCCTTTTTTTCTCTTAATTCTCTACAAACCTCAATCCCGTCTTTTCCAGGCATCATTAAATCTAATAAAATGACATCATAATCATTTGTAATAGCTTTTGATAATGCTTCATTTCCATCTTCAGCTTCATCGATTATATAATTTTCTCTCTCTAGATACATTTTTAACAAACGTCGAATTCTTTCTTCATCATCAACAATTAAAATATGGACATCTTTTTCCATTTAGATAATCCCCCTTGCAAATCATAGTGTCAGCATTTAAATGAGTATTCTTTATTATTCCATTGTTTTATTCATATATTTTGACGGATGAGACGAAACACTTGTGAATATTAAAAATATGAATTAAGAACCTGCATAGGAATGGAGACCAGCAATAACTAAATTCACAACAATCGTATTAAACATAATAATAACAAACCCAATAACCGCTAGCCAAGCAGATTTTTCTCCATGCCATCCTTTAGACAACCGTAAATGTAAAAATGCTGCATAAAACAGCCATGTAATGAGGGCATATACCTCTTTTGGATCCCAACCCCAAAATCTCGTCCATGCAATCTGAGCCCATATCATCGCAAAAATTAAGGCCCCTAAAGTAAATACCGGAAAACCAATGAGGACAGAACGATAGCCCACTTCATCGACTAAGTCTAAGTTTATTTTCTTCACTAAAGGTTGTAGTAATGCACCAATCCGTTTGCGTGAAATCAAACGAATAAGAACATATAAAATAAGTCCAGTAGCAAGCGACCAAATGACGGTTGTAAGTTTTTTAGCATTTATATAGGCTGGTACCTCAAAGAGAGGTTCAAAATGGCCTGCGGTTTTAAGCTCCCCTTCATGAGGGCCAACAAGTGCAGGCATCGTATATTCTAATGTTGCCTGATTGTTATTTTTATCAACCCAATCAAATTTAGATTGGTACCCCATTACGGTAAAAGTTGTCGAAATCACGATAAATCCTACCACCGCCACAAGTGCAAACATCACAACCTCTAACCATGCTGCTCTTTTATTGGCCTTCGTTTGATCGACTACTTTTACTAAATAAATCAATCCAGCAGCAAAACTGATCGATAGTATCGCTTCGCCTATCGCTGCAGTGGTTACATGAATTTGGAGCCAATCACTTTGTAGCGCAGGAATTAATGGTGATATGTCTCTAGGAAACATGCTCGCATACGCAATAATCAAAATCGCAATTGGGAGTGTAAATAAGCCTAATAATGGTGTCTTGTATAGAAAATAAATGACAATAAACGCTCCAACCAGCGCCATTCCAAAGAATGTCACAAATTCAAACATATTGCTGACAGGAGCATGACCTGCAGCAATCCAGCGTGTAATAAAGTAACCAAGTTGAGAAATAAATCCAATCATGGTAATAATAATTCCTAGTTTTGCCCAACGATTTGGACCATCTTGTTTATTTCGTTTATCTTTAATGGCACCACCGAAAAATAAGGTCGCTACCAAATAAAGGACGAAGGCAATGTATAATAAATTAGAACTTAAACTAACCATCCCGCACTCATCTCCCTATTCGTTTTTCTCATTGTGCAGCTTATCAACAGGCACTTGAATCTGTGTATTCGAAAGAATGGATTGAATCTCTTTTCTTAATCCATACCAGTTTTTATTCGTATGTGCTGCAACCCAAACTTCCCCTTCAGCACGTCTTAACCAAATTCTTCGATGATTCCAATAGGCTCCTTGGACAACACCAATCATGAAAATGATACCTCCAAGAATGATGACCCATAAAGTCAAATCTTTCCTAACGGTTAACGCTGAAACATTTTTCGTTTCTATATTTTTAAATGCCATTTTGTATTTATTATCGCCAAATGGCTCTAGTGTTTGTCTAATGGCAACAAAACTTATTTCTCCATCCTTTTTGTCAGGAGCGAACATCTTAAAGACAAACGCAGGATTATTTGGTACTTTAGATTTCGTTGTAGGCTCTTTTTCATCATTAAATTCAAAATCAGGGAAATAATTCATAATTTCCACAGAATAGCCATTCCCTAAATCATATTTCTTTTGTGGATTATATAAATCAACCGTTATATTCCCATAATCCTTCTGAGTCTTCTTATCTATTAAAGAGAATGACATTTTATTTAGCTCATTTAGTTTATAAGAAACTTGATAGAGTGAAAATTGATCAAACTTTAAAGGTTGATTGACGCGGATACTGAAATCCTTTACTTTCTCTAATTGAGGTTCTTCACCAGCAACCGTATTTCCTTTTTTCTTATATAAAACAACATTAGACTGATAGTTCTTCGCCACCATCCCACCGGACTTCTCGATGGCATTTTCAAAAACCTTATTATCTTTGTTCTTCTCATAAAAATCTAAGACAAACTTTTCATTTTTCAAATAATATTCTTCGTTTGTTTCTGGTATAACTTTCGTTTCCCCTTCACGAACCCATAATACCTTATCAATGTACATCCCTGGTACAAATCGAAGCATAGCCCCAATTAAGAAGATAATCAATCCAACGTGATTAATATATGGACCCCACCTGGAAAAGCGTCCTTTTTCTGCTAAAATATTTCCGTCTTCTTCACGAATTTGATAGTGTTTCCTTTTTAATTTCTCTTTTACCTTTGTCACATCTTCATCTGTGACATCAGCTGTCGTTATTCCAAATACACGTTGCCGCTTCAAAAAACCTTCATGCCTTGTAACGCGCTGTTTCTTTAAAGCGCGATATAAAGGGATCACCCTGTCCAAACTACAAATAACAAGGGAAACTCCAATCATGGCAATTAATATTAAATACCACCAGGAGCCATATAAATTATTAAAGCCTAATTGATAATATATTTTTCCTAACCAGCCATATTGCTGTTCATAATATTCAGCTGGAGGCACGACTTCTGGAATGTACATTTCTTGCGGTAAAATAGTGCCGATTGCCGAAGCAATTAGCGTAATAATAATAAGCCAAACCCCAACCTTTACAGAAGAAAAGAAATTCCAGATTTTATCGATGAATGTTTTATTATAAGTTTGTGACCGTCTTGCACTTCCTTCGTAGCGCATGTCAAGAATTTCTTTTTCACCTTCGTGTTCTTTAAGAATTCTCCCACATGATTCACAAAAAATCGTCCCGTGAGGATTGACATGACCACATTCGCATTTAACTTGATCCATAAAAAAAACTCCTCTTACCCTTATGGTTTAATCTCTTCCATAAATTGTTGGACTAATTTTTCCTTTGCTAATTCACCCTTATGTATTTTAACGACTTTTCCATTTTTGTCTATGAGAAAAGTTGTAGGAAGCGGGTCAATGCCATAAGCCGTCATGACATCTCCTTTTTTATCATTTACGATAGGAAAATTCAAATGATATTTTTCCGCATAATTCTTAACCGCTAAATCTGATTCCCCAACATCGACAGCAAGGACTTGAACCCCTTGGTCCTTATATTTTTCATACTGTTTATTAATATAAGGCATTTCGCGTTCGCAAGGCTTACACCACGTAGCCCAGAAATTTAGAAATACCCCTTGGCCAATGTATTCGGATAATTGATGCTTTTGACCATTCAAATCCACTAGTGCAAAGTCAGGTGCTGTTTTACCAAGCTCTACTTGATCGATATCATCTTTTGAAAAATGGGCATAGAGCGTATATATAACTGCAGCTGCGAGAATGGCTAAAATAACCGTTCGAATCACTAACCTCTTTCTTTTCATTTACAACCCCCCATTTGTATTCGTCTCTAAATACACGCATTTTGCTTTCATTATAACATTTTTCAACATGTTGATATTGTAAACGTTTCATTCAAACTGTGAAACTTCTATGAATTTTTAAGATTTGCTGGTTGCTAATGCTCTCAATTGTTTTACTTCATGAGGCGTAAGTTCTCTTGCATCCCCCGACTTCAGATTGTTTAATGTTAAAAAGCCATATCTTTCTCTTTTCAGCTTCACAACTTGATAACCAATTTTTTCAAACATTCTTCTTACTTGGCGATTCCGGCCTTCGTGAATCGTTAATTCAACAATGGATGTCCCCTTCTTTTTATCAAAGCTTAATATTTTTGCTTTTGCCGGTGCAGTCTTTCCATCCTCAAGCATAATCCCGCCCTCTATTTTTCTGATTTCCTCACGAGTCGGAACCCCTTTAATTTTTGCAACATATACCTTCTCAATTTCATTTCGCGGATGCATGAGTAGGTTGGCAAACTCACCATCATTAGTTACGATTAAAAGCCCTGATGTATCATAGTCTAATCTGCCTACCGGGTAAACGCGCTCCTTCACTGCTTGAAAGAAATCGGTTACGACTTTTCTTCCTTTTTCATCTTTCACACTCGAAATCACACCACGTGGTTTATAAAAAAGAAAATAAACTGGTTCTTCTCTTTCAACAGGAATTCCATTCACCTCAATTTTATCGGTTGTGGAAACCTTTACTCCTAATTCGCGAACAATTTTCCCATTAACCTTTACTTGACCATCGAGTATCATTTCTTCTGCTTTTCTTCTCGACGCAAAGCCTGCATGTGCAATCATCTTTTGAAGCCTTTCCATCTATTTCACCTCATAAATAGTTTTCTATAATAATTTTTAGAACTCCCATCCTAAGAATTATGACACAATTTGACCTATTTTCAAAGTAAGACTGACATTTCAAATAAAAAAAAGGCTAACACTACAGTTAGCCGCAAACAACGTATTCTATTGTAAATTTATTCAATTGGGTTTCACCTATCCTTCAAAAACCATCTTCACGATCACAATTGCCGCAATAATCCCTATTAAATCAGCGAGCAGCCCCACTTTCAATGCATCCCCCATTTTCTTGATGCCAACTGCTCCAAAATAGACCGTCAAGACATAAAAAGTCGTATCTGTACTTCCTTGTAAAACTGCTGCTAATCTTCCAATAAAAGAATCAGGACCATAGGTTGCAATTAAATCACTAGTCATGCCAAGTGCTGCTGTCCCAGAGATGGGACGAATAATGGCTAGTGGAGCAACTTCCGGTGGAACTCCGATTGCCTGAAGCAGAGGACCCAGCCATTTCATCATCGCATCTAATGCCCCTGAAGCTCTAAAAACAGAAATAGCCACCAGCATCCCAACAAGAAAAGGGATAATTGAAACCGCTATTTTAATGCCTTCCTTCCCACCTTCGACAAAGCTCTCGTACGTAGGGACCTTCTTCATTGTTCCATATATAAGAATAAATCCGATTAACACCGGAATTAACCAAAGTGAAATAGCTGAAATTATTTCCATCCCTACTCATCCTTTTCGGCTTCTTCTATAATAAAAATATCGATCAATCAAAATGGCGCCTATTCCGGAAATGATTGTTGCCACTAGGGTTGGACCAACGATGTCTGTTGGAGAAGCAGAATGATAGTTCATTCGAATCGCAATAACGGTAGTGGGAATTAAGGTAATACTCGAGGTATTAATAGCCAAAAACGTTATCATCGATCGCGTTGTTTCATTCTTCCCTCCATTTAAATTCTTTAATTCTTCCATTGCTTTTATCCCTAGTGGTGTTGCTGCATTTCCCAGTCCAAACATATTCGCCATCATATTCGATAAGATATACCCCATTGCCGGATGATCATTTGGCACTTCCGGAAAAAGCTTGCTTACTATTGGACGAAATAGGCTGGAAAGTTTTTTTAATAAGCCAGAATCCTCGGCAATTCTCATCATTCCGAGCCAAAAAACAAGAATACTAATTAAACCTATACATAGAGTGACTGCTTCCTTTGCTCCATTAAAAACGGATTCATTCACTTCATCTATGGTTCCATTTAACATCGCATAACCAATTCCTATCACTGTTAACGCAACCCATATCAAATTAACCATATTCCCTAACTCCAACCATTGTCGTAATGATTATTTTGAAAAACTCCCCCAATGAAGTTTGATCTTTTTCCTTTTTCTGTCGGTAATAAATTGGAAGCTTTTTGATCGGTTGTTGATTAAAATAGATAGTCGCTCTCCCAACGATTTCTGGAATATTTTCTGAATGCTTCCAATTTTTTTGTGGCTTCAGCATTTTGTATTCAATACGAAATAAATCCTTTTCCTCATTGGTTATTGGATAAGTAACAGAATGATTCACATAAGTTTTCCCACGATAATAAGAATTTTTCAAATCGTCAATGGTACCCTTTTCTAACACCTCTGCCATATCGTATTGCTTAAATGCGGATTCATACATAAGGATATGATCATTCCAATCGTTAGAATCATTTAAAGTGACTGCGATTAACTTCATATCTCCTTTTTCTGCAGTCGTAACTAAGGTCCTCTTCGCTCTTTTGGTATAACCTGTTTTTCCACCTGTACAGTATTCGTATAGCTCTGTTAATAAACGGTTTTTATTTTTCCAGACGCGATCCCATTTTTCCTCCGGGTTCGGAGCTCTATGAACTTTTGTACCGGAGATTGAACGATATGTAGGATTATTCATTGCATACCGAGTGAGTAATGCCATATCATAAGCAGTAGAATAATGGTCCTCATGGTCATCCAGACCATGTGGATTGGCGAAATGGGTATTTTTCATGCCAATTTCCTCCGCTTTTTGATTCATTAGATACACAAACCCATCAACGCTTCCACCAACATTTTCGGCAATAGCAACAGCGGCATCATTTCCAGATCGCAGCATCATTCCATATACTAGATCACTCAGTTTAATCTTTTCATGGGGTTTTAAATAAATGGATGACCCTTCTGCCCAAACCGCATTTTCGCTAACTGTCACCGTCTTATCTAGCTTGTCTGATTCAATGGCTAAAATGGCCGTCATGATTTTGGTTATACTGGCAATTCTTCTTTTCTCATTAGCATTTTTTTCAAATATAATTCTTCCAGAATCCTGCTCTATTAAAATGGCACTTTTGGCGCTAACCGAAACGGAGGCCTGAGCTTTTTGTGGTATAATTTCGAACACACATGAGATTGCGAGGAAAAGGAGGAATAACTTCGATTTTGTTAACATCATACAAACCTCGTCTCCTTTTATGGTTTGTACAAGTTTATGCCAAAGATAAACGGATATGACAAATTCCTAATTTCTTCATTGATTTAAGGCCAAACAAGGAAAAAGCGAAAAACCAAATTATGTTTTTCGCCATCATCATGATTTAATAAGCTGTCCATTTTAGTTTTCTTGCTTGCTCCCATCTCTCTTCCACATTACGCCAATTGACAATATTCCACCAATTCTTGATATAATCCGCTCGATTGTTTTTATATTGCAAATAATAAGCGTGTTCCCATACATCTAAAACCAATAGTGGAATGGTGTCCCATTGAGTTAAAAGCATATGGCGCTCAGATTGCAGAATTTCTAAATGACGAGATCTTGGGGACCAAACTAAAATTGCCCACCCAACCCCTTCTACTTGTTTAGCTGCTTCTGTAAAATGCTTGACAAAGGCATCATAGCTGCCAAAATCATTTTCTATTTTTGCCATTAAGCTTCCTTGTGGCTTACCACCACCTTTAGGACTCATATTATTCCAAAAGATGGTATGCAAATAATGCCCTGAGCCGTGGAAGGCTAATTCCCTTGACCAATGCTTCACTAGAGAAAAATCATTTTCCTTCCTAGCCTTTTCCAACATTTTTTCCGCTTTATTTAACCCATCTACATAAGATTGATGATGCTTCGTATGATGAAGCTCCATAATTTCAGCAGAGATATAAGGTTCAAGGGCATTATATCCATAGGGCAAGCGTGGCAAGCGATGTTCACCTATGGGAATAGAGGACTCTTTTATGAAAATAGAGCCGATCTGCTGTCTTTTACTGAAATAGCCTTCCATCTTTTGATGCAGCATTTCCACCTCTCGCTGTAACTGCACCATATCTTCCTCATTCGAGGTTGAAAGCCCCTCCATCATACTTGTAAAGCGATCAAGACTTTTCCATACCTCTTCATCCTTATTGATTGATTCAAATTCTAACAACGATTGGATTTCGTGATTCCACTGATTTACCTCTCTAATATAGTCCTCGAATTTGCTCATTCTTTATTCCCTCTTTTCCACAATACTTTCTTCCTCACTATCATATGAAAAGAGAGCCTGACCCTCGAATCATAAAGTGAAACTTCCATCAGTGGGGGTTTTCATTCATCCCCCACTGATGGTTAGTCACGCAAAGCCTGATTGATTTTTCTAAGGGCTGAAGCCCAAAGAAAAATCTTATTTCACTTATCGGACCTTTACGGACAGTTGATCTCCCACTTATCTTCTTCGTATTCTCAGAATCTTGAAGTGGGAGTCAAAATGTCCGTTAAAAGTGGGATAAATAAAAAAAGTGGTACGAATGACCACTTTTTCACTTTAGATATTATTTAGATTGAATCATTTTAGTACGATAATCTGTTTCATAATATTCTAATTCCTCACGAACTCTTTGGAAACCGCCTTCTAGTGATTTCAACATTTTTTTGATGGACTCAGGCGCTTCCTGATGAAATTTAATCGAATTCCTTCCCGTATAAGCTGAACGACTGTCCTCATACCACGCATCGTTTTTGGGGGTGAAAAACTCTTCAATGCACTGATGGTAAATTTTATATAGAGTTTTTTCTGCTGCCCCTTTTGGGAACGTCTCGGATTTTAAAACAATCTTACAGGCCTCTAAGCTTTCATCACAATAAACAAGGATTTTACGAAAACTTGCTAGCAACATTTTATAATATAGCTCATCGCCATTCTTTTCCTTCATCAATTCAGTAATCGTTGTTTCATTTAGAAAATTTTCTATCTTTGCCACAACATTTGTTAAAAAGAGGCTGACTTCCTCTAACTGTGTTTTTACCATTGTATTCCCCATGATTAAGATACCTCCGTATTTAGAAATAATTTTTTATGATTGAAAAAAATCTCGGGGTGATTGTAGCTCATAAGATTGGTTTTCTTCCAGTTTTTGAAATATTATTGGAAGCTTACTAAAATCAATTCCCTCAAAAATCGCTTGAAATTCCCTTTGTGCATTTATATATATTCGCTTTCTTTCCGTTAATCCTGGGTTTTTTAATAAACAAACGATTGCCACAATCTCCTTAAAAAAAACATCCCGATTCCCTGCTGTAAAAACGGGATCTTCCTTAAAAGGCGTAAATGCTGAGATTTGTTCTTCAAAATAACGTACATATAATACATGCAATGTTTGTTCCTTGCCATCTTGAAGATATGTAACTTCACTTCTGTTAAAAAAATCTTCAGAAGTATTTGGTTTTTCCTTTTTTAATTCATAGCCCTTGCACTCTTTAATAATCAACAGAATTCATCCCTTCCCCCGAAAAAGTTTCTAAATCAATAGAAACCTGAAATGAAAAAGGCAAAATGCCATCCTATAGAAAAAGGCTGACTCCATTATACCTGTCAGCCCTATATCTAATTCGTAATTTCATTTTATCATAATCCATCAGGAATGGTCGAGAAAATCAAGAATCGAGTGACTCTTTAAAATGATCAAAAAACAAGTCTGCCTCTTCCTGAACATATTCTTCTTCAAGCTTCTCTGGAAGTGGGGGCAATTCTTTTATATTTCTCAGGCCAAAATAATCCAAGAATTCTTTTGTTGTTCCATACAAATAGGCCCTTCCGCTGCCTTCCGCTCGTCCTACCTCTTTAATTAATACCTTGGCAACTAAGGTTTGAATTGGCCGTTCAGATTTTACCCCTCTGATTTCTTCAATTTCCACTCTTGTTATGGGTTGTTTATAGGCAATTATCGCTAATGTTTCCAATGCTGCTTGAGATAAGGTAGAAGTATTCGGAGAATCGACTAGTTTTTTTAAGTAATTGGAATTTTCCTTTTTCGTTGCTAATTGATATGTACCTGCAAGTTGAACAATTTTGATTCCGCGAGAATCACTGGTCTCATATTCTTCACGAAGGTTGTGGATTATCTCCTCAACTTCATATTCTTCCACTTCTATTGCTTCCGCTATTTGCTTAGTAGT
The DNA here is from genome assembly GCF_042263505.1 of Cytobacillus sp. Hz8. NCBI lineage: Bacteria > Bacillati > Bacillota > Bacilli > Caryophanales > Bacillaceae > Cytobacillus > Cytobacillus sp. Hz8. The sequence goes on along the minus strand of NZ_JBHKFI010000002.1, from coordinate 178,457 downwards.
AAGGCCCTCATCACCTGCAGCAAAAAGAAGACTTTCAACAATGCCACTCCAATTAACGATGCTCAACTGAACTCACTCCTTCCCTGACATCACAAAAATATCTGCAAAATTTGCTTCCTGCTCTACCAATAATTCATTTCTCTTCATCAATTCCAAAATCGCTAAAAAAGTAACAACAATATGCTCTTTATCTTCAAAAGGAAATAGGTCAAAGAAATTCATCCTCTGCTTTCTTTTTTGTAAAACCGTTATGATTTCCCCCATCCTTGTTTCGATTGGAATTTCCTGGCGGGTTATTTTTGTAGCTAAAGGTTTTTGTAGTTTTTTCCTTCTTAACAGTTTTTGAAAAGCAGCAAGCATATCATACAAGGATACATTTATGTCTTTTACTTCTTTCTTTGCTTCTTTGGAGTATTCAGAAAGATCACTTGGAGGTTTAGTAAAAATTAAGCCTCTTTCAGATTCTAAATACTTTAGATCACTTGCCGCTTCCTTATATTTTCGATATTCAATTAATCTTTCAACAAGCTCGTCACGAGGATCCTCTTCCATTTCCATTTCAAATTCATCATCTAGTAATTCCTCTTCTTGTTTTGGAAGAAGCATCTTACTCTTAATCGCAAGAAGTGTCGCTGCCATAACTAAAAACTCGCTAGCCACATCCAGCTCCAGCTCGTTCATCGTATGTATATATAATAAGTACTGTTCTGTTATTTCTGCTACCGGAATATCATAAATATCAATTTCAAGACGATTAATCAAATGAAGCAATAGGTCAAGCGGCCCTTCAAATGCATCAATTTTTACTTTATATTGCATAATTTCCACCAATATTTCTTTTTCATGATATGATTCTTCATTCATATTAATAGTATAGAGGATTAGTGGTGTTGTCCAATAGAAAATTAACCCTGCTTATTCGTGCCCATAATCTCTGTTTTCTTTTTTCATCCTCAGGATACATATGTTAAACTATGGATAAGAAAATTAGGAGGAGAACCAATGTTTCCAAAGGAATACATCGAATTCTTAGTACATTTTCATGGCGATCGTGACTATTTTGAATGCCACGAAATATTAGAGGAATATTGGAAAACTTCAACACCACAAGATAAAAGCTCCATTTGGGTTGGGTTTATCTTATTATCTGTATCATTATATCATCATCGCCGTCAAAACTTCAGTGGTGCCTTAAGAACCATAGAAAAGGCCATCCATATTTTTTTAACTAAAGCAGACCAACTAGAACGATTAGGAATCAATCAGGAGCAATTCTTAAGCTTAATTCGTTCAAGACGAGAAGAAATAGAGGCTGGACAATGCTACCAAAGCATGAATCTACCAATCATCGATCAAAATCTAACAAACCAGTGCTTCTCCCTTTGCCAAGAAAAAGGAATCATTTGGGGAACACAAAGTGATTTAGCAAATGAAGCGCTCATTCATCGGCATTCGCAAAGGGATCGTACGAGTGTCATTTTAGAGAGGAATTTTGCTTTAGAAAAAAGAAAAAAGAATAGGTCTGACTCATGAAACATGAATCAGACCTAAAACTCTCCCTTATTAGACCATCAATGAATTTAATCCATCATTTTACACTTTTCAAAAAATAACGCGATTTCTTCATTTGCATGAAGGAGCTTATCTGGATAAAGTTCATCCAACTCCTTCACCATCTGTCTGCCAATCCCTTGATGTCGATGGGAAGGATTAACCGAAATATGATAAATTTCGATTTCATTCGATTTAATTTGGACGCCAATTAGCCCAATAATGTCATCGTCCTCTTTCCATAAAAACAATTGCCAGGCCTCTGATTCCTCATATTGTTTAATCGTCTGTTGCAGTCTTTTCAAATCTTTTTCATTTGGCATAAAAGACATAAGACCCATTGCAATCTTCTCAAATGATTTCTTATAGCGAATTAACATAATTATCCCTCATTATTAAAAAGAACATAATAGACTATTTTTTCCTAATTTATTTCATTTAAACTCTTTTTCCATATTATATGTATTTGATTAAATCTTTGTTCTAATTCTTTATATAATGATATAATCATACAAAACTTAAAATAGATGTTCAATCCAATTCTTTATTTTATACTTAAAGAAATTATAAATTGGCAGCAATGATAAAAATTCGACGTAGAAGCCAATTTTAGGAATAAAGTATAAGTGCACAAAGGGAGGCTTCTGAGAGACGCTTCGCAGCCGAAAAAAGCGTTCTTCTTTTTTCGGTGAACTACGCCTAATCTTCGCCTGAAGGCTCGCCAATCGGCGAGTTTTCTTTATGCGATAAACAGCCAGTAAACCAATCCCCACGCAAGGGCAATGACGAATAAAAAGAAGAATAGCGCCCTATTACTCCGTCTCATCGTATATAAAAATCCTCCTTATAAAGTGAAACTTCCATCAGTGGGGGTTTTCGACGCACAGGACGTGAAGTGTACAGACTTGTGTGTTGACGTCGCGCTTTTAGTCTGCCATTCATCCCCCACTGATGGTTAGTCACGCAGAGCCTGATTGATTTTTCTAAGGGCTGAAGCCCAAAGAAAAATCTTATTTCACTTATCACGCTCATAACGCCACGTCCTGTGGCTTCGCCTGACTAGGACCTTAATCCCTCGTCGGACCTTTACGGACAGTTGATCTCCCACTTATCTTCTTCGTATTCTCAAAATCTTGAAGTGGGAATCTTACTGTCCGTTAAGAGTGGGATAAAAAACCTTAACGGAAAGACAATCCGTAATTATTTTACACGAAAAAAGATAATAATGCCATTGCCTTTTCGTTCGCAAGATGTAATTATTCTTCGATTCGGCTATAATTCAATATATGAATGAATCATATTGTTTGAAGCTTGAAGGAGGACCCAATGAAGAAAAGTAAGATTATTGTCATGATTCTAGCGTTACTATTAACCTGGCCACTGAAAGGATTTGCTGATGTTGCAGAAGGTGACGTCATTATCACACTAGGAGAAAATTTAACAGAAGCGCAAAAAAATGCACTTCTTACCGAAATGAAGGCTCCTAAAGATGCACAGATTATCACGGTATCTAATGAAGAAGAACATAAATATTTAGGAAGCTATGTAGCAAAATCATTAATTGGCACTCGAGCCATCTCCTCCTCTGCCATAACCATAGCCCCACAAGGCTCAGGCTTAGAAGTTGAAACGAAAAACATTACATGGGTAACCGATGAAATGTATATCAATGCATTAATTACAGCTGGCGTTAAGGATGCAAGCATCTATATTACCGCCCCTATTCCAGTGTCCGGAACTGCTGCCCTTACAGGTATTATTAAAGCATACGAAATTTCTGCTGATAAGACCATTCCAGAGGATGTTAAACAAGCCGCTAATGAGGAAATGGTGGAAAGTGCAAAGCTTGGGGAATCAATTGGAAATGAAAATGCAACTGCCTTATTCGCCAAAATTAAAGAAGAAATGGCGAAAAACCCTCCAAAAACGGAGGCAGATTTAAGAAAAATTATCGAAGACGCAGCTAAGGATTTAGGAATTACCTTAACGGAGAAGCAGATTCAAAGCTTAATTGACTTATTCAATAAACTAAAGGATTTAGATATTAATTGGAATCAAGTGGGAGACCAATTAAATAAAGCGAAGGATAAAATATCTAAATATCTGGAAAGTGATGAAGGTCAAGGGTTTTTAGATAAGCTTAAGGAGTTTTTTGTATCTTTAATTGATGCCATAAAATCTTTATTCTCTTAAAAAAAAATGAGAGGTGACAATTGTCATCCTCTCATTTTTGCTGTTTCCTTTAAGGGAAGATCCTGCCTAATCATATCTGCAAAAGACTCACGCTTGATGACCAATCTGGCTTTTCCATCCTCAATAAAAACAACGGGAGGTCTTGGAATCCGATTATAATTATTGGCCATAGAATACCCATATGCTCCTGTGCAAAATACAGCCAAAATATCATCGCTATCCGCCTTTGGTAACGGTAAATCCCAAATCAACATATCCCCGGATTCACAGCATTTCCCTGCAATCGACACGGTTTCTTCCACCTTTTCCAACGGTCGATTGGCTAGGATTGCCTCATATTTTGCCTGATAAAGAGCTGGTCGAATATTATCACTCATACCACCATCCACAGCTAAATATTGACGAACATGCGGAACATCTTTTCTTGAACCAATCCGATAAAGTGTCGTACCTGCATCCCCAACAAGCGAACGGCCCGGTTCAATCCAAATTTCTGGAATGTTCATTTGAAATTGCTTTGCATTTGCCTTTACTTCGGCAATAATCGCTTCAACATATTGTGAAGGCTGTAAAGGAGCATCCTCATCTGTGTATTTAATTCCAAAGCCCCCTCCTAAATTTAAGACGGTCGGAATAAAACGGAGTGTCTCCCTCCATATATTTAGCTTTTCAAAGATTTTTCTCGTCGCCAAAATAAAACCTGTTGTTTCAAATATTTGAGAACCAATATGGCAATGAATTCCCAACACATCTAACCATTCAGATTCAAGTGCAATCTTTAACGCCTTTTCGACTTGTCCATTCTGCAAATCAAAACCAAACTTTGAATCTTCCTGACCAGTTAATATATAATCATGGGTATGTGCTTCAATTCCTGGTGTTACGCGCAATAAAATTTTCATTTTTTGATTTTTTTGCTGACAAAGTGATGCCAATAAGTCTAGCTCATAGAAATTATCAACAACAATACAACCAATGTGATAATCAATCGCCATCGATAATTCTTCTTTGCTTTTGTTATTGCCATGAAAGTGAATCCGCTCAACAGGAAACTCGGCTACAATTGCCGTATATAATTCACCACCGGAAACAACATCAAGGGATAATCCTTCTTCCTCGGCAAGTTGAATCATGGCAACAGAGGAAAAGGCTTTACTAGCATAAGCCACTTGTGCTTTTATTCCCAATTGATCAAAGGTATGCTTAAATCCTCGTGCTCGTTTTCGTATCAATGCAACATCATAAACATAAACGGGTGTACCATATTCTTCAACAATTTTAACAGAATCCACGCCACCAATTTCGAGATGTCCTTGTTCATTTATCTTCATTGTTCCATGATAAAGCATAATGACCCCCATTCCATGCTTTTTGGTTAAGTGAAAAATACTCTATTCACTCTAGCATCCTTTAATCCTTTGCTTAATTAAAATTTACTTTATCATACCCATTCAGAATCCGCAATAAAGGAAAGGCTCAAAGAAGAACACACCTCATCATTCAACTTATGTCTAAGAGGTGTGTCTATTGATAGAATCAATTGGTTGGCTGGCGATAACGATCCAATGGATGAACGATGCTTGGACGGAGTTTTGATGATAACACGGATCGCCTGAATGCTACATGCAAAAACGCATGTGGATTGAATGGAAAAAATGGCCATAAATAAGGAGTATTTAAAGAATGTATAGACACTAAGAAAAGAAGAAATAGGGTTACACCAACAATAAACCCAATCGTATGGAATACAGATACAAAGATAAGAAGCATTAATCTCGCCAAAGTATTAGCAATCCCAAGCTCATAGCTAGGTGTCGAATACGTTCCGATCGTCGCAATGGAAATATACAAGATTACCTCAGGGACAAATAAACCTACATCAATGGCAATTTGCCCAATAAGGACAGCAGCAATTAAGCCCATGGCTGTTGATAGAGCAGTTGGAGTATGAATCGCAGCCATCCTTAAGATCAGATTCCCGAAATCTGCCAAAAACATCTGAATAATCACCGGGATATGCGTAGTTTTATTTGGTCCGATAAAAGCAATTTTTTTTGGCAGCAATGATGGTTCAAGGACAACTAATAACCAAAGTGGTAACAAAAATAATGACGCAAGAGTTCCTATAAATCTTACCCAACGAATAAACGTTCCAACCGTTGGTGACTGTCGATATTCCTCTGCATGTTGTAAATGGTGAAAAAAAGTCGTTGGCGTTATAATAACACTTGGTGAAGTATCTACATAAATAATGACATGCCCCTCTAATAAATGGGTAGCCGCAATATCTGCTCTTTCTGTATACCTGACAAGCGGATAAGGATTGATGCCTTGCCTCACTAAGAACTCCTCAATCGCTTTATCTGCCATAGGGACACCATCGATTTCGATAGATTCTAATTCCTTCTTTAAAATATCAACTAAATCTGGATTCGCAACATCCTTTAGATAACCGATTGCTACATCTGTTTTTGATCTTTCTCCTATTTTAAGGATTTCAAAACGCAGTCTTTCATCACGAATTCGTCTTCTTGTTAATGCTGTGTTAATAATAATATTTTCAATAAATCCGTCTCGAGAACCTCTGATTACCTTTTCTGTATCAGGTTCCTGTGGCTGCCTGCCAGGATAACTTCTTACATCAATAACAAAGCCTGTCGTTTCTCCTTCCATCAAAACGACAATTAATCCGGATAATACTTGATCAGTGAGTTCATCCATATATTGAATTGGCTTTAAAGATTGATTCACTAATCGATTTTCTACAATTTCATATAGCTTTGAGGTTTGCTTTTCAAAATCATTAGCCCTCATTAATTCTGTCAAAATCGCAATAATGAATCGCGTATCACATAAGCCATTAACATAATAAATATTTAATTCTTTTTTTAAGACATGAATTTTACGAACGCCTAAGTCAAAGCTAACTCCGAGCCCTACTCGGTCCTTCATATATTGTTCATTCTTTTTAAGTGAATCGGAGATTGGAATTTGTTTCTGAATCATCTCTGGCATTAAACCCACTCCTTTCTAAAATCAGTTCAACTGCTTTTTTTGTAATGGGAGAACCATTTTCTACATGATCCTTTCTTGCCATTTTCCCAATATCTCCTATTCCCACAATAATGGGGACATCTAATTCATCTAAACAATAAACCGTATCCCCGTTCATTCTGCCAATTTCCATCTCTGGAATTCCAAATTTATCTACTCCATAAGGAGTTAGTTCACCATCCCGGTCGATGCAAACATCCACCTTTGTCCATTCATTTTGTTTTGTTTTCGCAGCAACCGCAATTACTCCTAGAACTTCTATATCCTGATGGGTTGCTACATATTTCATGGCTCTTTCACCTGTTCCTTCTCCGACAAAACCGCTATCATCAAACATAACAAAAACCGGATCATTTGGAGCCTTTTTAATTAATCCAATTATTTCAGGACCAGAAAGAACAGAGGGGTTTCCGTGAGACATTGATATACATCTACCACCAAATTGTCTAGCAACAAACTCTACTGTTTTTCTTGCATAATCATCCCCATCGGTGACGATTATAATTCGCCTTCGATTTTTCATAATTGGATGTTCCTTCCTTAATCATATTTACACAAAATTTACTGAGACTTATCATTTCGATCATTCCGAAACAAAATAAATCCATTGAAATAATGAACCGAATATTTTTCCAAAAACAAAAGCCATGACAAGAATAATAATTTTATCATCAATATTGATCCGCTTTGCTAGAATAGGTAACACATTTAGTACCTCCGTTAAAGCTGCTGCAAGCATTCCATTATATACTCCACTAAAGACTCCGATTGGAAGTAAAAATCCGATTGGAAGTATCAATTTTGGATCCAATAAGCTGGCAAAGGTCCCCATAATCGCTCCACTTACTACTGCCCATTCATACCATTGAATCAATCTCATCGTTTTCGTTAATTGCGTTAGCCTTGGTATGATTCCTAAAACCGTTAAAAAGGCAACAAATCCTGAACCAACTGCCAGACCACCAGCAAAACCGATAAAGATAATGAATAAGATTTCAATGATCATCTAATTTTTTTAAAGTCTCTTTGTTTTCATACATAATGACATAATTATCTAAGTCTTGCTGGTAATTAAACATTTCAACTTCTAATGGACTAGGCTCTTCATTAAATCTTTTTTGAAAAATATGATTAAAAAACAGAATCATTCCAAGGCCTAGTCCAAGTGAATAAGGAATTTGAAAGATAAGTGGTTGAGCAACTTCTTTTCCAGTAATCATTTTGTATAACCTTTGATGAACACTTTGCATACTAACATCATCATGAAAATTCATAATAGCCAGTGCGGAACCAAAAAAGAGTAAAAGCCAGACAAGAAAAAATAATGGAACTGAAACCTTTCTTTTCTTTAATACCACTTCAATAATCGTTTGTGATGGACCTAATACTTGTATTTCAGTCCCAGGAATAATTCGGGAAATTTCTTTAATTACCACCATTACATCCATTATGATGGTGTTTTTATCTTTTGGGGAAACTTGATAAATCTCAAGTTCCTTTAGCAGATTTAACATTTCGTCATCCGCAATAATTTGGGCGACATCATTAAGAACTACCATTTGGTGCGGCTGAACTTGAACACGATGACGCATACGAATGTAAATCGTTCTTCCCATGCTGTTCACTCCCCACACAACTATTTCTTTATAACAATAGTATGAGTTACAATTTTTGACTTCATGATGACCAATAAATGGTTAAAAGGAAAGGTGAAAGCGGCTTATAACCTCGAACCCCTAGTCGCTGGAGCATAAACAGCGGAAGCAGCTAGAGAGGGGTGACAAGCATATAATGCAGGCACCTTCCGATTCTTCAAAAAAAACCGTATGGAATTAAATTTCCATACGGTCTTTCATAAATTTCAATATTTTCTTTTCCAGCCTTGATACCTGCACCTGAGAAATTCCAAGTCTTTCGGCTACCTCTGACTGTGTTTGATCCTTATAATATCGCAAATAAACAATGAGTCGATCTCGCTCATCCAGCTCACTTATTGTTTCTTTTAATGCAATTTGATCAAACCATTTCCCTTCATTTCCATCATCAATTTGATCTAATAAAGTGATAGGGTCCCCATCATTTTCATAAACCGTTTCATGAATGGAAGACGGCGTTCTTCCTGCCTCTTGCGCAAGGATAATATCCTCAGTTGGAATGTCCAGATACTCTGACAATTCATTAATCGTTGGGATTCGACCAAGTGATTTAGATAATTCATCCTTTGCTTTACGGATTTTGTTCCCTAATTCCTTTAATGAACGACTCACTTTCACTGTCCCATCATCACGAATAAATCTTTGAATTTCACCAATAATCATCGGAACAGCATAGGTGGAAAACTTCACGTCATATGTCAGGTCAAATTTATCTACGGATTTCAACAGACCGATACACCCAATTTGAAATAAATCATCTGGTTCATAACCCCGGTTTAAGAACCGCTGAACGACTGACCAAACTAAACGCATATTCTTTTGAACAATTAAATCACGTGAAGATTGATCGCCTTCCTGACTTTTCTTAATCAATTTCTTCACTTCATGATCTTTTAAATACGTTTCCTTTTTATCTGATTTAACCTCCACATCCATAGGCAAGACTCCCTTAATTGCATAGCATTTTGCTCTTTGATAAATGCTTCCTTAATCGTACTTCCGTACCTTTCCCAAGCTCGGATTGTATCTCAATTTCATCCATGAAATTCTCCATGATCGTAAAGCCCATTCCTGATCTTTCTAATTCTGGTTTTGTTGTAAAAAGGGGTTGTCTCGCTTCTTCTATGTCTGTAATTCCTTTCCCTTTATCCTTAATTGTCATATCAATAAAACCATCTTCAATCCGTACGGAAATATAGACAATTCCATTTTCATCATTTTCATAGCCATGAATAATACAATTGGTAACTGCTTCCGATACAACCGTTTTCAGCTCGGTCAATTCATCCATTGTAGGATCAAGCTGGGCAACAAAGGCTGCAACTGTTACCCTCGCAAAAGATTCATTTTGACTTAATGCGCGAAATTGAAGCTTCATTTCATTTTTCATATTAGGCAACCCCCAATCTTTGCAAAGCATATTCTTCAGTCGGCTCTAATCGAATGATCTTGAATAAGCCTGACATATCAAACAGTCTTTGGATAGATGGAGAAATTGCACATACAACCATTTCACCTTGAAGTGGCTGAATTTGTTTATATCGGCCAAGAATAACACCTAGTCCAGAACTGTCCATAAAGGTAAGGTTTTCTAAATTTAAAACAATATGGCGAATCTTTTCATTTTCGATTATGTTTGTTGCCTGTTCGCGCAATAGATCTGCCGAATGGTGATCAAGTTCTCCACTCAAACGGATGCAAAGTACATCTTCTTTCGTTTCCAAATGAATGTTAAGACTCACTAGCCATTGCCTCCTTATTTGGTTTAGTGAGTCAATTCGATATTTTTTCAACAATTTCCTTCTTATGGACAAAACTAGTGTCTTTTCGCTAAAAAATTGAAATTTACATCAATGATTCGACATGCTTATTTGAATAGAATGAATTTTATTCCCCCGATTTTGTAAACATGCTTAAAGAGCGTTTATAAAGTCCCCACCAACTTGCCTCTTGGATATCCTCCTTAGCGAGCAGTGGACTTGTGACAAGTGTATTACCATCCTTTGTAATTTTAAGCGTACCGATTCGATCCCCCTTCTTAATTGGGGCCTTTATATTTTTGCTTAAAACAATTTTTTGGTTGACATCTTTAATGTTCATCCCTTTTTTTGTCAATAAGCTAATTGGCTCACTTGTGATAGCGTCAACCGTCCTTTTTTCACCCTTACTGATGGTGACTTTTCCTAATAAATGGTTTCGTTTATACATTGGATGTGTTTCATATTGACTAAAAGCATAGTCAAGCAATTTTGTTACTTGTGCATTTCGAACCTTGGAGGTTGATGCCCCAAAAACCACGGCAATAACACGCATGCCATTTTTTTGCGCTGTTGCTGTAAGGCAATATTTTGCATCATTGGTATAACCCGTTTTTAAGCCATCAACACCAGGATAGAATTTTACTAAGCGATTCGTATTCACTAACCAAAATTTTTTATCACTATTTTCGCGTAAATAAGCTTCATAGGTTCCGGTAAATTTAGTGATTTGCTCATATTTTAGAAGTTCTTTTGCCATCATTGCCATATCATAGGCGGTGCTATAATGATTATCTGTTGGCAATCCCGTTGCATTTTGAAAATGCGTATCCTTCAAACCTAATTCAGCTGCCTTTTTATTCATTTGCCCGACAAAAGCTTCTTCAGAACCAGCAAGTCTTTCTGCGACAGCAACGGATGCATCATTCGCAGAGCCAATCGCAATTCCTTTTAGCATCTGTTCGGTTGTCATTTCTTCACCAGGCTCCAGGAAAATCTGCGATCCTCCCATTGATGCTGCATACTCGCTCGTCCTAATCTTTTCATTCATTTTTAAGCTACCTTTGTCAATCGCTTCCATTATTAATAACATTGTCATTATCTTTGTCATACTGGCTGGGGGTAAGCGTTCTTTACTATCCTTATCATAAATGACGGTACCTGTATCTCTCTCAATCAAGACCGCAGATTTTGCATCGTCGACTAGCTGTACGCCTGTTTCTTCTTTTGCATAAGCGCTCGCTACAAAATTTGATGTAATAAATGTTAAAGCTAACAATGAAGCAACAAAACATTTCATGACAGTAACCCTCCATTCTTAATAATCACATTTTTTCCATTTTCATTAAATATATACAAAATTTACTATTTACTTTTTCGTTGCTTTTCCTACTTATCGAAATCATTTGATGGTGACAAGTCATAAAAAAAATGCCAAGGGACGATATATTCGCCCTTGGCATTTTTTATCTATTCATTATTTAGTTATTTCTTCATGAATTAATGGAGGGGGAGTAATTTTTTCATTGCTTAATTGAATGCTCTTATATAATTTTTCCTTAACTTCCTGAACATCCGCAAAATTACTATGAATTGTAACGAGTGACTCACCTTTATTGACCTTATCACCAATTTTCTTATTAAGGACAAGTCCAACGGCTAAATCAATTTGCGATTCCTTTGTTGCCCGACCTGCCCCCAATAACATGGCTGCAGTTCCAACTTCATCCGCGATGATTTCAGTTACATACCCTGACTCTTTTGCAGCTAATTCCATTATGTAATTCGCTTGAGGTAGTTTAGCTGGATTGTCAACTACAGATGCATCTCCACCTTGTGCACTTAAAAAGGTCTTGAATTTTTCTAATGCAGAACCATTTTTGATAGCATTCTTCAGCAATTCTCGAGCTTGTGCTAATGAATCTGCTTTTTTTGCCAAATATACCATATGACTGCCTAAAGTTAAGCATAGTTCAGTTAAATCTTCTGGGCCTTCACCCTTTAATGTATCAATTGCTTCCTTGACTTCAAGAGCATTTCCTATTGCGTAGCCTAATGGTTGGCTCATATCAGAGATAACTGCCATCGTTTTTCTCTGAATATTGTTTCCAATCCGTACCATCGCACTGGCTAGTTCTCTCGCATCATCAAGTGATTTCATAAAGGCACCAGCACCTGTCTTCACATCAAGACAAATAGCATCTGCTCCAGCTGCAATTTTCTTACTCATAATGGAGCTTGCGATTAATGGAATACTATCAACAGTAGCCGTTACATCTCTTAAAGCATAAAGCTTTTTATCTGCCGGGGTTAAGTTTCCACTTTGCCCAATAACAGCAATTCCATTATCGTTCACTAGTTTAATAAATTCATTCTTATCAATTTCTACATGAAATCCAGAAACAGATTCGAGTTTATCAATGGTTCCACCTGTGTGACCTAATCCTCTTCCTGACATTTTTGCTACTGGAACACCCACTGCTGCAACAAGTGGTCCTAATACTAATGTTGTCGTATCGCCTACGCCACCTGTTGAATGCTTATCCACTTTAATGCCTTCAATCTCAGAAAGATCAATTTGATCACCGGATTCAACCATGGCCATAGTTAAATCTGCCCTTTCGCGATCATTCATCCCTTGAAAATAGATAGCCATTGTTAGAGCACTTACTTGATAATCCGGAATCGTTCCATCTGTATATCCTTGAATAATAAAATGAATTTCGTCTGTTGAGAGCTCTTGACCATTGCGTTTTTTTTCAATTAAATCAACCATTCTCATTTTTCTCACCACTTTGTATAATTTAAGATGAATACAGAGAAAACAAATTTCTAACTTAAGCAAAACAAATGATAAAGCAAGGATTTCGCGTTTGCAAAAGAGGAGCACGTGTTAAAGAATGACATAATATTAAACCTTATGCACCAATTTCCTTTACTAACTCTTTGACAAATTTTAAGAAATTCACTTTTACCTTTCCAGTTGTCTCTATGACTTCTTCATGGTTTAGCGGTTGATCTAAGATCCCTGCTGCCATATTTGAGATACAAGAAATTCCTAATACCTTCATTCCACTATGTCGAGCCACAATGACTTCGGGAACAGTTGACATCCCAACAGCATCCCCGCCCCAACTACGGATCATCCGAATTTCAGCAGGAGTTTCATAGGTTGGCCCTGTATTTCCAACATATACTCCCTCTTGAATTTGAATTTGTAGCTTTTGAGCTATCTCTTTTGCTATTTGTCTGAGCTCTTTGGAATAGCTTTCCGACATATCGGGGAAACGCACGCCGAATTTAGGATCGTTTGGGCCAATGAGCGGATTAGAGCCCATATTATTAATATGATCAGAAAGAAGCATTAAATCACCTGGTGAAAAGCTTTCATTCACTCCTCCAGCCGCATTGGTCACAATGATTGTTTCCACACCTAGCTCTTTCATCACTCGAACAGGGAAGGTTACTTTATCGAAACTATACCCTTCATAATAATGAAAGCGTCCCTGCATCGCTACTACTTGAATCCCATTTAAATCGCCAAATACAAGCTGACCGGCATGGCCTTCAACAGTAGAGACCGGAAAATCAGGTATCTCTCGGTAAGGAATTTTGACAGAGTTCTCTATTTCGTCTCCTAATACCCCAAGACCTGAACCAAGAATTAATCCAATCTTTGGTGGTTGTTCAAATTTATTCTTTAAAAAATTGGCAGCATTCTGAACTTGAGCAAATTCCACAAAAATCTCCCCTTAATTTAGTTCTTTTAAAAAGCTTTTTCCGTGATTAGGCATCTTCACTTTAAAGTTTTCCGCCACTGTTGCACCAATATCTGCAAAAGTTTCACGAATAGGAAGCTCTTTTCCTTCAGCAAAACTCTTTGAATAAACAATAAGCGGAACATATTCACGCGTATGATCTGTTCCATGATGTACTGGGTCATTACCGTGATCTGCCGTTATAATGAGTAAATCATCATTCTTCATTTTAGCAAAAACCTCTGGCAATCTTGCATCATATTCCTCCAATGCTTTACCATAGCCGATTGGATCTCTGCGATGACCATATAATGCATCAAAATCAACGAGGTTTAAGAAGCTAATGCCCGTAAAGTCCATATTTAAGGTCTCAATTAATTTGTCCATACCATCCATATTAGAGACAGTACGAAGAGATTTTGTTACGCCTTCTCCATCATAAATATCAGAGATTTTCCCAATCGCTATACAATCAAACCCTGAGTCTTTTAAATCATTCATTACCGTTCTTTCAAAAGGTTTTAAAGCATAATCATGACGATTTGGTGTTCGTTTAAAGTTTCCTGGCTCACCAACAAATGGTCTTGCAATTACACGTCCAACCATATATTTTTCATCTAAAGTAAGCTCTCTAGCAATTTTACAAATTTTATACAGCTCATCAAGTGGGATGATTTCCTCGTGCGCAGCAATTTGTAGAACTGAATCAGCAGAAGTATAGACAATCATATCACCTGTCTTCATATGCTCTTCGCCTAATTCATCAAGAATTTCCGTTCCACTTGCCGGTTTATTACCAATTACCTTTCTTCCCGTTTTTTCCTCCAGTTCAGAAATTAATTCTGGTGGAAAACCATCAGGGAAAACCTGAAATGGAGTTTGAATATGAAGGCCCATAATCTCCCAATGTCCTGTCATCGTATCTTTTCCATTAGAAGCTTCCTGCATTTTCGTATAGAAGGCAAGTGGCTTAGCCTGTTTTTCAATTCCTTTTATTTCTCTAATATTACTTAAACCTAATTTTCCCATATTAGGCATATGTAGTCCGTTCATACTCTCTGCAATATGGCCAAAAGTATCTGCACCTTTGTCATTAAACTTCTCAGCGTCAGGTGCTTCACCAATCCCAACTGAATCCATAACAATGATAAAAACTCTTTTAAATTGATTTGTCATGTAAACTCCTCCTTTATATTCAAGCAATATATAATATTGCATACTAAGCATTTTGAATCCGGTTTCATATACGAATAGGTTGCCCTTAACCCGAGATGGTTAACATATAAATAATTGAAGTCAGAAGTCTGACATCTATATTTTACTAAATTATAGCTGAAAATGACAATAAAAAAGCCACCAAAATTTTTGGCAGCTTTTTGAACAATCTATGAAATTATGAATCATCCACTTATGCCCGAGGGTGAAATTGACTGTAAACATCCTTCAAGCGAGTTTTTGTGACATGAGTATAGATTTGGGTTGTGGAAATATCGGCATGACCGAGCATTTCTTGAACAGCCCGCAAATCCGCTCCATTTTCTAATAAATGGGTTGCGAAAGAATGTCGCAATGTATGCGGGGAGAGATCCTTATTTATCCCTGCTTCTTTGGTCAGCCTTTTGAGGATTTTCCAAAAACCCTGTCTCGTTAATCTTTTTCCATGATGATTTAAAAAGAGAGCCTCATCATGGTTATTTTTCGATTGTAGCTTAGGTCTTCCATGACTCACATATTCGCTAATTGCTCGTAAAGCAGTCTTTCCTACTGGAATAATTCTTTCCTTATTCCCTTTCCCAATACAGCGCACAAATCCCATCGTTAAATGAACATCTCCGGAATTCAAGGAAATTAATTCACTGACTCGGATTCCTGTTGCATAAAGGAGTTCAAGCATCGCTTTATCCCGCATACCAAAGGGATCAATTGGTTTTGGAGTATCAAGTAGGATTTCAACCTCCTTTAAACTCAGTACCTTTGGTAATGATTTTTCCATTTGAGGGCTTTCGATATGAACAGAAGGATCCTGACTTGTCACCTTTTCTCTGATTAAAAATTGATGAAAGGATCTAATGGAGGCTACATGTCTTGCTAAGGTTTTAGCAGACTTTCCCTCTTCCTTTAATTTTCCTAAAAAATGGACAATTTGCACCCTTTGCACCTGATTTAAATCACCTATTTTTTCTATTTCCTTTAAGTATGTTAAATAGCTTTTTAAATCTCTTTCATATGAAACGATTGTATTCTTTGCTAGGCCTTTTTCAACGATTAAAAAATGGATAAAATCCTTCAAATGATTTTCCACGTTCATTACTCCCCATTTAAATAAAACAAAATTAACCGGTCAAGCCATGAGGTTTGTCCACCATGCTCCCCAGTTGAAACTTTTACAGCCGTTCCTTTAGGTTCGTCAAAATGATGATAGTCCTGATACTCCTCATTTAACCACGTTATTCCAAAATAGAAAAGAATCGTACAACCTGTAAAAAGAATAAATACTTTTAGTGTTTGAAAAATAAGGGTTAGCCACGATTTCATCGTTCTTCCTCCAAAATGATCTATATATACAACTTATGCCATTTTGGACGAGATTTATACCTAATTGATAATCAATTAATAGATCCTCTTCTTTTCATGATAAATGATATGGAGCAAATATGAAAAAAGCTGACAAAATTGTGTCAGCCTCCTAGTCCGTTTCACCCGCTATTTTGTCTTGACAACGATGACAAATTCCATGAAAGGTCAGTCTATGATCTTTTATTTTAAAATTCCACCGTTTTTCGACAATGGCTTCAACATCCTCAAGCAAATCTTCTTGAATTTCATCAACTGCCCCACATTCAATGCAGACCAGATGATGGTGAAAATGTGCAGCCCCTTCTTGTCTCAAGTCATATCTTGAAACACCATCACCAAAGTTAATTTTATCTACAATTTTCAGTTCAGATAGTAATTCTAAAGTTCGATAAACAGTTGCTAAACCAATCTCTGGCGATTTTTCTTTTACAAGGAGGTATACATCTTCTGCGCTTAAATGATCCTCTTCATGTTCAAGCAAGACGCGAACGGTCGCTTCTCGCTGCGGTGTTAGCTTATAGCTGGATGAATGCAACTGCTTTTTTATTCTATCAATTCTCGTTTCCATTCTGGTATTTCCTCCCCCGCCACTGTCAATTCTCATTATAACAGATACTTTCTTCGTTTCAAAATAAAATTATTATAATTTAGACTCAATAATAATTATTATAAAGTAACTATTATAAAATATTTATAAATGACGCCCTCATTAAATGGAGTGTATCACAGATTTAATGAGAGTTGGGGAAATATACGCTTCTATTGCGGCAGCGAAAACAATAAAAAGGAGGGCTACACTAAAGGCAAGCAAATATTTACTAAACATCGGTAAAAAAGGTTGACCCATTTTTTTCATAAACTCTCTTTTTACCATTCTTAATGAAAAAGAAACAGCAAGTGTTGCCGCAATAATAAATATCGGAATGATAATGAAATTTTGCGGGAGGACCGAGACAAACGATAACAAAAATCCCTTCCAGTTCATTTGATTGACTAAAAAACCAACCGTAAAGCCGACAACCATCCCCTTCATAAAGAGTAAAATTAAGATGACAGGCAAGCCAATAATGGAAATACCTAAGAGCCAAAAAAGCCCGATAAATTTGCTATTGTGAAGAAAGCTTTGAATAAATAGATCCTTTGATGCAGCGACCTTTCCAGCAGATACTTGTCCAAAAAATTGCGATAAATAATAAAACAAGTCTTCCTTTTGCGTCATACTCAAGCTATTGACCACGATGGCACCAAAAATGACTCCCATTAAGAATAAGACAATAATAAATATATAAATTGAAGAATGTTCACTAATATGATTAACAATTGAATTCTGGTTCCATTTTCGTTTCATCGCTTATCCTCCCTGAAAACTATTAGTAAAGCTTATGCGTTCACCTCCTTCTCTATGACTCGCAAAACTAGTATTTTGTAAGAAAAAATACTAGTTTTATTTTTTTTGAAAATCGATTGGATTTCGTCCAATTCTTCGCTATAATCTTCTTTAATCTAAAGGGAGAGTGAGAAAAGTGAGCCATATTTTGCTTGATTTTCCAGAGAGAATTGAAACAGAACGACTTTACATTCGACCAAGTCTACCTGGGGATGGAAAAATCATTAGTGAAGCCATTTCCTATTCGAGGGATGAGCTAAAGAAATGGATGCCATGGGCACAAAGAATAGAATCCATCGAACAGCTAGAGGAAGGGATTCGAAAAGCTTATGCCAAATATATTTTAAGGGAAGATATTCGCCTTCATATCTATCGGAAGGAAGACGACCAATTTATTGGTGGAACGGGTCTACATCGCATCAATTGGGATGTACGTCAATTTGAAATTGGTTATTGGTGTGATTGTCGATATCAAAAAAACGGTTATATAACAGAGGCAGTTAATAGTTTAACAACATTCGCGTTTGAAAAACTTGATGCCAACCGTGTTGAAATAAGATGCGACCCTTTAAATATGAATAGTCGGCGAATTCCAGAACGATTAGGCTTTACACTAGAAGGAATATTACGAAAAAACCAATTAAGTGTAGATGGAAAGAATCTTCGTGATACTTGTGTCTTTGCAAAAATCCGTGAGTAAAACAAAGCCAATCGATGAAACATTTATTCCAATCGATTGGCTTTATTTTTCCTTATTTATTTTTGAGATACCTTTCCATATTTTCCACCCCCGCCTGTTTTCAAGCTAAGTCTGCCCTCTCTAGCTTTTACAATCAATTCAGCAACTTTTACTGGTACTACCTCTTGAAGTGATGCAAACGGAACCTGGTGCAAAATCGCCATTTCCGTGCCAAAATGATCTAGCAGCCGGTCGAGAAGCTTTGGCCCAAGCCCTGGGATAAAATCTAGTGGAACTTGATGAAAATATGGCGGGCGCCCTGCCTTCGGAGTTGAAGATGTTCTTAATTCTAAGATTCGGTTTGCAACACCCTTAGTAAATTTCTCGCCGCCGCATTGGGAACATTTCGTTTCCCCCTCTAGCAATGGTGTAAAGCACTTTTCACATACGGTTTGATGATACTTTCCGAGCAAAGGATCCAATCCATAATTGGCGGTGATTGCTCGCTGTTTTATCCCCTTTAAAGCCCACTTTAATTCCTTGAAAGTTGGCTCCCCCATCTGAATCGTCTGATATTCACGAGCAATTTTTCCTAAGGAGTGCGCATCCGAGTTAGTTACAAAGGGATAAGCATGCAATTCCTCCAATTGATCTGCCATGCTTGTATCTGAGCTAAGTCCAAGCTCAATGGCATCAATCTTTAACGGATCAAACACCTCTTTAAGCGATTTATTTACGCCTTTTCCATATAAGCTTTTAAAAGGCGTAAAAACATGCGCAGGAATAAACAGCCCGCCCATCTCCTTCACTTTATCCTGAAGGGCTCGGCCTGAGACATAAATTCTTTGTGAGCTTAAATGGATATTCTTTAAATGACCGCTAAGCCAGTTTGAAAAGTCCTTCATGAGCTCTAATGTGGGCAAAAAAACCAGAACATGAATCGGTCCTTTACAATTTTCATCATATATTTCTAATTCAGAGCCTGGAATAATGGACAATCCTCCAAAAACAAGTCCGCCATCCTTATGCTGAATTAATTCTCCTTTCTGCATTAAGTTTTCCATTTCAAGAATGACTTCTGGAGAATGGCAGTCAATGATTCCAATCATATTCAATCCTTTTTTATCTCTCGCGTGTCGGGTAATATTAGAAAAGGTTAGGGTTTTGGCACCTGTGATTTTTACTGCTCGCCCAGATGAAGTTCTTCCGATGTGAATATGTAAATCAGCATAATATTGCTGCACTATTTAAAGTGCCTTTTGTAATTGGAGATATTGAATAGCTAACACGGTCTTCGCATCATAGATTCTTTGATTCTTTATATATTGAAGGGCCTCATCAAGTGTCAACTCAATCAGATTAACAAATTCATCTTCATCCGGAAGTGCGGCATTTTCTTTTTGTTTTAATCCCTTTGCGACATAAAGATGCAAAATTTCATCTGCGAATCCAGGTGACGTATAGAAGGAGATCAACCATTCTAAACTTTCACAAACATATCCGGTCTCTTCTTCTAATTCTCTTTTGGCGCAATTCTTAGGCTCCTCATTCTTTTCTAGTTTTCCAGCTGGAATTTCAACGAGCTCTCTTTCAATGGCCTTTCGATATTGCTCAACCATCACAATTTTATTCTCGTCCGTTATGGCTAGGATAGCGACAGCTCCTGGATGCTTAATTAACTCCCTTTTTGCATGCTTGCCGTCTGGTAATTCCACATCATCCACTTGAAGACTAATGACATTTCCTGAAAAGATTTTTTCTGTATTGATTGTTTTTTCTTCAAGACAACTCATTATTTTGCCACTCCTGTTCTAAGCATATATTGGTTATTCATACATTTTATCATACTAGAGATGGGGGATAATGAAAATGAAAGTGTATGTTCATGATAAAGGAGTCATTCTTGTTGGCAAAGCATGGGAGGTAAAACAAAAGCTTCGTGAGAATCTCCAATATTATACCTTACTAAAAGATTGGACCACATCTATTTCAAGCAAAATTCCTCATTCGTAGGCAGGATCATCTTTCTTCCACAAGTATGTCCCATTTTGTCTGATTTCACAGTGATAATTTTAGAAAAATACATGATTTTAATGCCTCTTTATTCAAACTTAGCTTAGCCAAAAACAGATTGTCAGCAAAAGAAAACCTTGTCTATCTTTTTCCTTATCTTGAAATTTGTAGCAATAAGAAACCTCCATTACAATGAACTATGAGGTGAACATTTATGGAGAAAAGACAATTAGGAAGCTCCAATCTTTCCATTAGCGAGCTTGGCTTAGGCTGTATGTCTTTGGGCACAGATGAAAAGCATGCCCGAGCAATCATTGAAGCCGCTTTGGAAGAAGGAATTAATTATTTTGATACCGCTGACCTATACGCCAAAGGAATGAATGAAGTACTTGTTGGACAAGTGCTTCATTCTGTCCGTGATAAGGTCATTATCGCCACAAAAGTAGGCAATCGTTGGAATGAAAATGGAGCAGGCTGGAGATTTGATTCATCTAAAAAATACATAAAAGAAGCTGTCAAACAAAGCTTAAAACGTCTCGATACGGATTATATCGATCTATATCAATTACACGGGGGAACACTGTCTGACCCTATTGATGAAACGATTGAAGCCTTTGAAGAACTACAAGCAGAAGGTTTCATTCGCTACTATGGCATTTCCTCAATCCGACCAACCGTCATCCAAGAATATGTACAAAAATCGAATATCGTATCCGTGATGATGCAATACAGCATCCTCGATCGTCGGCCTGAAGAGCAGGCTTTGCCATTGCTTAAGAAAAACGGAATCAGCATAGTTGCCAGAGGACCGCTTGCCAAAGGGCTATTAAGCGAAGCCATGCTTGATAAGGCCTCTACTGCTGTCCAAGAAAAAGGGTATCTTGACTATAGCTTTGAGGACCTTCAAAAGGTGTTAACAGAATTAAAAGAAAAGGTTGCTAAAAAGCGCTCCTTAACAGAAATATCCCTTCAGTATTTGTTAGCTGATTCAGGTGTCACATCAGTCATTGCAGGCGCAAGCTCCATCCAACAATTAAAAGAAAATGTACGTGCAATAATGGGCAAAGGTTTAAGTGCCGAGGAATTAGAAATGATTCATTCCCTTTTAATAGAAAACCAGTATCAAGAGCATCGATTGTAAATACCGATACAAAAAGGGCGAACCAATTGAACGGAACGCCCTTTTAGCTTAAAAATCGCTTTTTCATATCAGGAGTTGGGAGCATACAGCTTTCACTTTTACCAAACCATTGATAACGCTTTTTTGCAATAAAATCATAAGCCACGTCTCGAATTGGAGTCGGTATAACGAAAAACAATGATCCAAGCTTCCAAATCCCCCTTAGATTTTTACAAATACGAAGGGCAGCTTGCGATTTGAGATAATATTGCTTTTGCTCGATAAGGACTAAGCTGTCAACATTTTCAGGAATATGATATTGTTTTAGCAATTTCTTGCCAATCTCGCTTTGCAAAGAAGCAAATTGATAATGGGCTTTAGCATCTCTCTTGAGGACAAACTGCACACTTCCGTTGCAAAAGTTGCATTCCCCATCAAATAGGATAATTCCCTTCATAACTCAACTCCTTAAAATGATTATTTCGATATCACAAATTCGTTTACATAGACTGCCGTCCCCGCAATTTCAACCTCATAATCATCATATTCGTGATAGACCTTAACCTTAACCTTAACAAATCCAGCTTTACTGATTTCTTGTCCTTGCTCAATCATCAGGTTGAGCTCCCTTGTGAAGTTGCGGTTGATATACTTTGCATAATATGCACCCATCACCCCTGAAGCTGTACCTGTCACAGGATCCTCAATGGTTCCAGAGTAAGGAGAAGAAAAATGCCTTCCGTGCATGGTGCAATCAGAATGATAAGTTTCCAGCGTAAATGGATGAATTGATGAAGTGGGTTGTTCAGCTAATATAGATGGAAACGAGGAATTGCAAGGAATCATTTTTGAAAATGTTGCAAGACTCTTTATCGGCACTAAAAGCGTCCATGTCCCTGTGCTTCCATACATGATCGGCAGGCTTCTATCAATGTCATCTGGTTCAATCCCAATTGCTGATGCAAGTTCCTTTATAGACCCTGTATAAGGTTTAAATTGAGGTGTAGCCTGTTTCATCATTATATTCAACCGATCCTTTGCTTCCCACATTATTTTTATGGGTAAAATTCCTGCCTTTGTTTCAATCATTAACTGATTTTTATCCTTAAGGAGGCCTTTTGATTTCAAACAATAAATTGTTGCTAAAGTACCGTGACCACATAAATTCATTTCATGACCAGGTGTAAAATAACGTAATTTTAAATCTGCCACATCAGACTCTAACGGAAAGGTTGTTTCATTAAACCCCACTTTATAGGCAATATTCTGCATCTCATCCTCTGATAATTGATCGCCATTTAAAACGATTCCAGCTGGATTCCCCTTATTTGGAATATGGCTAAATGCATCGTAATGGTATACCGTTATCGATTTCATCTTCTCCCCCTAGTTATGAAAAAGAGTTTGAATATCCTTCTTTTACACCCAAGTCAGCAACTGGTGCAAAATGGATTTTATTTATATTTCTTCCAATCAAGCTCACTTTCATTTAAAAGCTCTTCAAAAGATTTACTTTTTTCTCTTTGTCTACGTTCTTCTCTTTTACGTTGTTCTTCCATTTCTCGCTTATGATCCTCTTCTATCTTTAATGCCGTCTTTTTTTCCTTTAACTGATCGACTAGCTCTTTATTTAGAAGATCACCCAAGGTGAGCGGTTTATCATCTGATTTTTGTTTTGGCTTTGCTTGATGTTTTTTCATGACAATCCCTCTTTTATTTTTTCTTTATTATAACATCCTCACGCTATTTCCAAAGGGTTCTCGATGAAAAAACAAACAGTTTCTCCCTTTCGAGAATTGTTTTTTATCCTTTATAAAAAAGTACAGCATTTCGCTGTACTTTCCTATAATTCATTATTTTTTTCTAAGATTGTTGCTATTTAGAACAATGTTTTTCTGATTCAGACTTAGTACGTTTTGGAAATCATACTAGCTAGGCTTTTCTTTCGAACTTAATAGACTGCAATTTATCAAAAAAAAAGCTTCAACCTGAATTCGCGAAAACAGTCTTATTTTTTACCTAAGCTAATTCTACAATCGTTGCGACCCCTTGTCCGCCGCCAATACATAGAGTAGCCAAGCCTTTTTTCGCTTCTCGGCGCTGCATTTCATGAATCAATGTTACTAGAATTCTTGCACCACTTGCTCCAATTGGATGTCCAAGTGCAATCGCACCACCGTTAACATTCAATACTTCCTGATTAAAATGCAATTCGCGGTCAACAGCCAAGGATTGAGCAGCAAAGGCTTCGTTTGCTTCAATTAGTTCTAAATCGTCAATTGAGAGATCTGCTTTATCTAGTGCCTTTCTCACCGCTGCTACCGGACCAATTCCCATGATGCTTGGATCCACGCCGGCACTGGCATTTGCTTTAATCGTCACAAGCGGCTTCAGGCCTAATTCATCTGCTTTTTGCTTGCTCATCACAAGTAATATTGCTGCGCCGTCATTCAGACCGGAAGCATTACCTGCCGTAACGGTCCCGTCTTTCTTGAAGGATGGTCTGAGCTTCGCGAGCTTTTCAATGGTAGAACCTTTTTTTGGATGCTCATCTGTATCAAAAATCACAGGATCACCTTTACGCTGAGGAACTGCTACTGGTATAATTTCATCCTTAAATTTGCCTGCTTCAATCGCCTGTTCAGCTTTTTGCTGGCTTGCTAGGGATAATTGATCCTGCTCTTCGCGGCTAATTCCGTATTTTTCACTTAAGTTTTCTGCCGTAACCCCCATATGATAATCATTAAATGCACACCATAAACCATCCTGAATCATACTGTCAACTAATTTTTGATCGCCCATTTTAAAGCCTTCACGTGCATTATTTAATAAATAAGGTGCGCGACTCATGTTCTCCATTCCACCAGCAACAACGACATTTGCATCCCCGGCAATAATTGCTTGCGTTGCTAAATGAACCGCTTTTAAGCCAGAACCACAAACCTTATTGATTGTAAAAGCAGAAACAGTTTCAGGCAAACCAGCCTTTAATGCAGCTTGTCGGGCCGGATTTTGGCCAAGCCCTGCTTGAAGGACATTTCCTAAAATAACTTCATCCACTTCTTGCGGACTAACTCCTACTTTTTCAAGCGCCCCTTTAATTGCTATTGCTCCAAGCTCTGGTGCCGGTATCCCCTTTAGGCTCCCATTAAAGGTACCAATAGCTGTACGGACAGCGCTTACAACGACTACCTCTGTTGCTGACATCTTTTCATTCATCCCCTTAATTTGTTCAATACTATTATTCATTTATCATTATACTGGACAAAAAAGCAGAATTCCTCTAATTTTTATAAAATTCTTATTTTTTCATTATAAATACCCATAAATTGAAAAAAATGAATAAATTCGCTACCCTCCATCCATCTTATTTATTGAGATGTAATAGAAGGGAGCAATCAAGATGAGCCAAAAGCGTGAAAAAGGTTATAGTCAAAAGGGAAAACCAAATGTCGATACGGGCAAAGAAGCGATGGCAGTTGAAGATTTAGAAAAAGCCATTCATCCAACTAAAAGACAAAATGCACCGCAATAAAAAGGAGAAACCTGGGTTTCCTAGGTTTCTCCTTTTTTAACTTTTATTCAGATGGTAAAATAAAGAAAAAGATGTTCGGAGGGATTTCTGTTGAAACAGCTGCTCCGTGTTTTCTTTTCCTTTCTTGCTGTACTTACCTCATTAGGAGTTTATTTTACGAACCGAATTATGTATATCCAAAAGAAGGAAGATGCCCTGATTATTCAACGCGAAAAAAAGGCAGGCAGGCTAAATCCCCTGCGATTTAAACATTTACCCAAACGTGAAGTGTTCATTGACTCTCCCTTTGGATATTTATTAAAGTCCATTGTTGTAGAGCCTCATCAGACCAAACGTTATGTGATTATTTCACACGGGGTAACGGAAAATAAAATGAACTCGGTCAAATATATGAATTTATTTCTCGAACGGGGATTCAATGTAGTTATTTATGATCACTGCAGACACGGAGAATCGGGTGGAAAAACCACAAGCTATGGCTATTTTGAAAAATATGACCTTAAAGCAATTGTTGATTGGTTAAAAGCGGATCAGGGTTCTGACCTTTTTTTGGGAATTCACGGAGAGTCCATGGGGGCTTCAACAATGCTCATGTATGCTGGAATGTTAGAGGATGGCGCTAATTTCTATATTGCCGATTGCCCATTTTCAGATTTCAGAGATCAGCTTTCGAAGATTTTAAAAACGGAAATGAAGCTTCCAGCGAAGCCTTTTTTGCCGCTTGCTGAGCTTTTCCTGCAAATTCGTGAAAAATATTCATTGCGAGACCTCTCCCCCATAACCGTGATTGAAAATATTCATAATCCCATCCTCTTTATTCATAGTGAAAAAGACGATTATATTTTACCAGCAATGACAAAAGCGTTATATGAAAAGAAAAAAGGGCCAAAAAAGCTGTACATCGCAAGAAACGGCGGCCATGCCCAGTCTTTAAATGAAAATAAAGCCGATTATGAAAAGGTGATAGATCAATTTTTGGAAGAGTATGTTTTTCCAGTCAATTATTTGAGATGAAATAGAAAGGAGTAGGTCTTTAAATCATCCCTGCTCCTTTCTAATGATGGTATTGTTTAAATTACAGAATCCAATCAACGTAGATTAGAGATTTGTGACACTATTTTTCCTTCTTCTGTAACTCCCCTGCTTTTTTCATATGTATCCAATCGGAAAAAATAACGGATTTTATTTTTTTCAATCATTTGGGCATCCTCATATTTTCGCTCTTTCCCTAATACCTGAACGGATTTAATCGCCGGATTTTTAATCACGCCGTAGACAACGGGGATTTCTTGCTTTATATTGCCCTTTTTATCAAATTTATAAAATGTATTGGGGTAAATCGAAAAATCTTGATGTTCATTATTATACCCCCAATGGTTATTCCCTAAATTTTCCCAACCCGTTTTATCACTTCCATTGATAAAAGCAACCGCGAGCGCCTCAATTGGCTGAAAATGATTCTTTTGTTTAGTCGTATATAAAACAATGACCCCCGATTGGACACGCTCTATATGGATCACTTCAATGATATTAAAAGGAATATCCTTCTTAATGGCCTCCTCGACAGTATCATATTTACAGCCTGTTAAAAGAAAAAAGAGACAAATAAGCCATACCCCGTATTTCCCCGTCCTCATCCCATTCCTCCCATGCATGAAAATTTTTCCATTACTATCAATACATGTTCTTCCATTCAAAAATATGAATGATTTTTCTTTTTGATCAGAGCAAGGAGAACCAAATAAAAAAGAACTTCTAATTCACGTTTTTTTTCAATAGATGTAGTATATAGTGAAAAAGAAATAGGGGGATTTCAGATGGCAAAAGTAACAATTAAGGTAAATGATAATGGTTCATTGCGAATTACAGGAGATGTTGAACTAGTGGATGCGGAAGGAAATCAATTTGAAACAAAGCCAAGCTTCTCTCTTTGCCGCTGCGGTTTGTCTTCCAAAAAACCTTTTTGTGACGGAAACCATAAAGGAAATTTTTCTTCCGTGGTACGAGCACCGAAAAAAGAAGAGGAATAAGATCGTTTTTTTACGATCTTATTCCTCCATTAATTGTACATCAACAATCGTTGATTGCCTTAAACAATGAGCTTCACCAAAATGATCTACGATATGAAGAGACTCATCTGTAAATCATCTCAATGATGAATCTTTCCAACAATCATATTATAGTGTTCCCGTTAGCCAAACAAATAGCGAAAATTCATAAAAAATAGGAAAAAAAATCATTTCTTTTCAATTTTTTTATCATAATTTAAATAGTATGAAAGGAGATGATTGATTGAGTAGAAAAGCTAGGAATAATGTTTTTGATTATATTTTAATTGGGGCTGGAACAGCAGGAGGAATTATCGCAAAAAAACTAACAGACAATCGTCACACTAGTGTCCTAGTGCTTGAAGCAGGAACAAACATGACGGAGGAATTAAGCAGTCCCAATATTTTAGTTTCCTTTATGAATGCTAGTGATAATAGACATTCATTTAATATCACTACTATACTTGAGCAAACGATTGGTCGTCAGCTCATAACACAAAGTGGACGAGCCATCGGCGGAAGTTCTGAACATAATCATATGTTGGCCGTACGTGGCAGTCGTGATCTTTATGATGCATGGGCAAAATTAATTGGCAATAGCATATGGAATTACAATAGTATTCGCTCATTATTTATTGAAAATGAAACCTATACAGGATTGACACAAAGCCCGCAAGAACGCGGACGTAACGGCCCTATTTTTATTAGACAACAAAACATTCCTAATCAAGGATTAATTCAAACCTTAGCTCAAGCAACTTCAGAAGTCTTTAAAATCCCAATTGAGGAGGATTACAATACAGGAATAAGAGATGTCGCAACCCCAAAAGGCCAATTTACCCAAAAGGTAGAAAACGGAAAATTGGTTCGCTCCTCGACAGCAACCGGATATTTAAACGGCCAAATTGTCACTCAAGGAAATGAATTCCAATCTGATGAATTTGGGGTTAGCAAGAGAAAATTAATCATTTTAGCTAAAACAACCCTAAACAAAATAATATTTGATCGGATAAAAGGGTCCCTTGTCGCTGTGGGTGTTGAATATATTAAAAACGGAGTTTCACGTGTAATGTACGCACGGAAAGGTATTATAGTCTCTGCAGGCCAATTTTCCTCCGTCATACTTCAACGCTCAGGGATTGGCAAGTCTGAAGATTTAGCCAAAGCAGGCATATCAACTATAGTAGAAAGCCCCAATGTCGGATACAACTTTCAAACACACAATTTTGTCGGTATGGGGATTAGAGTGGAAACAGGAAGACTTCTTCAAGTATTGGCTGCTGATCCTAATCAGCCAGGGGCATTTGGAGCGTTTAAAAAAGTTGATAATCCAACAGGTGGACGGCGCCTTCAAATATTAGGTTTTCCATTGCCAATCTTTGTGCCAAGTCAGGAAATTACGATAAATGGTTGGGATTTTAACCCAGCAAATCCCAGTAATATTATGAGTATTGGTATTGTAGATGTAAATCCAAGAAGCCGAGGCACCGTCATGGTTTCCCATAGCGATCCAGAGGCATATCCAACCATTGACTTAAACCCGTTGGCAGATCCAAATGACCTAAATTTCATGGTGGATCAATATATTGAGACGTATAACATGATCGTGAGGGCTCGTCAGCTTGATCCTGGAGGAATCTATCAAGTAGTTTTTCCTGATGAAAGTGTATTCCAAATACAAAATGAGAATGAAAAGCGAGATAAATTAGCTGCTTTTGTTAGAGCATCTTATTCCATTTTCACCCATTTTGGAGGACAATGTAAAATGGGAACCAACATCTGTGAGGGAGTTGTAGATTCTTTTCTAAATGTCTTTGGAACCAAAAACCTGAAGGTAGCTGACCTTTCTATTGCCCCGATTTTACCAGACGGCAATACTTCAATACCAGCCCAAATGATAGGATTGAATGCTGTGCGTTTTATTCAAAATGATCCACATCCTTTAGTAGTTGACTTCGATAAATTTAAGGATTTTGCAGAAGATTGTGAGGACAGTTCTGGAGATTGGGAAGAAAGCTCGGAATCTAGCTGAAGAAAGATTTGAGGATTAAGATAAGGCAAAAAATTTTTAAAACCAACCATTTCCTGCCAAACTTTATCTGCCACCTAACCTCCTGTTCAAAGGACCAGTAAATTTCTTAATCCTCCTCTGGATTTTAATTTCATCTTCCTCTTTCTTTCAGAAGAGGACGGAAAAAGGTTCCTCCCCATTATTATCCACTCGGTATCCAAGTGTCTGAATTATGAAAAAAGCCAGCCGCTACTTCGTGTGACGACTGACTTTTTGGAATTTAATAAACTCCTACTAGGGTCAAGCTTGTAACCAATTTGGGAAGAAGATGGTAACATTTTTCCAAAATATCTAAAGTAAACATCATCTTCATTTCCTTAATAAATACCTTTTATAAAGGTTTTTGAAACTTACAAAAAAGAATCCATTTTGGTCAATCTTTAAAATGGATTCTTTTAATTGCTATAATATAAATCTTAATAATTATTAATTTCAATAATATCCTCTAACTTTAAAATTTGTTTTTCAGCCAAGTTATCACCAATACGTAACTCACCTTTTAAATAATCAATGCAATGGATATTTCCGACAAGTTGTTTCATTTCTCCTTTTTGATAGTAAGTAAATTGTAATGCCATTTTCTTTTCCATTGCCCCACAGACAACTTCATTAAATTCTTCATATTTTTGTTCATCCAAAACTGGTTTTTCAATTTTATCTAAACTTTCATTGTACTCTCTTAGTAATTTTACATGTTCTGGTAACATCATCGAAACCCACTTGATCCTGCCCCTGTCACGGATCACACCATAACACCAACTTTCCTCTTATATTTTGTGGAACATCTTATAAATTTACTTATCATTATTAAATTGAGTATTAACTTATTGACATTTAATATAAATTTCATCCGCCCTCGATCCCGGATCATCTCAATCCCTCCTATCTTTTATGTCCTCCAATTAGCTTAGCCCGATGCCTTGCCGTCCCCGCTTCTGTGTAAGACACGGCCCGAAGTAAGGCATCCGATCCAAAACGTCTGCGGAGAGAGTCTACCACATAGCCAAGATCCCGCTTTTTCCAGCCATCCAAATCAAAAAGGCTAAGCTGAAGCTCCGTATCATCCACGATATTGCTTAATGCAATGGAAATTTGCCGCACCGTTTTCCCTTCATAATGCTGATGAAAAAGTTCTAAACAAACACGATAGAGGTCCATAGTAATATTCGTTGGCTGTGAAACGGATTTCGAACGGTAAAAGCCGCCACTAAATTCATCCTGACTATAACCCAGCCCGAAGCTAATGGTCCTTCCTGCCTTACATGCCGTACGGGCTCTTCGGGCTACTTCCTCACACATTTCTAAAATCACCACTTTGATCTCATCCTCCTGTTTGTAATCACGGAGGAGAATTTGACTTTTGCCAAAGCTGATTTGCCCCTCCATAATAGGAGCTCCCATTTCGGAAAGATCCACTCCCCACGCATGATAATAAAGCTGATTTCCCATGACTCCAAACTTCTTTTCAAGCTGTTTTAAATCAAAGCGAGCGAGCTGTCCGACGGTAAAAATCCCCATCCCATTTAATGTTTTTTCCACTCTGCGTCCAATCCCCCACATCTCATGCAAAGGGGAAACCTTCCACAATTTTGTTTGCACATCCTCATAGGTCCATTCGGAAATCCCCTGATGCTTTGCTTCTAAATCAAGACATAGTTTTGCCATCAGCATATTGGGACCAATGCCAACCGCACACGGAAGTTGCATCTCACATTCAATATCGTTTTTTATTTTTTGAGCAATGGTATGGGCATCACCCCAAAGCTTCATTGCTCCATTGACTTTAATAAAGCTTTCATCCACACTGTACGTGTGAATCGCTTCCATTGGCACATAGCGATGAAATAGTCGTGAAATCTCTGTAGAAATCCTTAAATATGTCGCCATCTTAGGAGGCACAATTTTAATACGAGGATCATTTGGTATTTCAAATCGGCGATTCCCTGTTTTAATTCCAAATTCCTTTTTTAATTGTGGCGAGGCCGCGAGCACAATGCTTCCTTCCCTCTCTTCATCGCCGACAACCGCTAAATAGCACGTTAAGGGATCATCCCCCTCAATAACAGCTGAACAGCTGGCATAGAAACTCTTTATGTCCACGCATAGAATCTTATTATGTGGCATCTTGCTGTAATCAATCATATCTATACCCTCTTATCACCAGATTAAAGAACAAATGTTCGTATTATTCTATTCATTAGCATATAAGAATATACGTTCATTTTCAATAGGAATTTTTTTACTTCCCTTCTATCATCTACTCCCAAACCTGTTATAATGACTCGTGAGGTGGCACAAATGGAGAAAAAGTTAATCTTAAAAATGATTGAAAATAGCTTGAAGAAATATTATCGCGAGAATGAAGTATTTCCCTTATCAGCGCAAGATTATGAGGAGCTATATAAAAAAGTCCTGATCACTAGGACGGCATATGCAGAAACAGAGCTTTATGAAGTAATACATGATGTTGTCTATGAATATATAACCAATTAAAAAACGTGGGACTGAATATAAAGGGTAGCTTTTCGTTTAATTACTTGGATTGTCCATAAAACAATCATTATCAAGTAAGGAGCAAAGATGTTATAGATTTGAGGTTGGTACATAATCTGTGGAATTGGTGGATATGACAGCAGAAGGGAATTTATGAGTAATGATTTGACTTATGAGCGACTTTTTCCCTTGAGGAAGTCCTCTTTTTTGTCATTCATTCGTCCTATGATGAATGACTTTACCCGGCTGTTTCCTCGTCTTTCTCCATCATCTCCTCAAAAAAAATCAACAAAATGAAAAGACCCACCAATCACCCCCATCCGAGACTGACCAGTGAAGCCTTCCTTATTAACACAATTCCTTACTTACGATCAAAAAACCGTTTGCCAATTCGTTCGAATGCTCGAGGGAAAAGAGCGTAAATGACGCTTCCAGCATTCATCCAGCGGGGTAAATTGATTTCCCTTGTTGGCGTCAGCATGGCAGCCACGATTTTTTCCGCAACATATTTCGGGTCGAGCATAATTTTTTGGACATTCTTGACGTAAGTGCCTTGCTCATCGGCAATTTGAAAAAAATTCGTTGCAATCGGACCAGGATTAACCGTGGTGACATACACATGAAA
This sequence comes from Cytobacillus sp. Hz8, assembly GCF_042263505.1. Taxonomy (NCBI): domain Bacteria; kingdom Bacillati; phylum Bacillota; class Bacilli; order Caryophanales; family Bacillaceae; genus Cytobacillus; species Cytobacillus sp. Hz8. The sequence continues at coordinate 145,941 of NZ_JBHKFI010000002.1, read as the reverse complement.
ATCCGCTAGCTCCATGCGCAGACTATTTGAAAACCCAAGTACAGCATGCTTCGTTGCCGAATAAACGCTGGATTTCGGGGTCGCTAATTTTCCTGCTTGCGAAGCAATATTAATAATATGTCCGCTCTTTCTTTTTCGCATATGAGGCAAGACCATCAAAGTGCAGGCCATCAAGCCTATCACATTGACATCAAACATGGCTTGGATCTCGTCAAGCTGTACTGCATGGGCTTCACGAAAAATCCCAAACCCGGCATTATTCACTAAAACATCGACATGTCCAAGTCTTGCAAATATGTCTTTAAAAACCTGTTCTACGCGAACTTTATTGGCAACATCCAGTTGGTATACTTTAACCTGTATTGAATATCGATTCTCTAATTCTCTTTTTAAAGTATCTAATTTATCCTTGCTCCGTGCTAATAGGACCAAATTGGCCCCTTTTTCTGCACATTGCTGAGCAATTTCCGCTCCAATTCCGCCTGATGCTCCCGTTATAATGACATTCTTACCCTTAAGGCGATTCACCGCATATCAGTCCTCTCATGATTTAACCATATACGACAATGCACCATTTTCCATATTGATATCCAGTTCACCAATCGATGCCAAATAGTCAAGCTGTGCCACTGTTTCTGAAATAGTCAGCATCAATTCCCGTTGATAAACCTTCGGGAACAAACGAATACATACTTCAAACACAGTAAGCGCCTCACTTTTCAACCATTTTTTCACAGTCATAGCCCGTTGATGCTGGCGCTGAAGACGTTTCTCAACTAAATCTGGTACATCCGTAATCTCTTCACCATGTCCAGTATAAACAAGCTTAATAGGATATTGCAAAATTTTCTGCAACGATGCATTATATTGCAGCTGAGATTTCGGACGTTCGGATGTTCCAGGTAGAGGAGGTTCAATAATCGGATTCGGTGAAATATGTGCGAGCAAATGATCACCGGCGATATAAGTCCCGTCTTTCTCACGGAAAAGTCCAATATGACTTTGTGCGTGTCCCGGAGTCTCGATTACCCGCCATTCTGATAATCCTATAGGAATATCTCCTTCTACTAAGGTGCCTGTGAGTATTCGTTTAGGTAGATGCTTAAATTGTTTTTTCAAGGAATCAATAATGGGGGAAAATTCCCGAGATATTCCAAATTCAGTAAATAACTGATAAAAAAAATGTTGATGTTCAGAAAGAAAAGGTTCGGAGCGCAAAAGCCACCTTTGATTAATGGGATGACCATACACCTCCATCTCTGGTGAAAGATATTCTAAAAAACCAATATGATCCGGATGATGATGAGTCAGCACCACCTGTTCAAAATCACGAGGAGATAATCCAAGCTCTTTTAGCTCACTCGTGAATACATTCCAAGCCGCTTCCGTTTTCACCCCTGCATCGACTAAAGTCAATCTTTCCCCCTTTACAACATACACATTTACATCCCCCACTGGAAAAGGTGTAGGTAATGTAATCTTAGCAATCCCATTTTTCCAACTTGCCATATCATAACCCCTTCTATCTTCTAGTAATCATCGTAAATAATCCTATATATGCGTATAATAACTATAGAAATAAGTTTAACGTTATTTTTGTGAATTGTCATTATTTTCACATAATTTAGAAATAAAATTTAAAAAATTTCATTAATTCCCTTGACAAATAGGCTTATCCTCTATCATAATCACAAGTAATTATTCTTATGATAAAAGCATTGACAAAGGCTAGTAAATGGAAAATGACGAAAGAGAGTGAAGCTCATATGGCTGAAAAGCTTCACCGTCCTCTTAACCACTGAACCTACCTTTAGAGCTTCTAGGCAAACCTAGACGCGTTGCCAGCGTTAATGGACTTCGAGTTGCATCTTTTCTGGTGAGAGAAAAGGTGAATGAAGGTGGTACCACGGAAGTAAGACCTTTCGTCCTTTACAGGATGAAAGGTCTTTTTATTTTGTCAAATATGTCTTTTGAAATATAGAGAATCAATAGGAGGATTTAAATAATGGAAAAAATGACAGTGATTGGAGCAGGATCGATTGCAGAAGCAATCATCTCTGGAATGGTAAAGCAAAATTTCATTGCTGGTAAAAAGATTTGGATGACGAATCGAAGCAATCAGGCTAGATTAGAAGCGTTGGAAAAACAATATGGCATCAGCTATTCCTATAAAATGAATGAACTCATTTCTGGGACAGAAATGGTTGTACTCGCCATGAAGCCAAAAGATGCCGCAGAAGCTATCCAACAATTAAGTCCTTATCTAAAAAAGAATACGTTAATTGTATCGGTACTTGCAGGGATATCCATCGATACGATCCAAATGCTAACAAGAAAAACACTCCCTATTGTTAGAGCCATGCCAAATACCTCAGCAACGGTTGGAAAGTCTGCAACCGCCCTCGCCATCAATGAGATGGTTACGGTCAAGCAGCTCAATTCAGTCAAACGTATGTTTGAAACAGTAGGACTTGCAACTTTAGTTAAGGAAGACCAATTAGATGCAGTCACCGGCCTTTCCGGCAGCGGACCCGCTTATATTTATTATCTCGTAGAAGCATTAGAAAAAAGCGCTATAGAGATTGGGTTGGATGCGGAAATGGCCAAAGATTTAATCGTTCAAACCCTAATAGGAGCTGCCGAAATGCTATCTACCTCAACGAAACAGCCAGAACAGCTCAGAAAAGAGGTTACCAGTCCTGGCGGAACAACAGAGGCTGGATTAAAGGTACTCGAAGCACATGGCGTTCAAAAGGCCTTTATTGAATGTATTAAAGAGGCAACCGCGCAATCCAAACGATTAGGGGCTGCAATTACAATGCAAATCAATCAAATGGAAAAGACCTCTTAATTAGAGACAAAGTCATAACGTTTCCTTTTTCATATTGTTCACTGATATACTAAAGCTATAATAAGATTACACAAATTCAGGAGGCGTTTGGATTGGAAGCAAAACTTTTTACACCCTACACCATAAAAGATGTCACAATGAAGAATCGGATTGTCATGGCCCCGATGTGCATGTACTCAAGCCATAATGAAGATGGAATGGTTCAAAACTGGCATCGCATCCATTACGCAAGCAGAGCAGCTGGTCAAGTAGGCTTAATTATTCAGGAAGCAACGGCCGTCACCGCCCAAGGCAGAATCTCTCCAAGAGATTTAGGAATTTGGGATGACGAGCATATTGATGGCTTAAAGGAGTTAACGACTTTAATTAAAGAACATGGGACAAAAGCGGGCATCCAGCTAGCACATGCGGGCAGAAAAGCGGTGTTAGAAGGCGAAATTATTGCCCCATCCGCCATCCCCTTTGATGAGAAGTCAAAAACTCCAAAGGAAATGACCTATGAAGATATTCAAGTGACCATTGAAGCCTTTAAAAAAGGGGCTGAAAGAGCAAAAAAAGCGGGTTTTGATGTGATTGAGCTTCATGGAGCTCATGGTTATCTCATTAATGAATTTCTTTCACCATTATCCAATAAACGGACAGATGAATACGGCGGCTCCATGGAAAACCGCTATCGTTTCCTACGCGAAACGATTGAAGCGGTGAAAACGGTTTGGGATGGTCCGCTATTCGTTAGAGTATCTGCCAATGACTATCATCAAGAAGGCTTGGCAGTAGACGATTACGTCATCATGAGCAAGTGGATGAAGGAACAAGGTGTTGATTTTATCGATGTTAGCTCAGGCGCTGTCGTCCCAGCACGAATCAATATTTTCCCTGGGTATCAGGTTCCTTTAGCTGAAAAAATTAAACACGGGGCCAACATTCCAACTGGTGCGGTCGGTCTTATTACAACCGGTATACAGGCAGAAGAAATTTTGCAAAATGACCGAGCAGATTTGATTTTTCTTGCACGAGTTCTTTTAAGAGACCCGTATTGGGCAAGAACAGCGGCAAAAGAGCTTGGAGTAGCGATTGAAACACCAACACAATATGAACGTGGCTGGATTTAAACAAAAAGCGTGCAAGCTTCGTATACGAAGCTTGCACGCTTTTCTTATATATCCGTTTGTGGCAATGAAATCAAAATTTCTTTAAAATCCTCAGCAATGACGGCTTGAGGAAATACCTCCTGTGCCTCCTCAACAAGCATCTGCCATGAATGGCGATCATACCTGGAGCTAATATGGGTAATACACAACTGCTTAACACCCGATTGTAAGGCAACTTCTGCAGCCTGGACAGTCGTTGAATGGAAATAATCATAGGCAAGTTCCTCTTCTTCTTTTGAAAAAGTTGCCTCATGGATTAAAAGATCCGCATTCCTTGCAAGAGTAAAGGCAGCATCACAAATTCTTGTATCTCCCAGAATCGTCACAACACGCCCCTTTTGTTTTGGACCAATAAATTGGGTGGCATCGAGAACCTCCCCATTTTCGAGCGTGATATTTTCACCATTTTTTATTTTTTTATAAATAGGACCTGGTTTAATCCCCAGCTCCTTTAATTGATCAGCAAGAAGTGCACCCGGTAAATCCTTTTCCACAATCCGATATCCATAGGAGCGAACTCCGTGATCAAGTTCTCTTGCTTCTACAGAGAAGTGATCATCCTCAAAAATAATCCCTTCTTCAATCTCCGCAACCTTTAGAGGGTATTTTAAATACGTTTGACTTACAGAAAGACTAACCTCGATATAGTCCTTCAGTCCCTTTGGTCCATAAACCGTTACTTCCGTTTCTCCCCCTTGAAAGGAACGACTCGCAAGTAAGCCTGGCAATCCATAAAGGTGATCACCATGTAAATGGGTGATAAATATTTTCTCAATTCTTCTCGGCTTAATCGATGTTTTTAAAATTTGATGCTGTGTCGCTTCTCCGCAATCAAACAACCAGACTGACCCTCGTTCATCAAGAAGCTTTAAGGCAATCGCCGTTACATTTCTTAGTTTGGCAGGTACTCCGGCTCCCGTCCCTAAGAAAAAAACCTCCATACAAAAACTCCTTTCCAACAAACAACGCTCACTAAAAAACTTGGCATTGATTCCGAACCATGCTATTCTGACCTTTACTATAACATATTCATGAAAATTCACATAATAAAATGAAGGATAAAAATCGAATGGATAGTTCATTGAAATTTGAAAAAAATAAAAAGAGTGTTTATTGATTGCATAATTGTTGCTTATTTTCGCGATAATCGATAAAATTTTATACTTGTAAAGACTATTATTTTGAAAAAACATTTCAAGATTGTACATATCAATTTCTAATTGAAGAGAGGTTAAAAAATAATGAATACAAATGAAAAACCATCTGCATTAATCATAATCTTTGGAGCAACTGGTGATTTAGCTAATCGAAAATTATTCCCTTCTCTTTACCGCTTATTTGAAAAAGGGAATTTATCAGAAAAATTTGCAGTAATTGGTGTTGCTAGAAGACCTCTGTCCAATGAGCAGTTCCAACAAAATATTAAAAATTCCGTTCAATCATCTGCACAAGAGCAAGCTCTTGTTGATGAATTTGCGACACATTTTTATTACCATTCACATGATGTGACGGATTCAGCTTCTTATGCTAGCCTAAAGAAAATGGCAGAGGATCTAGATTCCCATTATCAGTTAGATGGTAATCGAATCTTTTATTTAGCGATGGCGCCTGAATTTTTTGGAACCATTGCGATTCATTTAAAAGAAGATGGACTAACGATGGTAGATGGCTTTAAACGGCTTGTAATTGAAAAACCATTTGGTCATGATTTAGAATCAGCCAAAGCCTTAAATAAACAAATTCGCAAAGCATTTTCCGAAAATGAAATTTATCGCATTGATCATTATCTAGGGAAAGAAATGGTCCAAAATATTGAAGTAATCCGCTTTGCAAATGCCCTCTTTGAACCTTTATGGAATAACCGCTACATTTCTAATATTCAAGTTACATCAAGTGAAACACTTGGAGTAGAGGAACGCGGTCGCTATTATGAAAAGAGCGGTGCTTTAAGAGATATGGTGCAAAATCATATGTTTCAAATGGTGGCATTACTTGCGATGGAACCGCCTATTAAATTAACAACAGATGAAATTCGTTCGGAAAAGGGAAGAGTGCTAAAAGCCTTACGACCAATTGAAGGAAATAAAGTGAATGAATATTTTATCAGAGGACAGTATGGAGCAGGAGATTTAAACGGGAAAACATTACTTGGCTATCGTGAAGAACAAATGGTCGATCCTAGGTCAAATACGGAAACTTATGTCGCCGGAAAGCTTATGATTGATAACTTCCGCTGGGCGGGTGTACCATTTTATATTCGCACAGGGAAAAGACTAAGCACCAAATCAACAAAAATTGTCATCCAGTTTAAAGATATTCCGATGAACCTCTATTATCAAACAGAGCAAGCGTTACAACCAAATTTACTTGTCATTCATATTCAACCGGAGGAAGGGATCACGCTTCACCTTAACGCCAAAAAGGCAGGGCAAAGCTTAAATGCCACACCGATTAAGCTAAACTTTGCAAACAAAGGAATTAATGGGCTGAATACACCTGAAGCCTATGAAAAATTACTCGATGATTGCATGCATGGAGATGCAACCAATTTTACCCATTGGGATGAGGTTGCTCTTTCTTGGAGTTTTGTCGATAAAATATCTGCAGTATGGGAAAATACAAAGGAAGAAAACTTCCCGAACTATCCAGCAGGTTCAAAAGGACCGAAAGCCGCTGATGAGCTACTTGAAAAAGACGGATTCTTCTGGTGGCCTATGGCTGATTTAGAAGTTGAGACATGTTAATTTTCTTCAAACAAAACAAAGCCGTGTACAAATAAAATGTACGCGGCTTTGTTTTGTTTATTATCCTTTTCCTTTTAATCCAACCAATTCGTATGAAAAATTCCTTCTTTATCCGTTCTTTGATATGTGTGTGCACCAAAATAATCACGTTGAGCTTGCAGGAGATTGGCAGGTAATGTTTCGGTACGATAGCTGTCGTAGTAAGATAAGGCAGCTGAGAAGCATGGAACTGGAATTCCATTTTGCACTGCCAATGCAATAATATCGCGCAATGCATGTTGATAGCTTTCCACAATTTCCTTAAAGTAAGGGTCAAGTAGCAAATTCGCAAGCTTCGCATCGCGATCATAAGCATCTTTAATTTTTTGCAGGAATTGTGCGCGAATGATACAGCCTCCACGGAAAATCATCGCAATCTCTCCATAACGAAGATCCCAGCCAAATTCTTCGGATGCCGCTCTCATTTGGGCAAACCCTTGAGCATAGGAACAAATTTTACTCATATATAAAGCCTTACGAACGGATTCGATAAAGGCTTCACGATCACCGCTAAAGCTTTGTTTTTCCGGACCGCTGAGAATTTTGCTTGCTGCCACACGTTCATTTTTCATCGCAGAAATAAAGCGGGCAAATACAGATTCCGTAATAATTGGAAGAGGAACACCTAAATCAAGTGCACTTTGGCTTGTCCATTTGCCTGTTCCCTTTTGACCGGCAGTATCTAAAATCATATCAACAAGAGGCTTACCTGTATCATCGTCCATTTTTGTGAAAATATCAGCTGTAATCTCGATTAAATAGCTATCAAGCTCTCCCTTATTCCATTCGGAGAACACTTGATGGAATTCCTCAGCACTTAAGCCAAGAACTTGTTTTAATAAAAAGTAGGATTCAGAAATTAATTGCATATCTCCATACTCAATGCCATTATGAACCATTTTGACATAATGACCTGCTCCATCTGGTCCAATATAAGTTGTACAAGGTTCCCCATTTACTTTTGCAGAGATATCCTTAAAGATTGGTGCTACTAAATCAAAGGCTTCCTTTTGACCTCCTGGCATAATAGATGGTCCGCGTAGTGCGCCTTCTTCTCCACCTGAAACACCTGTTCCGATAAAATGAATTCCCATTTCACTTAATTCTTGATTACGTCTGCGGGTGTCTTGAAAATAAGTATTACCACCATCAATCAGAATATCGCCTTTTTCTAAATAAGGTTTTAATTGTTCAATGGTTGCATCTGTTGGAGCACCTGCTTTTACCATCAGCATAATTTTGCGAGGCTTGTCTAGAGAATTGACAAACTCTTCGATTGAATATGTCCCTACAATATTTTTTCCTTCAGTTTCTTTCAACATTTCGTCTGTTTTTTCGCTTGAACGATTGTAGACGGAAACCGTGTATCCTCTTGATTCAATATTCAAAGCTAAATTTTTCCCCATTACTGCTAAACCGATAACACCAATTTGTTGTTTACTCATACTTTTACTTCCCTTCTAACCTGATATAGCCAATCTTAAGCTGAATCCACTATACTTTAACAAGTTTCATTTATTGTTGCAACTAATCAAACCTTAACTTTATTGTTTCAAAATAGTGCTGGAATTAAAACCAGTAATTAAGAATCTTTTTCTTCCGTTAAATAGGAATGAAGAAAATCTTTGTTGAAGCTCGTATCTGTCCCTACATTGTCTTGTTTTTGGCGAGGTTTCAGGTTGCTAGCATTTTCGATGATGCTATCGCCAAATTTTTCTTTCAGCTTAGCTACCGTCTGAATTAAAGGCTCTTGTTTGGCATCCTTTTCATAGGAAAATAAATCCAGTTGCTTGACTACTTGATTTTCTTCCATTAAATCATTTCCTGTAATGCCAAGAAGACGAATCGGATCCCCATTCCAATGCTTTAAAAAAATCTCTTTAGCGATTGCAAAAATCTCTTCTTGGGTATGAACAGGATTATTCAGCTTTCTTCCTCTTGTGTAGGTTGTTCGATCTTTATAACGAATCATGACATTTAATGCTGTCGCAAATACTTGCTTTCTTTTTAAGCGGACAGCTACCTTTTCCGCTAGCTTATTTAATACTTGAAATAGCTCCTGCTGATTTGTGGTATCTCTTGGCAATGTAGTTGAATTTCCTATACTTTTAAAATCCGAAACGGATTCTGGATCAACCCGTCTATGATCGATACCATTTGCTCTTTCTCTTAAACGAATCCCATTAATTCCAAGAATGGATTTTAACAAAATTCCCTGGGAATGGGCGAGGTCACCAATCGTTAGGATATTGATTTTTCTTAGTTTTTCCGCTGTCTTTTTCCCAACACCATGCATTTCTTCAATATCCATGGGCCATAAAATAGGCGGGATATCCCGTTTTCGTAACACCGTTATCCCCATCGGTTTTTTCATATTTGAGGCCATTTTCGCCAAAAATTTATTGGGGGCAATTCCAATACTGCAAGGCAGATCAAGCTGATTTAAAATTTGGTTTTGGATGGATGTGGCGATTTCGAGAGGAGCGCCTAATTCAAAGCTATCTGTTATATCCATATATCCTTCATCTATTGATACAGGCTCCACCAGCTTACTATACTCTCCTAAAATTTCAAACATCCCTAGAGAAGCAGCACGATAACGCTCAAAGTTCGGCTTCATGACAATAAGATTCGGACATAGCTTTTTAGCCTGCCATAAAGGCATGGTAGTTTTAACACCTTTCCTTCGTGCTTCATAGCTGCTTGTGACAATAATTCCCCGTCTCTCTGAAGCATCTCCCGCTATTGCTAATGGTTTCCCCTTCAGTGATGGGTCATAAGCCATTTCGACGGAAGCATAAAAGCTATTCATATCAACATGTAAAATTACCTTGCCGTTCTTTGGATACATTTCCTTCATGTCGACACTTCCCTAAAACAAATTCAACCCTATTTTACCATCTTCGAAAAGAACTTCCCACCGAGCCTTAAGCTTCTCAAAAGAAAAACAGCTACCACATTAAGTAGCTGTGAAAATAAACTATACTTGTTTCATCATAAACTCTTGAATTTCTTTAATTCCCTCTAAGGACTGAACAAGAATGGTCGGATCGACAATGGTAATTAATCTCGATTCTAAATTGGCCACGCCTGTAAAATAGCTTGTTTTTTGATAAGCAACTAGTCCCACTTGTTTGATATTTTCTTCTGGAATATCGAGAATTTCTTTTGCTTCTTGGACAAGAATCCCTATAGAAAGCATTTCGGTTTGCAGTATAATTATCCTCACGGTTTCATCCATTGGAAGAGAATGGTTATAAAAAATTTGCTCTATATCAATGACAGGAATGAGTTCCCCTCTTACCTTGACAATTCCTCGAACATAGCTTGGCAAATGAGGAATTGGGGTTACTCCCTCTAGTTTTTCAATAGACATGACAAATTGAATGGGAACCGCATATTCCTCATTCCTTACTTGAAAGACTACAACCTTATTGGAATCAGTCATGTTTCATCCTCCTGACTTCGATTCACTGAAAAATTTTCTTAAAACCTAGCATTTCAATAAAGTGAAACTTCCATCAGTGGGGGTTTTCATTCATCCCCCACTGATGGTTAGTTGAACTTATCGGACCTTTACGGACAGTTGATCTCCCACTTATCTTCTTTGTATTCTCAGAATCTTGAAGTGGGAGTCTTACTGTCCGTTAAGAGTGGGATAAAAAAGGAGAACCATGAAGGTCCGGTCCTCCATTTTAGCAATAGCAAAAAATTATGAAGCAGTAACCTCTTCAACAATGGCAATAACCATTTCTGCTAGCTTATAAAGTTCTTCCACTGGCATACGTTCATTAGTTGTATGTATTTCTTCATATCCCACAGCAAGGTTAACAGTTGGAATGTTAAATCCAGCGATGACATTTGCATCACTACCTCCACCGCTATTCAAAAGTTCACAGCTTCGGCCAATTTTCACGGCCGCTTTACGTGCCACTTCAACAACATGGTCTTCGGCGCCATACTTAAAGCCTGGGTACATGACTTCAACCTCTACCTCAGCTTTTCCTCCCATATCATTTGCGGCACTTTCAAAAGCCTCTTTCATTTTGCGTACTTGTTCTTCCATTTTTTCATTTATTAGGGAACGAGCTTCAGCGAGAATATCGACACGATCGCATACAATATTAGTTTGTGAACCGCCTTCAAAGCGGCCGATATTAGCAGTTGTTTCTTCATCAATACGTCCCAATGGCATCTTCGCAATCGCTTTTGCAGCAATCGTAATAGCAGAAACGCCTTTTTCCGGTGCAACACCTGCATGAGCTGTTTTTCCATAGATAACAGCTTTCACTTTAGCTTGTGTAGGAGCGGCAACCACGATATTTCCTACTAGTCCATCGCTGTCAACCGCATAACCGTACTTCGCTGTAATTTTGCTAGAATCAAGAACCTTTGCACCGACTAGTCCGGATTCTTCCCCAACCGTAATGACAAATTCGATTTTTCCATGAGGAATATTTTGTTCTTTCAATACTCGGACAATTTCAAGCATTACGGCAAGTCCCGCTTTATCATCCGCACCCAAAATAGTTGTTCCATCTGTCACCACATAACCGTCTTTAATAGATGGTTTAACACCTTTACCAGGTACAACTGTATCCATGTGTGAGGTAAAATAAATAGGATCTACTCCATCTTTTGTTGCCTCTAAAGTACAGATTAAATTTCCCGCCCCATGTCCAGTTTGGGCAGTCGTATCGTCTTGAAAAACATGAACTCCTAAATCGGAAAATTTTTGTTTTAACACCTTTGCAATTTCAGATTCATATTTAGTTTCTGAATCAATTTGCACAAGTTCAAGAAATTCATTTAACAATCTCTCTTGATTAATCATAAATGCCTAACCTCCATATGTATTTTCCCTATTTTAGTATACCTTTAATAGAACATGAATCGCAAACATATTGTCAGATCCAGCTTAGGCCAGTAAAATAGCATTTGAATAATGTGAATTTCGTTAAAACTCAAAGTTTGAAAGTTCGATGCAGAAAGAATAACTGATGAGGAGCATAAAGAATTACTGAAGGTCTTCTTTTTAGAAAATAGAAATAGTGTTAAATAATCAGAGGGAGAATCAACTTCCCCCTCTTCCATCTAATTACAAAGGAATATTTCCATGTTTTTTATTTGGACGTGATTCCTTCTTATGGCGCAGCATATCTAATGCTTGGATAATTTTGATTCTTGTATCGCGTGGATCGATAACATCATCGACCATTCCCATGCTCGCAGCAACATAAGGATTCGCGAACTTATCCCGATACTCGTCAATTTTCTGTGCCCTTGTATCTTCCGGATTTTCACTTTTCTGAATTTCTCTGGCAAAAATAATATTGGCGGCACCTTGCGAACCCATAACTGCAATTTCTGCGTTTGGCCATGCAAAGACAAGATCGGCACCAATTGATTTACTATTTAAAGCAACATAGGCTCCACCGTAAGCCTTTCTTAAAATAATCGTTAGCTTTGGAACAGTGGCTTCTGAATAGGCATAAAGGATTTTTGCTCCATGACGAATAATCCCTCCATGCTCTTGTTTAACTCCTGGGAAGAATCCTGTGACATCCTCAAACGTGATAATCGGAATATTAAAGGAATCACAAAAACGAATAAAACGTGATGCCTTATCGGATGAATTGATATCAAGGCCTCCCGCCATAAACTTCGGTTGATTACAAACGAGGCCAACAACATCCCCTTTTATTCTAGCTAAACCGACGACAACATTTTTCGCAAAGTCTTGATGAATTTCCATAAAGGAACCTTTATCTACAACCTGTTCAACGACAATTCGTACATCATAAGGGCGAATGGCATCAAATGGAATGGCATCGGTTAAATCAGGGCGATAATCGCTTTCCTCATCCACTTCAACAGTTGGTGGCTTTTCTTCATTATTTTGTGGTAAATAGCTTAATAGATGACGTACCTGTTCAATGACCTCTTGTTCCGATTCACCGCGAAAATGGGCATTCCCACTGATCGAGTTATGAACTTTCGCGCCACCTAAGTCCTCTGCTGAAATCTTTTCACCAGTGACCGTTTCAATAACCTTTGGACCTGTGATAAACATCTGACTTGTTTTTTCCACCATTAAAACAAAATCGGTGATCGCTGGTGAATACACTGCTCCGCCAGCACATGGTCCCATGATGACGGAAATTTGCGGAATGACCCCGGAATAAATCGAGTTGCGATAAAAAACCTTCCCGTAACCATCTAATGAAACAACGCCTTCTTGAATTCTTGCCCCACCAGAATCATTTAAGCCAACAAAAGGCGCACCGTTTTTGGCTGCAAGATCCATTACATTGGCAATTTTATTGGCATGCATTTCACCTAAGGCTCCACCAAAAACCGTGAAATCCTGAGAGAATAAGTAAATAGGTCTTCCATTAACCTTCCCATAACCAGTAACAACTCCGTCTCCAGGCCCCTTTTGATTTTCTAAGCCGAAGTCCTTGCAACGGTGCTCAATAAATGGATTGAGCTCAACAAATGTACCAGGATCTACTAATAATTCAATCCGTTCTCTTGCTGTTAATTTTCCCTTTTCATGTTGCTTATCAATCCGGTCATCTCCGCCTCCTAATTCCACCTCTCGTTTCCGGTCATAAAGCTCATTGATTTTTTCATAGATGTCAATCATGTTTCTCTCCCTCTCCCTTTTTTTCACAAAGTTCAAATAAAACGCTTTCAGTTGACTTAGGATGCATGAAGGCAACTAGAGCTCCCCCAGCTCCAATTTTTGGTTCTTCCTGAATCATTCGAATACCCTTTGCCTTTATTTCTTTAATTCGATCCTGAATGGAATCGACTCCTAACGCAACATGATGAATACCTTGTCCCCTTTTTTCAAGGAATTTTGCGATTGTACTTTCAGCGCTAGTCGGTTCTAATAGCTCAAGCTTTGCATCTCCAATTTTAAGAAAGGCAACCTTTAATTTTTCGCTTTCCACTTCTTCAATGCCCAATAGAGGGAGCTTCAATACATTGGTATAGAATGGTAATGTTTCCTCTAATGATTTGACCGCAATGCCGATATGATCTATTTTTTTTATCAACTCTCCCACACCTTTCTTATTATTTTCGTAAATAAATAGCTTTTTACCATTGGTATTCATGAAAAACAATAATAATCGAACTAATCTGACATCTATTAATATATCATAAAATGAAAAATACGAACTTAAAATTTTCTTCATATTTAAAATTTTCGATAATATTCGATGAATTCCTGCAAAATTCATGCAGTTGTCCTTAAATGATTTTCCTTGTAAAATAATGATATAAAGAAAAAGGAGGATGCACCTTGAGAAATAAGAAAACAAGAAAGGTTTTTGTTTATTTAATGCTTTTTGCCATGCTTGCTTCCACCCTTTTAATTGGAATAACAGCTTTTCTTTAAAATGAGAACATGGACAGCAAAATAAAAGCCTTAAGCATTTATATTGATGCTTAAGGCTTTTTATTTATACTCAACTCTATACATTTTTTACAAGTTCACCTTTTATAACCCCAATATCGCCTTTAGCTTCCCTTTTTTATCATGATCTATACGGTAAAAATTACTTTTAATAATTAAATATTCCTCCATTTCTCCCACAAAATGAAGCAAGGCAGCTCTTGTTTCAAATTCCTCCCTTGTTACTGGTAAATCCATGTTTTGAAATTCTACACGCATTCTTTGAATTTTATCTAAATAAATGATGGCGGTGTTTCCAGGATGAATATGTTCTGAGAGCTCTTCAAGAAAATCTGCAATCATCTTTGCCTGCTCTACTTCAAGTGATAGAGAAGTCACAATCGGCAGCACTCTTTCAATGATTTCAAACTGCTTATCGCGCATTTTAAAATACTGGTAATAAAAATTTTCATTTCGTAAAAAATGATTCTCAATATCTAGAAATGCAAGTTGGCGGGCTTCATCGATCAATTTGGATGTTTCAGTAATTTCCCTTCCACCCCAGCTACTGTCGTGCGTTCTTAAATAAAGGACAATCTCATCAAATATCTTTTTGAAGTTCTGTTCAATTTTCCGTTGATGATCCTTAAGCTTATTATCTAGGCTTGGAATGTAAAGATTCATAATTAATGCGACGCCAATCCCAATAAAAATAATTCCTAATTCATTGACAAGTAAGTCTAAAGTTACATGTCGGGCCATAAAAAGATGAATGATAATGACTGTACTAGATACAATGCCCTCACTTGCCCGAAACATCACAACAGTCGGAATGAAAAATAAGATCATAAGACCAATCACAACAGGATGATAGCCAAATAATTCAAAAAAGACCGATGAAAATATCATCGCAATGATACAAGCCAAAATCCGATCCCAGGAAGCCCGAATCGACTTCAGCTTTGTAACTTTAATACATAAAACGGTCAGTATTCCTGCTGAAGCAAAATTATGTAAACCCAGTAATTGTGCAAGCATGATCGAAATCGTCATTCCTAGTGCTGTTTTAATCGTACGATAGCCGATTTTAAATCTCATATCCTAGTGTCTCCTCGTCCAATTTATTACTGCCTTCATCTTTCAGAAAAAAATTGAGAAGATGATCTCTGCATCATCTTCTCATAGAATATCCTTATTAAAGCATTTTTTGCAAGAATTCTTGTGCTCTTTTGCTTTTTGGCTGTGTAAAAAATTCATTAGGTTCCGTATCCTCAAGTAAAACGCCACCATCCAAAAAGAGAACCCGATCTGCTACTTCCTTTGCAAAGCCCATTTCATGAGTAACAATCGCCATTGTCATCCCGGTATGTGCTAATGATTTCATAACTTCAAGCACTTCCTTTACCATTTCTGGGTCAAGCGCTGAGGTTGGTTCATCAAATAACATGACTTTCGGCTGCATGGCTAATGCCCTTGCAATAGCCACACGCTGCTTTTGTCCACCAGATAAGCGATTCGGATATTCTGATGCCTTCGAAGATAAACCCACTGTTTCCAACAATTTTAGCGCACTTTTCTCAGCCTCTGTTTTTGAAAATCCTTTTACCTTCATCGGCGCGTACGTTAAATTTTGGAGGACGGTTTTATGGGGAAATAAATGAAAGTGCTGAAAAACCATTCCCACATTTTGGCGAACCTTCATAATATTTGTTTTTTTATCGGTAATTTCTTGATCTCCAATCCAAATTTTACCACTTGTTGGTGCTTCAAGTAAATTTATACATCTTAAAAAGGTCGACTTTCCTGATCCCGATGGTCCAATAATAGCAACAACCTCACCTTCTGCGATAGAAGTCGTTATTCCCTGCAATACTTCAAGCTTTCCATAGGATTTATGCAAATTTTCTACCTTAATCACTGCGTCTCATTCTCCTTTCAACTGCTTTTCCAATGAATGTTAAGGAGATAACCATTAAATAATAAATGAGCCCAGCAATTAACAGTGGCTCAAAGAAGGAGAACTTGTCTCCACCGACAATATAGGCACGGCGCATAATATCCGTAACACCGATTGTCGTGACAATAGCAGATTCCTTTGTTAATGAAATAAATTCATTCATAAGAGCAGGTAAAATATTTTTCATTGCCTGGGGTAAAATAATATTCCACATCATATTCCGATATGGAACCCCCAATGCCAAGGCAGCTTCACTTTGCCCTTTATCAACAGCTAATATCCCAGCCCTGATAATTTCAGAAATATAGGCCCCTGAATTCAATCCAAATGAAAGAATGGCAGCATTGTATGGTTCAATTTGATAACCGAAGATTTGGGGAGAACCAAAATAAATCAGCATAAGCTGCAAGACTAAAGGTGTTCCGCGAAAAACGGATGTATAAAGATCGGCAAACCAACCTAAAACTTTAATATTACTAATTTTTAATAATGCCAGTAGAATACTTAGAACAAATCCTATTAACCCAGCAATAATGACAATTTGTAGAGTCACACCAATCCCTTTTAAGATATAGGGAACCGATGGGAGGATAGGCGTAAAATCTAGATTCATACATGAACCTCCTCACGATATATTAGAAAAGAAAACGGATAAGAAAGACCATTAGTGGAAAACGAGGCAGCTCTTTTGAAAATGGTGTTAATCCTCGTTTCATCCAGATTAAACTTTCAACCTTTTTCAGAGCTATCCTCGTATTATTTTCGCCATCACTAGTCAGTTTTCACTTTTTATTTGTTAAACCATTTCACAATCAGCTTATCTATTTCACCATTTTCCTTCATTTCATTTAATGCCTGATTGAAATCCTTCGTCAATTTACTATTCTTTGGAAAGGCAATCGCATTCCCTGCTTCTTCTGATCCCTTTAATGTGAACCCAGCAAGATCAGGATTCTTTTTGAAGTATTCCTTCGCGACTGTATCTTCAATAATAATTGCATCAAAACGGCCAGATTTTATTTCTTGAATCAATTCAGGAATTCGATTCCGATTTTCCACCTTAAGATTGATGTCTTTCTTTAAATCCTTCGCTACCCCTTCTTGAATAGAAGCTAGTTGAACACCAACTGTCTTTCCTTTTAAATCTTCAACTGTTTTTACTTTGCTATCCTTTTTTGTCACAATCAAATTTTTTGCTTGATAGTAGAGATCAGAAAAATCAACATTCTTTTTTCTTTCTTCCGTTGGTGTCATCCCCGCAAGCACAAAATCAACCTGACTAGCTTGAAGAGCGGGAATTAATCCGCTAAAGTCCATATCTTTCACTTGAATGGTGTAGCCAAGTTTCTTACCTATTGCTTTAGCAATATCCACATCGAATCCAATAATTTCATCACTTTTTTCAGTATCGACATATTCAAATGGAGCATAATCAGCGGATGTACCCATTGTTAAAACTTTAGAATGATTATCTTTAGCACCATTTGATTGATTCTTGTCACCTGTTCCACACGCTGCTAACAACCCAACTAAAAGGATGGTCATAGAAACCATCGATAATACTTTTTTCATATTTATTTTCCTCCTATAATTATCAGAAAATTTATTTTATTAATCGAACTGAGTATATAATCATATTTTATACAAATAAATAATAAATAAATCGAGCGATTAATAAATGAAATAACAATTTGTATTTTAACACAAATTAATTTTTATGCAATAAAATTATTATTTATAAATATCGATTTATTATTCTATTAAATTTTTGCATAAAAAAAACTCCGATTTCTCGGAGCTTTAGCTACTTATCATTCATGGTTATACTTCTTCGCAATACTCTTCAAATGAAGTTTGTAGTTTCTGAACCACTTCCATTGGTTCATGTCCTTCTATTTCATGACGTTCAATCATTCTGCAAAGCTTACCATCCTTAAGAAGGGCAAAGGAAGGGGAAGAAGGTGGAAAACCTGTAAAATAATTGCGTGCCTTTTCAGTTGCTTCCTTATCTTGACCCGCAAAAACCGTTACTAAATGATCCGGTCTTTTATCATAATGAAGTGAATGTGCTGCGGCAGGTCTTGCAATTCCACCTGCACATCCACATACAGAATTGACCATAACCAAGGTAGTTCCTTTTTTATTTAATGCTTCATCAACTTCATCAACGGTTTTTAATTCCTGATAACCTGCTGAAACAATTTCTTGTCTAGCCTGACGCACGACATCATTCATAAATAGATTGAAATCCATATTCATGAGAACCCGCTCCTTATTTTTGTATTCACTATACGATTATAATAGCAATAAAGCCGACTTTATTTCAAACATTACAACCTTACAAATATCATTTTCACTCTTCAAAGCATTCCAATATCTAAATTTCATTTAAAGAAAACTCGCCGATTGGCGAGCCTTCAGGCGAAGATTAGGCGTAGTTCACCGAAAAAAGAAAAGCGCTTTTTTCGGCTGCGAAGCGTCTCTCGGAAGCCTCCCTTTGTGCACTTATACTTAATTCCTAAAATTGGCTTCTACGTCGAATTTTCATCATTGCTGCCAATTTATGCTTCCTTTAAGTATTAAAAAGAAGCTGACATTTGTCAGCTTCTTTCCAGAACAGTGACTTATTCTAGTCCATTTTTAAATTCCGATAAAAAACCTTAAATAAATTTTCAACCGCGGAGGTTACGGTGCGATCACCACAAATCACTTCATTTTCCATCTTTGGCAGAAGCAGCTTCACTTCAGGATTTTGAAAAAAACTAACCTGAAGCTGATCCATAATCATGGCATAAATCCAATCTTTCGTCTGTTCTCTTCTTCTGTCATAAAAAACGCCATTTTCTTTTGTGCTCTCTTCAAACGTTCGAATCATGTTCCAAATTTCTTCAATACCAACTTGTGCAAGGGATGAACAGGCGTGGGCTTTCGTAACCCAGCCTTTTGTTGCCGGCTGAAGGAAATGTAAAATGCGATTATACTCTTCTTTTGTTTTCAGGGCATTGATTTTATTGTCACCATCAGCCTTATTCACAATGATCGTATCAGCGATTTCCATGATTCCCTTCTTCATTCCCTGCAATTCATCTCCCGCACCAGTCAAAACCAGAAGCATGAAAAAGTCGACCATATTTCTAACGATCACTTCACTCTGACCAACTCCAACTGTTTCGATGAGTATTACATCAAACCCTGCCGCCTCGCAAACAAGCATCGTTTCCCTTGTTTTTCGATGAACCCCACCAAGCTTTCCCCCAGATGGGGATGGACGAATATAAGCTCTCGGATTCCGTGCCAATTGTTCCATTCTCGTTTTATCCCCGAGAATACTCCCTCCACTAATACTGGAACTCGGATCAATCGCTAGCACGGCTACCTTTAATCCCAAGTTGCAGAGAAACATGCCAAAGGCCTCGATAAAAGTGCTTTTTCCTGCTCCAGGGACACCGGTTATGCCAATGCGAATAGAAGATCCGGAGTGTGGCAATAATCTTTGCAGCAATTCTTGTGATTTCTTAAAATGGTGCTCAGCATTACTTTCAATTAAAGTGATAGCTCGTGCAATTACACTTCGATCGCCGGTGAGAACTCCCTTATATAACTCCTCAATCGTTGGATCATTCTTCGATCTTTTTTGAAAACGGGATGTTTTTTTGATTTCCACGGCTTCCTCTTTGCGGATGACCCCTTTTTTGATCACCGTTGAAAAAGATTCAGGATGCTCTGGATCACTCCATTCAGGCTTTTTATCATCATTCATGTATTTCGGCCACTTCCTCATAGCCTAGCTTTTCATAGATAGCACGAACCACCTTTTGTGCAGCCACTGGGACTACTGTTCCTGGACCAAATATCGCTGCTGCACCATGATCATATAAAAATTGATAATCTTGAGCAGGAATAACCCCGCCAACTACGACAAGAATATCCTCACGTCCTAATTTCTTTAGCTCCCCAATCAATTGAGGTAAAAGGGTTTTATGACCTGCAGCAAGGGAACTCATCCCAACAACATGGACATCATTTTCCACCGCTTGTAGAGCTGTTTCCTCTGGAGTTTGGAATAGAGGACCGATATCCACATCAAAACCTAAATCCGCAAATGCCGTTGAAATCACCTTAGCCCCTCGGTCATGTCCATCCTGACCCATTTTTGCAATGAGAATCCGAGGTCTTCTACCCTCGTTTTCTAAAAATTCATCCGTCATTTTCTTCACTTCAGCAATTTCTTCATCATTAGAAAATGCAGAACTATAAACACCACTGATCGAGCGAATGGTTGCCTGATGACGACCAGCTACACGCTCAATTGCAGATGATATTTCGCCTAAAGTAGCTCTTACTCTTGCCGCCTGAACAGAAAGGGCAAGCAAATTACCTTCTCCTGATTCCGCTGCTTCTGTTATTGCTTTTATAGCAGCTTGAACTTTCTCTTCATCTCTAGTGGATTTTAATTGATTTAATTTTTCAATTTGCTTTAACCGAACAGCTGTATTATCAATGTCAAGAATTTCAATTGCTTCCTCTTGTTCTAAGCGATAGCGATTAACACCGATGATCGTTTCTTTGCCAGAATCGATTTGTGCCTGTCTTCTTGCTGCCGCCTCTTCAATCCGCATTTTTGGAAGTCCGGTTTCAATTGCCTTTGCCATACCACCCAGATTCTCAATTTCTTCAATATGCTTCCAGGCTCTTTCAATTAATTGGTTGGTTAAGGCTTCCACGTAATAGGAGCCGCCCCAAGGATCAATCACATTGGTAATTCCTGTTTCTTCTTGTAAATATAGCTGAGTATTACGGGCAATTCTTGCTGAGAAATCCGTTGGCAGCGCAATTGCCTCATCAAGGGCATTCGTGTGTAGGGATTGCGTATGTCCCATCGCAGCTGCATGGGCCTCGATTAATGTTCTAATTACATTATTAAAAGGATCTTGTTCCGTTAAACTCCAGCCAGATGTTTGTGAATGGGTACGAAGTGCTAATGCCTTTGGATTCTTGGGCTCAAAGGATTTCATCATTTTTGCCCAAATATATCTTCCAGCCCGCATCTTGGAAACTTCCATAAAATAATTCATACCGATAGCCCAGAAGAAAGACAATCTTGGTGCAAAGGAATCGATATTAATACCTGCCCTGATACCAGTCCTTACATATTCCAAACCGTCAGCCAATGTATAAGCAAGTTCAATATCTGCTGGGGCTCCTGCTTCCTGCATATGATAACCGGAAATACTGATGCTATTAAATTTCGGCATGTATTTTGATGTATATTCGAAAATATCAGCAATTATCTTCATAGACATCTCTGGAGGATAAATATACGTATTCCGTACCATATATTCCTTTAAAATATCATTTTGAATGGTTCCAGAAAGTTTTTCCTGACTGACTCCCTGTTCTTCAGCTGTGACAATATAAAAGGCCATGATTGGCAGTACTGCCCCATTCATCGTCATTGATACAGACATTTGATCAAGCGGGATTCCATCAAATAACGTTTTCATATCCAGAATAGAATCAATCGCAACTCCCGCTTTCCCAACATCCCCAACTACACGTGGATGATCTGAATCATAGCCGCGATGTGTGGCTAAATCGAAAGCAACAGATAAGCCTTTTTGACCCATGGCAAGGTTCCTGCGATAAAAGGCATTGCTTTCTTCAGCCGTAGAGAACCCAGCGTATTGTCTAACTGTCCATGGACGATTGACATACATCGTTGGATATGGGCCACGCAAGTATGGAGGAAGCCCTGGTAAGCTGTCAACATGCTCAAGCCCCTCGCGATCTTCACTTGTATATAACGGTTTTAGCTTAATTTGTTCATTTGTTTCAAAAAGCAAATCATCCAGTGATTGTTCAATTTCTTTCTCTGCTTTCTTTTTCCATTCACCTTTTGAAGGGAGAGATATATTTTCGAGAGAAATATTTTTAAAATTTGGTTTACTCATGTCCCTTCACCTCCGTATCTTGTAAAAGAGAAGAAAGAAATTCATAACAGTTGCTCTTGAGATGAATGAATTGTTTAATACCTGCTTTTTCCCACTCATTCTGATCTTCATCTGGAACCCCCGCTAAATATAGGGAAACATCAGGATCTTCTTTATGAATGGAAGAAACCATTTCAAGAGCCGTCAATGTATATTGTTTATTGCTGCCACAAACAAAATAATGATTTGCCTTTGTTTTATTCATAAAATCAAGCACTTGCTCCAAGGAATCAATCGCATCACTTTTTTGCACAGCAATTCCACCAGGAGATAAAAATCCTGAAATAAAATCAGCTCTGGCTTTATGATTCTTTAATGCTCCCAGGCAGATTAAGCCTACTCGAATTCCACCCAATTTTTCTGCTTTTTGACGCAATTGCTCAAAAGATTTTGCAAGTCTTGTCGGTTTAATTGGTTCAATTTGTGCCTTTTGTTCAATGGTGGCAACAACTTGTCCTTTCTGAACCTCTATTTTTTCAGAAAGATTTGCGTATATATTGGTTCCGATAATACTCTGTATTCTTGTAGAAGCATCTACTTCTCTTTTATTTCTCACTGTTTTCACTTGTTTCTGAATCCATCCTGCTAATAGACGATCGTAAATCCCGTTTTGGTCCTCAATTTCAAGAAAAAGCTCCCATGATTTGTTCGTAATCCCATCAGTTAAATATTCCACATACCATGAACCTCCGGCAGGGTCAATTACTTTTGTTAAATGGGCCTCTTCCTTCAAAATTAATTGCGTATTACGGGCAATTCGATCTGAAAAAGAATTGACCTCTTCAAACACTTCATTATATGGAGTTACATGTAAGTATTCCACGCCTCCAAGTACAGCTGCGAATGCCTCATTTCCTCCTCTTAGCAAGTTTACATATGGATCATATTGCGTTTTTGTAAACAAAGAGGTTTCAGCTGAAATCGTCATATGTCTGTATTCTTCATCGACCCCATAGCTTTCAGCAATTTTACTCCAAAGTAAACGGGCAGCTCGAAGCTTGGCGATTTCCACAAAGAAGTTCGCCCCGATTGCAAATTTAAATACAAGATTTCTAAAAATAGCTTGAATCTCCTGTCCCTCATTTTTTAGATTTTCAATATGAAAGACTGCTGTTGATAAGGCATAAGCAATTTCTTGAACTGCATTTGCTCCACCGTTATGATATGGAGTTGTATCTACTAAAATAGTTTTAAGATTTGGCATGTGTAGATTAGCTTTTTCTATCGTTCGCGCCCACTTATGATAAATACCATTAATAGTATCCTGCAGATTCCCGTCTGTAACAAGCTTCGCAAGGGGATCACTTGCAATGTATCCCGAGATCTTATCCAGATGATTCCATTGAACTAATTCCGAGATAACCTGTTCGAAATAGTCCTTTGCATCAAGGCTAAATGGATATTGAAGATATAAATCTCCTACAATGTCATTCAGTTGAGTAATCACTTCTTCTGTAACAGCAAAAGATATTGCCGTCTGCCCCCTTTCTAAGGCAGATTTGACATTTTCATGAAGCTCAGGTGCGGAGTTTCCTTCAATTTTTTGCGCAATTTTCCATTCCTGAGTGAGATAGCCAAGAGGAGAATTCCCCCTTCTGAAATCACCCAAGCCGGGATATTCCGATATAGTGAAATGGTTTTCTTGATCCAAGCGCGTATAAAGCGGTTTCAAATTGATGTTTTCATAAGTATGTCTGGCAAGTGTTTGAATCGCCTTCCCCTTTAATGTTTCTTCTGCTTTTTCAGTCCATTCTTCGACTGTTTTTCTTGTAAAAGTATTGTGCAACATATTATCAATACTCATTTTGAGCTGTCAAAACAGACAGCACTCCCTCCCTTCATGATGGCTCATGTGAAATTATACAAAAATTCTAAATCTTTTTGTTTATCTCTATTTTAGTATACACAGGAAAGAGTAGCAATGAATAGTCCATTAATTATTTAATAATAGAAAAAAGCACTGCAGATGCAGCGCTTAATAAATGGAAGTATTTTCTTTTGAAATATTTTCTAATTTTTCTTTTATTCGCTGTAGGAAACGACCACAAACAAGGCCATCAAGAACACGATGATCAAGTGATAAACAAAGATTGACCATATCTCGAACGGCAATCATTCCACCATTCATGATCACTGGTCGTTTAACAATTGATTCTACTTGTAAGATAGCAGCTTGCGGATAATTAATTATTCCCATTGATTGAACGGAACCAAATGAACCTGTATTGTTCACGGTAAATGTTCCACCTTGCATATCAGCAGAACTTAACCCCCCCGTTCGAGCCTTATGAGCAAGCTCCTGAATTTCACGAGCAATTCCTTTAATGGATTTTTCATCTGCGTTCTTTATGACAGGAACAAATAATCCTGTGTCTGTGGCAACCGCGATGGAAAGATTAATATCCTTTCGTTGGATAATTTTATCGCCTGCCCACATCGCATTAACTTGCGGAAATTCTTTAAGAGTTTGCGCAACAATCTTAACAAAAAAGGCAAAATACGTAAGATTAAATCCTTCTGTTTTTCTAAATTCGTCTTTTATGGATTGACGATAATTGACAAGATTGGTTACATCCACTTCAATCATTGTCCAAGCATGTGGTACCTCTTGTTTACTACGAAGCATATTGGTCGCAATTGCCTTACGGACTCCGTTAACAGGAATTTCTATATCTCCAGGAATCCCTTGAACATTTGAAACAGATGTCGTTAGAGGAGTATTGCTTTCGGTAGTGAATACTGGAGCCTGCGTTTTGGTAGGACTCGTTTGTTCTTCACTTGATGGTTTTGTTTCTTCTTTCTTTGTTATGTAACCTGATTCAATGATTTTTAATAGATCTTTTCTTGTAATTCTTCCTTCAGCTCCAGAGCCTTCAATCTTTGTTAAATCAATTCCGTGCTCTTGGGAAAGCTTTAATACAACTGGAGAGTACCGAGCCTTTTTCGAATTCCCCTGCACCGTTGTTGAGATGGATTGAAAATTTTGCTGTTCTTGGGAAGCCTTTGAGACTTCTATATCAGATGTTTCTTTCGATTCAACTTCAATCGTGCAGACTAGTTCCCCTACCTTAAGCGTATCGCCTTCAGCCGCAAGCAATTCTTTAATCACTCCTGAAAAGGACGATGGTACCTCTGCATTTACTTTATCTGTCATGACCTCTAAGAGAGGATCATACTTATTTACGTGATCACCTACGGAAACAAGCCATTTGCTTACGGTCCCCTCTGTAACACTTTCCCCTAATTGCGGCATGATAATTTGTTCTAAAGCCAATGGATATACCTCCTTCTTGCTTTACCTTCCTGTTCACTTACTTAGTGGATTCATACTCTCGATTTAAAATTCAGCAAGTTCTCTCATTGCATTTTCAACCTTTTCGGGATTCACCATAAAATATTTTTCCATCGTTGGAGCATATGGCATAGCAGGAATATCCGGTCCTGCTAGTCTTTTAATTGGCGCATCCAAATCGAAGAGACAATTTTCTGCGATAATTGCGGCCACTTCACCAATAATACTTCCTTCTTTTGTATCCTCCGTAACTAGTAACACTTTCCCTGTTTTTCTTGCGGCCTCAATAATGGCTTCTTTATCCAATGGATAAATGGTGCGCAAATCTAAAACATGCGCTGAAATTCCATCCTTCGCAAGCTTTTCAGCTGCTTGAAGCGCAAAATGAACACATAGTCCATATGTAATGACAGTGATATCCTCACCACTTCTTTTCACTTCTGCTTTGCCGATTGGGAGAACATAATCATCCTCTGGAACCTCACCTTTAATTAGGCGATAGGCCCGTTTATGTTCAAAGAATAAAACAGGATCCTCATCACGAATCGCCGCCTTCAATAAACCCTTAACATCATAAGGTGTGGATGGCATCACAATTTTCAGACCAGGCTGATTAGCAAATACAGCTTCAACGGATTGTGAATGATAAAGTGCTCCATGAACGCCACCACCATATGGTGCTCGCACGACAATCGGACAGCTCCAATCATTATTTGAACGATAACGAATTCTTGCTGCTTCTGAAATAATTTGGTTTACAGCTGGCATAATAAAATCAGCGAATTGAATTTCAGCAATCGGACGCATACCATACATTGCAGCACCAATACCTACTCCAGCAATAGCGGACTCAGCAAGAGGAGTATCGATCACTCTCGTCTCTCCAAATTGTTCATAAAGACCTTGAGTGGCTTTAAAAACTCCACCTTTTTTCCCTACGTCTTCACCTAATACGAAAACACGATTGTCTCTCTCCATTTCTTCCCGAATGGCCATCGTAACGGCATCTATATAAGAAATGACTGCCATACTTTTTTCCCCCTTCCTATTCGGCATAAACATATTTCAATGCATGCTCCGGATTTGCATATGGAGCATTTTCCGCATAATCAGTCGCATCATTCACCATACTCATCACGCGATGATTGATTTCTTCTTGTAAATCATCATTTAAAATTCCGGCTTCTTTTAAATAAGCTGCAAACGTAATAATGGGATCCTTCGTTTTGGCCTCTTCTACCTCGTCTCTCTCTCTATAACTTCTGTCATCATCATCAGACGAATGAGGGGTTAGACGATAGGAAATGGTCTCTATAAGGGTTGGACCCTCTCCTCTACGTCCGCGTTCAACCGCTTCTTTCACAGCTTGATAGACCTCAAGTGGATCGTTACCATTAACCGTAATACCCGGCATCCCGTATCCTATAGCCCGATCTGACACCCTTTCACACCCTAACTGCTTTTCAACGGGGACCGAGATGGCATATTTATTATTTTCACACATGAAGATAACCGGTAATTTATGCACACCAGCAAAATTAGCTCCTTCATGAAAATCGCCTTGATTAGATGAGCCTTCACCGAAGGTTACAAAAGTAACAAGATCTTTGCCCTCCATTTTTCCCGCTAGTGCAATCCCCACGGCATGAGGTACTTGCGTGGTAACAGGTGATGATCCAGTCACAATCCGGTTCTTTTTTTGTCCGAAATGCCCAGGCATTTGTCGTCCACCTGAATTTGGATCCTCAAACTTTGCAAATCCTGACAGCATTAAATCACGGGCCGTCATCCCGAAAGTTAGAACCACTCCCATATCCCGATAATAGGGAAGGACGTAATCCTTTTCCTTATCAAGAGCAAATGCTGCCCCAACCTGTGCTGCCTCCTGTCCTTGGCATGAGATGACAAATGGTATTTTTCCAGCGCGGTTTAACAGCCACATCCGTTCATCTATACGCCTTGCTAAAAGCATCGTCTCATACATATCCAACACTTTTGCATCGCTTAATCCTAAAGCTTGATGGCGATTTTCACCCATTTCATTCCCTCCTTAAACGATATGTAAAGAAAACTCGCCGATTGTCGAGCCCCTAAGGGCGAAGACAGAGGCGTAGTTGCCCTTATACTAAATTCCTAAAATTGGCCACTACGTCGAGTTTCTTCTTTGCTGCCAATTTATACTTTCTTTACGTATAAAAAAGTATCCCCTTTGTATAACGTATTATTGTACTGCCCATATGTGTTTCAATTAGTGTTGCTGTAGGCTCTTACTCCTTAAGAATGAATGGACAATCCATCTACCGCCAATGCCGCTTCACCAATTGCTTCCGATAAAGTAGGATGTGGATGAATGGTATGGGCTACTTCCCAAGGTGTCGCATCTAATACACGGGCAAGCCCGGCTTCTGAAATCATATCTGTTACATGGGGCCCAATCATATGAACACCTAAAATATCATTGGTATCTGCATCAGCAATGATTTTCACAAACCCATCAGCCTCCCCATACACAAGTGCCTTTCCAATCGCGCGAAATGAAAACTTCCCTATCTTTACATGAAAGCCATTTTCTTTCGCTTCTTCCTCTGTATAGCCTACACTAGCAGCCTCAGGTGCACTGTAAATACATTTGGAAACAAGCCGATAATCCATTGGGGTCGGATCTTCTCCAGCAATATGCTCAACTGCAAGAATTCCTTCATGTGAAGCTACATGAGCAAGTTGTAAACCACCTATACAATCGCCAATCGCATAAATATGGGATTCCTTTGTTTGGTAGAATTCATTGGTAACAATCACGCCTTTGTCTAACTGAATCTCGGTATTTTCAAGTCCAAATCCTTCGACATTTGCTTGCCGCCCTACTGAAACCAACATCTTTTCTGCCGTAAAAACCTTTTGCTCTCCTTTTACTTCAGCAGTGATACTGACATTCGCATCTTTTATTAAGGTTTCAGGTAGTACTTTTGCATTTGTTACCAGTTTTACCCCTTTTTTCTTCAATAAACGCTGCATTTCCTTTGAAATTTCTCGATCTTCCGTTGGAATAATGCGATCAGCATATTCTATTACAGTCACTTCAACTCCAAAGTCATGAAGCATAGACGCCCACTCAATGCCAATGACACCCCCACCGATAACCAAAATCGATTTTGGTAAATCTTCCATCGCCAACGCTTCATCAGATGTCATGATTTTTTCCCCATCAATTTCAAGTCCAGGTAATGTGCGAGGTCTGGAACCTGTTGCAATGATAAGGTTTTTGGGGATTAACATTTCATTCTCAGAACCATTATTCATTTCAACAGAAACAGTTCCGGCTGTTGGCGAAAAAATAGATGGACCTAAAATACGCCCTATACCTTCATACACATCGATTTTTCCCTGTTTCATCAAAAACTGGACACCTTTATATAATTGATCAATGATTTTTACCTTTCTATCTTGCACCTTGGCAAAATTAAAGGCAACTTCATTAGTGAAAACACCAAATTCTTCACTTTTTAAAGCGGTTTGATAAACCTCCGCACTCCTTAATAGTGCTTTACTTGGAATACATCCCTTGTGCAGACATGTTCCTCCCAGCTTTTCCTTTTCTACTATAGCTGTTTTTAAGCCTAATTGAGAAGCGCGAATTGCAGTGACATAGCCTCCAGTTCCCCCGCCTAATATAACCACATCATATTCAGTTGCCATCTTTGCTTCCTCCTCATCATTTGAAAGCTTGCGATACAAAGCATCCAAAATATTCTTTTCCCGGCTCCTCCCCAAGGAGAACACGTAAAGTACCCGCGGCTAACGCTTGCAGCTCATCTTCTCCTGGATGAACAATGCAATCCGCTATCCAGTTTATGCGCTGACTGATTTCTTTCACAAATTCCTGTCCATGGGCAAGGCCGCCCGTTAGTACGATAGCATCCACACGACCTGATAAAACACTACTTGCAGCTCCAATTTCCTTTGCCACCTGATAAGCCATTGCAGAATAAATCAATTTCGCCTCGTTATCCTTCGCTGAAATTAGCTTTTCAACCACTAAAGCGTCACTGGTCCCTAAATAGCCAACCAAACCGCCTTGTCCAACCAGCTTCTTCATGACTTCATCAAAATAATATTCTCCAGAATAACATAAAGCGACTAAATCGCCTGCCGGTACTGTTCCGGCACGCTCTGGGCTAAATGGACCCTCACCATATAAACCATTATTCACATCGATGACTTTTCCATTCTTATGGGCACCTACAGTAATCCCCCCACCCATATGAGCTACAATTAAATTTAATTCTTCATACTTCTTTTTAAGATCCTTTGCAACCTTCCTCGCAACCGCTTTTTGATTCAAGGCATGAAAAATACTTTTTCTTTCAATTAGGTGAAAACCAGATATTTTTGCAATTGGATCCATTTCATCTACAACAACGGGATCAACGATAAAAGCTGGTATGTTTAATCCGGATGCAATTTCATAAGCGAGTATTCCTCCTAAATTAGAGGCATGCTGTCCAGAAAAGCCTTCCCTTAAATCCTTCAGCATAGCATCATTAACTGCATAGGTCCCTCCTTCAATTGGACGTAGAAGGCCGCCTCTGCCACATACAGCATGAAACTTATGAATATTAATTCCTTCATCATCTAATGCTTCTAAGATGGTTTCTTTCCGAAATTCATACTGCTCAATAATGGTGTTAAATGTATTAATGGTTTCTGTATCATGCCTAATTGTTTTCTCAAAAAGGGATTGTTCATTTTGAAAAACACCGATTTTTGTTGAGGTGGAGCCTGGATTTATAATTAAAATTCGAAACTGAACCTCTTGCAAATTGTTAAACCCCCATTGTTAATAAATAAATCAGCAAAAATCTGATTAATCATTAATACAAGCTTATTATACACAAAAGACCGGCCTTAACGAAGTACTACCCATTTAGACACAATCAAGTGAAAAGGTAGTGATAGTTCCTTCATGTCTAGCCAGCCTCTTGGTTAAAATTCTTTACTATCTGCGACTTAATATATGATGTCCATTTTGTAAAAACTGACTTCTAGAATTACGCATTCTTTCAATCCGTTCCTCAGCCATCCTGTCGGCCGCTTTATAGGTTGGAATGCCATCTCGTGAAGCAATCTCGATGACCTTCTCAATATTGTTGTATATCATTTCGACTTTTTTTATTGCACGATCATAATTATAGCCATATAGTTCATCCGCAACATTAATTACTCCACCGGCATTTATGACATAATCTGGTGCATAAACAATTCCCATTTCATGGATTTGATCGCCGTGGCGCTCTTCTTTCAATTGATTATTGGCTGCACCAGCAATAACTTTGGCTCTAATTTGCGGAATTGTTTTATCATTAATTACAGCACCGAGTGCACACGGTGCATAAATATCACATTCAACACCATATATATCATTTGGGTCAACAGCTTTTGCGTCAAACTCTTCCACTGCTCGATTGACTGACTCGCTATTAATATCCGTGACAATTAATTTTGCACCTTCCTCATGAAGATGATGGCATAAATGATAAGCTACATTGCCTACTCCTTGAACAGCGATCGTCTTTCCTTCAAGGGAATCTGTACCAAATGCTGCTTTTGCTGCAGCCTTCATTCCACGATATACTCCATAAGCTGTTACTGGGGAAGGGTTTCCTGAGGAACCGAAAGCTGGGGAAATCCCTGTTACATAATCGGTTTCTTCATGGATTAAATCCATGTCACTCACCGTCGTACCTACATCCTCAGCGGTAATATAACGACCATTTAGCCCTTGAATATAGCGGCCAAAGGCACGAAATAATTCTTCATTCTTATCTTTGCGGGGATCTCCAATAATGACGGTTTTTCCTCCACCTAAGTTTAATCCTGCTGCCGCATTTTTATAGGTCATCCCTTTAGCTAAGCGTAGTGCATCTTCAATAGCTGCCTCTTCTGAATCATAGGTCCACATTCGCGTTCCGCCTAATGCTGGTCCTAACGTTGTATCATGAATGGCAATAATGGCTTTTAATCCTGATTGTTTGTCCTGACAAAATACTAATTGCTCATAATCATATTTTTCTAAATAATTGAAGATTTCCATTGTTGTTTCCTCCTAATATCTTAAACATGATTATTTTTCAGGCAGAGCAGATGGCAAGTGCTAAGGAATATAGTTTGCTCTCAGCTGTATCAGCTCTTGAAGTCAAAACAATTGGCGCCTTTGCTCCTGCAATAACCGCACCTACTTTTGCACCAGCAAAATAGATCAATGATTTATAAAGAGTGTTGCCAACCTCCAAGGTCGGAACTAATAAAATATCGGCTTCCCCCGCAACATTACTTTGGATCCCCTTATGCTTTGCAGCTAACTTTGATATAGCATTATCCAATGCAAGTGGACCATCAACGATGCAATTTTGAATCTGGCCACGTTGATTCATTAAAGTTAGGGAAGCTGCATCAAGGGTAGCTTGCATCGTGGGATTCACTTCTTCAATGGCCGCAATTGGCGCTACCTTCGGAGTGTTAATCCCAATACTCCTTGCAATCTCAACAGAGTTATGAATAATTTGTGCTTTTTGCATTAAATCCGGAGTAATATTCATAGCAGCATCCGTAATAAGTATAAGTCGAGAATAGTGGGGAACTTCAAAAGCCGCGACATGTGAAAGTACATTCCCTGTTCTTAAACCAAACTCTTTATTTAACACCGCTTTTAGGAGTGTAGCAGTTGGAATATTTCCCTTCATCAATACGTTTGCCTTTTTAAGATTTACGGCATTAACAGCATGCTCTGCTGCCATCAATTTTGAATTTGTTGGGAAGATTTGAATCCTTTCATCATGAATAAAATGTGTCCCCTTTTCTTCTAATAGACCAAGTATCTTATCCCGATCACCAAAAAGCATAAAATTTGCAAGGTTCTTTGCAACTGCTTGAGTGACGGCTTCGATTACTTCGGAATCCTCCGCTTCGGCAACTGCAACCGTATGATTTTTATCTTCAGCTGCTTGATTAATTAGAGATTGCAATTTCATTATTCGTCCTCATCCTCATTTCCTTGCATTACAACACTCATATTATTATATGCAATTATTGTGCCAAAACAATTTTGTCATCCAATTGCCTTTTGAAAGATAGGTTCCTTGCAATTTCTTGCATACCATGAAATTTATTGCACGCCATTATTTGCAAGATTATATTTTTCAAGTTTATAGTATAAATTTCGAATCGATAATCCAAGCATTTTGGCTGTTAAGGTTTTATTGCCATTATTTTTTCTTAAAACCTTTTCAATAATATTTTTTTCATAATCCTCCATCATTTTTGACAGAGGGATTTCTTCTGTTGTTGATAAAGAAGAATTTTCTGATAAAAAAGGATTTTGAGGTTGTATAACAATATTGGGAACATGGAGTGTCTTGATTAATGTTTCATTATTCCCCATAAAAATGATCGCTCTCCCTAAAATATTTTCCAATTCCCGAACATTTCCTGGCCAATGATATTGCATTAAAAGCTTCATTGCCTCAACTGATATTCCTTCCACATTTCTTCCATAATCTTGATTGATTTTTTGAATCAACCGTGCACACAATAAAGGAATATCCTCCATACGATTTCTTAGCGGAGGGATATGAATAGGCATCCGGTTTAACCGGTAATATAAATCCTCTCTAAAGGTTTTTGCAACAATTCCCTTCTCTAAATTGACATTTGTCGCCGCAATAACGCGAACATTAATCGAAATCGCCTTCGTACCTCCAACCCTGATAATTTCATTTTCTTGAAGAACTCGAAGCAGCTTTGCTTGTGTATTTGCCGTTAGTTCCCCGATCTCATCTAAAAAAATACTCCCGTTGTTTGCCTCTTCAAATAGGCCTCTTTTTCCTCCTCTTTTAGCTCCACTAAAGGCTCCTTCTTCATAACCAAATAGTTCACTTTCAAGCAAGGATTCTGAAAGAGAGGCACAGTTTACACGAACAAATTTATTGTATCTGCGGTCACTTGCATTATGGATAGCGTGTGCAAATAATTCCTTCCCTGTTCCAGATTCCCCGCGCAACAAAATGGTTGCTGGTGTGCTTGCCCCTAGTCTTGCTTGTCCAATGGCAATTTTCATTTCCTCTGAATCCCCAATGATATCCTCAAAAGTGTACTTTGCCTCAAGCTTTCGAATAATTTGTCGAGCCCGGGTCAATTCTCGATTTAAATTTTTTATCTCTGACATATCGTGAATAACTCCTACACTCCCCTTCACCTTCCCTTTTACAAGGACAGGAGCTACATTCACAACCACTTCTTTTTTATTTGGACCAACTCTCATCGGAACGCCACGTATCGCTTTTTTTGTTTTCAATACCTTTAGATGAACACTCTCTCCCTCTGATATATCCGTCGTTGCTGGTTTTCCAATCACTTGTTCTTCGTTTAATCCAGTTAGTCTCGTGTAAGCTGGATTAATTAAAATTCCTTTTCCATGCTCATCTACAACAGATATCGCTTCGTCACTCGACTCAATAATCGCTTGTAACATCGAATCATGCTTGTAGGATTCATTCCTTAACCTTGAAATCAAATGGGTTTTCTGTTCAAATAGTTTTGCGATTAAGAAGGCAACACTTCCGGGGATTAATATCGTATTTTTATTCTTTTCAGCTCTTAACTGTTTAAAAAGATGTTCATCACCTGTCACTTCAATAACGATGTCTATTTCACTTGATAAATGGGAACGCCAATCAGTTGAAGTCCTAATTCCTTCTTCTTCAGCCAAACGCAGCCCGGGTGCATTCGGATTATGGTCGATTACCACTACAACATTCAAGACATCCGTCTCTTTTAAAATTTTTAATATGGATGTTCCACCCATACCTGCCCCCACAATCATTACTGATTGCATAACCTCACCCCTTCTCAACTGAAATCTTTTGCATATATATTTGCAAATTCTTTCATGGTTATTATTTTACAAGCGAATATTGATGGTTGACAAATGGATTCTATGATTTAATATTTTTCATAAAGGGATTATTTTGAGAGGATATATTTCATGATTAGACTATTTGCATTGATCATAATGGTTATTCCTGGTTTAATTGCTGCTCTTGGAGTTAAATTAATGCGGGATATGGTATTTGGGATTCTTATCACTCCTTTTCCTATCCTTTGGTTACAATTTCTAGTTGGATTCCTGTTTTTTGTGTCTGGTGTTGGTTTTATTGCTGGCTTTATTCTCCATCGAGATCGTAAACGAAATAAAGTTCAATCCAGATTTCAAACGGAAGCTAAGGATCAGGCAAATCCCCCTATTGAAGAAAGAAAATAGGTTACACTTGATAAAGTGAAACTTCCATCAGTGGGGGTTTTCGACGCACAGGACGTGCGAGTGCAGACGTTGCGATTGACGTCGCGCTTTTAGTCTGCCATTCATCCCCCACTGATGGTTAGTCACGCAGAGCCTGATTGATTTTTCTAAGGGCTGAAGCCCAAAGAAAAATCTTATTTCACTTATCACGCTCATAACGCCACATCCTGTGGCTTCGCCTGACTAGGACCTTAATCCCTCGTCGGACCTTTACGGACAGTAAGAGTGGGATAAAAAAGCTAGATGGAACTCACTCCACCTAGCTTTTCTTCATTTCCCTTCTTATTCTCAAAGCCTTTACCGGATCATCTGTTATAATGGCCGAACAGTCTACTTTGATCAATCTTTTGATTTCATCTTCTTTATTCACTGTAAAGGGGCGAACCTGAATACCTGCTTCCATAGACGCTTTCACAAGAAAATCAGGTGCTGCCTCGAATCGGGGATGAATCCCCTTTGCACGAATAGACTGAGCATAAATCCATGGCATATAAAGGCCTTCCAGATATAGTGGAGCTATTTCGATTTCAGGAGCTAAGCGATAGCAATAAACAATACTATAATGATTAAAAGAAGAAAATATGATACGATTTGAGAGCTGATAATCCCTCACAAGGGATATGACCTTTTCCTCCATCCCTTTATAGGGAAATCTGCCATTTTTAAATTCAATATTACAAATCAAATCATTCGTTTTCAACCAATCAAAAACTTCCTGAAGTGTCGGAATAGGTTCTTTTCTTAAGCCACCTAACTTGTGATAGCCAGCATCAATTTTTTTAATCTCATTTAGGCTGAAATCTTTAACAAACCCTTTTCCATTCGTCGTTCGATCGACCTTTTCGTCGTGGATAATAACAATTTCTTCATCTTTCGTAAGCTGAACGTCTAGTTCAATGCCATCAGCACCTGCTTTATGGGCTTCCATAAATGCTTTCATGGTATTCTCAGGATATTTTGCAGAATAACCTCTATGTGCCAAGATAAGCGTCACTTCATCACTTCCTATTTTACTCTAAAACTTTATTCAAAATGCATAGAATTATCCTCTGAATAAAAAGTTCCTTTTACCTTCGAATTCAATTTTTTCTGGATATTTTTGATTTTTACCATGGTATCAGGATACGCAATCTCCTCTATAGATATTTGGCCTTCACCCTTTGTTTCGAGTAAACTCATTAATGTCTTTCGCTGGTTATCCAGGGTTTGAACCTTAATTAACTCTTGATCTAAATTCTTCGCTATTTCACGATGTTGTTTTTTCTGATAATCATTTAATTCTTGCATATTTCCTTCATAAATCTCTAATTGACGCCGTAGGCTTTCAATTCGAATTATTCCTTTTTTATATTCTATAAGGGTATTTTCAAGTTCCTCTTGAACTTTAAAGCGGCTAAATCCTTCCACATTGATAAATGTTTTTCGTTCCATTTTATTTCCAATAATCGCTGCAACTACTTTTCCCTTTGCTTCTATCGTTCCACCAATTAATTTTCCAGACATTGTATCAGCAATAATATTTCTCCCTTTTAAGATACTTCCTAATGAATAAAAGCCGATATGAATATCTCCTAAGGCCTCAACCTTACAATCATTCGCATGTTTTAAATAAACATGTTTATTCGCCTTAATTAAAGTCTTTCCTTTTCCAAAGACACCACCTTTGATAAAAATATCTCCCCCGTAGGAAATAATCTCTTTTACTCCGCTTATTCCCATTTCACCAAGAATAGAAATATCCTTGCTCGCGTGTACGCTATATCCTTCCTGAACTATTCCATTTATCGTGATACTTCCATCAAATTTAATGTTTCCAGTCTCCACACCTACATCCCCATCAATGGTTAAATGATTTCCTACCGAAATCCTTCCTCCATTGAACGTAACAACTCCGTCAATCAATGCTCTTAGTACAATGATTCCGTTTTCATTGAATTCGCCCACCGTTTTTCGATCGTATAGCAATTTCTTGTCTTTCCCATTCTTAGGCAGGACTAATTCACCTGTTACGGTCATACCAGAAATCCCTTTCGTGGGTGGAATTTTTTCACCAAGCCAGTCCTCTTTTTTCACCTCATCAATGAAATTCATTTCAAAATAATTCGCCTTCCCATCTTCCTTAATCTTTGGACGGCGTTCTGCGGGCTTATAATAAGAGAGAATGGCATCACTCCCATTTTTCGGTTCATTTCCCTCAGCAATCAGAAATTCCTTTTGTGGTTTTAATTCATTGAGTGAATTAATTTGAATTCCTTCTTTAACGCCATTCTTATGGAGGGTTTCCATAATTTGCGTGGTGATGGTCTCTCTGTTATCTGTTAATTCCTGTTTGGTGCAATTCACCTTCATTTTTGCTGACATTAAATCTTTTGAGATTGATAATGTGATGAAAGGCTTTAATTCACCTATTTGAACGCGGACATTTTCTGCTTTTTCTAGGGCATCTTTTAAAGCTTTAAACTGAAGAATCGCTACCCGAGGGTAATTCTGAAGCATGGTCTCAAATTTTTTTAATGAAGAATGAGGTATTTCAACTGTTAAATAAATAAAACCATTCTCCTCTTCTAATGTAATACCTTCAAACCGAAATAATTCCATAAATTATGATTCCCCTTTGTTTAGGTACTATTTTTATTATAATAAAAAAAATGAAATCCATTTAGGGAATTTTTGAAATTGTTATAAATATTTTTCTAAAACATTTAGGGAATTATGGTAATTTTTCAGTTAGGAGAAAACCAATGATGAAGTGGATGAGGTGATTTTTTCTTTTATAATATAAAGTTCCTATCCCATTTAAACTTGGAATAGGAACTTTGTTTTTCGTTTAAGGAATCATTTTAACTTTTCTTTCAAGAGGCTTTATGCTCCAAGCGTAATTTATCAGCCACCATTGCAATGAATTCACTATTTGTCGGCTTTGCTTTTGACATGCTGACAGTATAGCCAAATAAAGAAGAAATGGAATCAATATTTCCTCGGCTCCAAGCAACCTCAATCGCATGACGAATCGCGCGTTCAACGCGACTTGCTGTTGTATTATATTTTTTGGCGATATCCGGATATAACACCTTTGTAATGGAACCAAGCAACTCAATATCATTGTAGACCATGGAAATTGCTTCACGCAAGTATAGATATCCCTTAATATGAGCAGGCACTCCAATTTCATGGATTATACTTGTAATGCTAGCATCGAGGTTTTTCGGTTTAGAATCAGCTGGAGTACGATAGGCTGGAGGTGATGCTGGTTTTCTAATAATGGCACTTGATCTTCCACTGACCTGGCGGATGTGATTTGCTAAGTTTTCAAGGTCAAATGGTTTCAGAATAAAATAGGATGCTCCTAATTCAACGGCTTTTTTTGTTACATCTTCCTGGCCAAATGCCGTTAGCATAATCACACTTGGTTGTGGATTTTTCTTCATATCTCGAAGTCGTTCTAAGACAGCCAAGCCATCTAGATGAGGCATAATAATATCTAAAACAAGAACGTCAGGATCTACATGTTGAAGAGTATCCAAACATTCTTGACCATTATGGGCAATTCCAACTACTTCCATATCCTCTTGAGAAGATATGTAATCTTCTAATAATCCCACTAATTCTCTGTTGTCATCAACAACGCATACTTTTATTTTCCTCACAAACGATATCCTCCTCGATCTATTTCTTGTCTCAAGTACATTTCTATCTTATATTCTAAATTACAAATTCGACAATGCAACAATAATTCCTTTTATTTTTTGAATTTTTCTAAAAAAAGGTATATTTTCTTAATTTCCCTTTCGTTTTCTTTCATTTTCGACTTTCTTTGTCATTTGACAACGAATACGGAACGTTTTTGTCGAATAATCTTTTCCCATTTTAGCAAATTACATAAAAAAAGACCAATCCCTTATTTTACAGGATTAGCCTTATCATTTGCGTTTCTGGGGTTAACTTGCTTTTTCTCTAGGTGTTTCATAAATATTAATTCCAGCTTGTTGAAGCATCCATTCGATATGAACTCCATATCCGCTCGTTGGATCATTAACGAATACATGGGTGACAGCACCAACAACCTTTCCGTTTTGAATAATTGGACTTCCACTCATTCCTTGGACAATTCCACCGGTTTTCTTCAATAATTTTGGATCTGTCACTTTAATGACCATCCCTTTTGTTGCTGGAAATTTTTGCGGAATGGTGCTCACAATCTCAATATCAAATTGTTGTACATCATCATTATCTACTACGGTTAAAATCTTTGCCGATCCTTCTTTGACTTGATTCGATAGCGCGATTGGCATTGGTTTATCCATAATCCCATTTGTTAAATGATGATTTAATTTGCCAAAGATCCCAAATGGGCTATTCTTTTCAATATTTCCTATTACTTTTTTATCTGATGAGAATCGAGCAAGTTTTTCACCTGGATCTCCGTTGCTTCCTTTCTCAATCGAAGTTACAGTGGAACGAACAATTTGACCGTCTTCTACTACAATCGGTTTTTTCGTATCCATATCCGAAATCACATGTCCAAGAGCACCATATTTTTTCGAATCAGCATGGTAAAATGTTAAGGTACCGATTCCGGCTGCAGAATCCCGAATATAGAGCCCAAGTCGATAATTTTCACTATCTTTTTCTTTTAATGGCTTTAATTTTGTTTTTACCTTTCCACTTTCACGAGAAATCACAATATTTAAGGCTTCCCCAGATTGACCTGCTTTTTGTACAAATGGCGCTACGTCCGCCATTTTTTCAATTTTTTGTCCATTAATTTCTGTGATAATATCCCCAACCTTGATTCCTGCAAGATCTCCTGGAGAAACTTTTCCTTTATCTGTATGAACTTGATGGTGCCCAACAACTAAAACACCGACTGAATTAAGCTTTACCCCAATCGATTGACCACCTGGGATGACACGAAAGTCCTTTAATACTTTTACATCGACCTTTTTTATTGGAATTCCTGCAAGCTCTAGAAGCATTTCATCTTTTCCATATTGATTTGCCTTAAGAGCAATAGAATTATTTGAATCATCTATATCGATTGTTGAATCATCAGAAGAAAGAGAAGCTGATACCGGAATAGCTTTAGATAAATTGACCGTTTGTCCTTCAAAAAGTGTAATATCTTTCGGGAAATGAAGATAATCCCGAAATGGATTCGAAAATCCAATAGCAATTAATGAAACAAGGAGAATTCCACCAATTATTTTTCTAAGATGTTCAAATTTCAAAAATCATCACTCTCCTCGCTTCTAGTCCATCCAATTTAATGGCTACAATTATAATTTTGCCTTCATCAAACTCATTTATAACCAGCTGGAACATAAAAAAGCTACCCCTTTTGGATAGCTTTTCAAGTTTTTTTGACATTTAAGGCTAGTTGAAGTAATTCTTTAGCATGTTCCTTCGTTAAATCCGTTATTTCTACCCCAGAAATCATTCTGCCAATTTCTTTGATTTTCTCTGTATCTGTTAATGGCTGAACGGATGTCTTTGTTCTTCCATTGATAATTTTTTTGCTAATAAATAAATGGGTATCCGCCATAGCAGCAACCTGCGGCAAATGAGAAATGCAGAGCACCTGCGAGTCAATCGAAACCTTATAAATTTTCTCCGCAATGGCTTGTGCTACTCGTCCACTCACGCCCGTATCCACTTCATCAAAAATAATCGAAGTGATTCCTTGATGCTTTGAAAAAATTCTCTTTAACGCAAGCATAATACGTGAAAGTTCACCACCAGATGCGGTTTTCGATAATGGCTTAAGCGGTTCACCAGGATTAGTCGATAAGTAAAATATTATTTTATCGGAGCCTGTTTTTGTAAATTGCTCAAAATTGCTTTCAAATTTAACCTCAAAAACGGTTTTTTCCATATATAAATCCTTGAGTTCTTTATGAATTAGGGAGGTTAACTTGATGGCATATTTTTTTCTTAATATATTCAGTTCCTTCGCTTCTATTTGCAAATCCTTTTTAACCGAAAGAAGTTGCTTCTCTAATAGATCGATGTGACCTTCCTTATTTTGAAGGGTTTCCATTTCTTCTTCAATTTTTGCTGCATACTCTAATATTTCAGGAATTGTTTTTCCATATTTTCTTTTT
This sequence comes from Cytobacillus sp. Hz8, assembly GCF_042263505.1. Classification (NCBI taxonomy): domain Bacteria; kingdom Bacillati; phylum Bacillota; class Bacilli; order Caryophanales; family Bacillaceae; genus Cytobacillus; species Cytobacillus sp. Hz8. The sequence continues at coordinate 105,056 of NZ_JBHKFI010000002.1, read as the reverse complement.
AATTGGTTGATTTCTGATAATCTTTCTTCAATTTCATTTAATCGGCGGGGATCAAATTCAAGTTTGTCTAATTCATTTCTTAAATTCTGTGATAAGTCCTCCAGCATATAAAAGCTATTAGAAACTGATTCAGCCATATCTTTATAGGAAGAATCTAATTCAGCCGCAATCTCAATTTGTCCCATGACAAGACCAATCCAATCTAGGCCACGTTGATCTCCTTGAAGGGCAGAGTAACAAGTCTTAATGGCATCATACAATTTCTCAAAATTCATAAGTTTATTTTTTTCTTCAGATAATTCCTCATCTTCACCAAGCTTTAAGTCAGCCCTTTCGATTTCATCAAATTGAAATTGAATAAGGTCAAGACGATGAGCGATTTGCTGTTCATTTTCATTTAAACTTTGTAATTTTTTTTGAATGGATTCATATTCGCGGTGAATTTGTTGATATTGCATTAAGGCAGGGCCTATTTTCTCAAAGCCAAATTGATCAAGCAAAGCTAGATGTTTGGTATCATCCATCAATTCTTGATGTTCATGCTGACCATGAATATCAACCAATGTGCTTCCAATTTCTCGCAAGGTTGAAATTGTCACAAGCTTCCCATTAATACGACACACATTCTTTCCAGAACGAGAAATATCTCTTCTTAAGATTACCATGCCATCCTCAATATCAATTCCTAATTCCTTTGCTTTGTCATAACAGCTATGAGTTGGTTCATCAATTTGAAATAAACCTTCAATTTCAGCCTTATCAGCTCCATGACGGATAAATTCTGTCGATCCCCTGCCACCAGAAAGTAAGTGAATAGCATCAATGATGATTGATTTCCCTGCACCAGTTTCTCCAGTTAAGACCGTTAGTCCTTTCTCAAATGAAATCGTGAGCGATTCAATAATGGCAAAATTTTTAATCGATAATTCACTTAACAAGAATACATCACCTCATCTTACAACATTTCCAGAAAGCGATTCGAGATGATTTCCGTATCATCAGGTGAACGGCAGATGATTAATATCGTATCGTCCCCGCAGATCGTTCCTAATATTTCTTCCCAATCCAAATTATCAACTAAAGCCCCAATCGCCATTGCATTTCCAGGTAGAGTTTTCATCACCAATAGATGCCCAGCAGTATCAATACGTACAAAAGCGTCCATTAAATTTCGTTTTAGTTTTTGCAATGGGTTAAACCGTTGATCAGCAGGTAAACTGTATTTATAACGCCCATCTAATAAAGGAACCTTTACTAGGTGGAGCTCTTTAATATCTCGTGAAACGGTGGCTTGTGTAACATTCACACCCGCATTTTTCAGTTCATCCACAAGCTCGTCTTGCGTTTCAATATCATTATTTGTAATGATTTCGCGGATTTTAATATGACGTTGTCCTTTATTCACTCTTTCACCCTCTAACAGAAGATTTGGTCTAAAAATATGTAGAAAGCAGCGGATTGCAGTCATTCCTATTATACATTTTTTTGCTAAAATTAGTTGAATCTAATAAGAAATTCGCTAAATTTATGAAAAAACCTGCGAAATACTACAAATTTTGACATGGTTCAGTGAAATTTTGCGTCAAAATTTTTAATATGATAAAGAAAACTTGCCGATTGGAAAGCCTTTAGGCGAAGGCATAGGCGTAGTTCACCGAAAAAAGCGTTTTTCTTTTTTCGGTTGCGAGGCGTTACTTCGAAGCTTCCCTTTTGCCCTTATCTTTTATTTCTCAAAATTTTCCACAAGGTCAATCTTCATCACTGCTGCCAATTTTTCCGCTTAAAGTACAAAAAAGAAGAGACTGAATCAATCAGCCTCATTTTTATTTGCCGGTTTTACTTTAAGTGTTGCATGGGCATCGGCTACAATCTGATGAACAGGAATCAATATGTCATTCTCTCCTTTTTCCTTTTCACCATTCCAATATAGATGTAATAAAAATTCAATATTTCCCTCACCACCTGTAATCGGAGAAAAGGAAAGATTTTTTACATCATAACCTAAACCAATAGATAAATCGATAATTTGGTTGACGACACTTTCATGAATTTTAGCATCTCTTACAATTCCCTTTTTCCCTACTTGCTCTCTCCCCGCTTCAAATTGAGGTTTGACTAAGGCAATGATATCACTGCCTGGAACAAGTAACGTTTTTAATACAGGTAAAATTAACTTTAAGGAAATAAAGGAAACATCTATTGATGCAAAATTAGGCATTTCCCGTACTAAATCACTCGGAGTGACATAGCGAAAATTCGTCCGTTCCATCACGACAACACGCTCATCAGTCCTGAGTTTCCATGCTAATTGATTATAGCCGACATCAAGAGCATAAGACATTTTCGCCCCATTTTGCAGGGCACAATCAGTAAACCCACCTGTTGATGCCCCAATATCTAATAGGATTTTATCTTGAATGTTAACATCAAAGGTTTTTATTGCCTTTTCTAATTTCAGGCCACCTCGACTCACATATGGAATTGCATGACCTTTAACCGTTAAGGGAATATCGACTCCTACCTTTTCACCGGGCTTATCTAAACGCATTTCATTTGTGTATACAATTCCTGCCATAATGGCTCGTTTAGCTTTTTCTCTTGTTTCAGCTAAACCTCTTTCAACTAATAAAACATCCAATCGTTCTTTCTTCATTTTCATTATTTAGACCCTTTTTTGTTTTTCTCTTGTAAGAGTAAGTACTTTTTCAACCACTTTTTCACTTGTTAAGCCAATATCACAAAGAAGCTCATTCACTCCCCCATGTTCAATAAACTGATCTGGAATTCCCAAACAGTCGATCACGGTTTCAAAATACTGATGACTATGGGCAAATTCTAATATCGAACTACCGAATCCACCATGTAAAACAGCTTCTTCAATCGTTAGAACTGGAATTTTTTCTTCAAATAATTGAGTGAGCATTTCCTCATCCAAAGGCTTAATAAATCGAGCATTGATAACTCGAACTGAATACCCCAATGCTTCTAATTCACTTGCTGCCTCCATCGCCATTGGTATGGTTGTACCAAAGGTTAAAATGGCGGCATCTTCACCTTCTCGAAGGATTTCCCAAGTCCCAATCGGAATTTCCTTTAACTCCTTATCCATAGGCACTCCATAACCATTTCCTCTAGGGAATCTCATCGCAATCGGACCATCATCATATTTGATAGCTGTATATACCATATGTTGTCCTTCATTTTCATCTTTAGGCATCATGAGAACGATATTAGGAATATGTCTTAGGAAGGCAATATCAAACACTCCCTGATGTGTTTCCCCATCTGCCCCTACTAAACCGGCACGATCAATCCCTATAAAAACATTCAAATTTTGTCGACAAATATCATGAACAACCTGATCATAAGCCCGTTGCAAGAAGGTTGAATAAATCGCTAAGAATGGTTTCATATGTTGTGTAGCTAAGCCTGCTGCAACGGTTGCCGCATGCTGTTCAGCAATTCCAACATCATACATTCTATCTGGAAATTCAGAAGCAAAACCTTCCAGTTTGGATCCGACAGGCATTGCTGGAGTAATGGCTACAATCCGTTCATCCTCACGAGCAAGTCTTCTAACCGTCTCACTTACTAAGCTGCTCCAGGCTGGTGCTGTATTTTCAGGCTTAATAATCACTCCGGTCTCTATTTTGTATGGACCCGTTCCATGCCATGTTCCTACCTTGTCACTTTCAGCAGGCTTATAGCCCTTCCCTTTTTTCGTAATGACATGAAGTAAGACAGGTCCTTCCGTTTTCTTGGCATAATTCAAATTCTCAATTAAATTTTCAAGATTATGACCATCAACAGGACCTAAATAGGTAAACCCTAATTCCTCAAAGAAGATACCTGAAACAAGCAAATATTTTAGGCTATCCTTAATCCTTTCCGCCGTGGCAGCAACGCGTCCACCTACTGCTGGAATTCGCTTTAATAACATTTCAAGTTCGTCTTTCGCCCATTGATATTTCCCTGCTGTTCTCAATCTTCCCAACACGTTATGAAGGGCACCAACATTAGGGGCAATGGACATTTCATTATCATTTAAAACAACAATCATATCCTTTTTCTCATGTCCAATATGATTCAATGCTTCAAGCGCCATACCACCTGTTAAGGCTCCATCCCCTATAACGGGGACAATGAAGGACTTTTCTTTCTTTAAATCCCTCGCAATTGCCATCCCCATGGCAGCGGAAAGACTTGTTGAACTATGTCCAGTTTCCCAGACATCATGCTCACTCTCCCCTCTTTTTGGAAATCCACACAGACCCTTGTATTTTCTTAACGTACTAAAATGAGATGCTCTGCCTGTAAGAATTTTGTGGACGTAAGATTGATGACCAACATCCCAAAGAATTTTATCTTTTGGACTATTAAAGCACCTATGTAGGGCAATTGTTAATTCCACTACACCTAAATTCGGACCAATATGACCTCCGGTAATTGAAAGATTTTCTATTAAAAACTTTCGAATATCTTTACTTAATAATTCTAAGTCCTTGATTGATAATTTTTTAAGAAAAGAGGGGTCTTTTATTGATAATAGATCCATAAGTAGGATCACTCACTTTCATATCTAAAATATGCTTTAAATACTCTATACCTTTTATTATCATGGAAAACACAATATTCCGCAAACTTTCTACTATTGTGCAATAGGAAAATATTTTCGCCTGAAAAAATAGCCGCTAACACAAACGTGATAACGGCACATCATTCATTATATCATACATTTATTCTACCCTCAATGAGTCATACCGTTAATGATCTCGATGTGCTATTAGGAAAGTGATTTCTTCAAGCAATTTCGTTTTTAACCCGGTTTCCTTTAATAACGCAAGGCTTTGATTAATATGAGTTGATAGTGCTTCTTTTGCTCCTGCCAATGATAAAAGTGCTGGATAAGTCATCTTATGATTCTGTTCGTCACTACCAACTGGCTTCCCAATAATTTCCTCATCGCCTTCGAGATCTAAAATATCATCTTGAATTTGGAAAGCAAGCCCCAGATGATAAGCAAATTTAGATAATGTATGCATCTGCCTTTCATTAGCTTTTGCAAGAATGGCACCTGCCATAATGCTAAACTCAAGTATCTTTCCAGTCTTATGAATATGAATATATTCTAATTCTTCGAGGTTCATTCTTTTTTCTTCCGCTTCCATGTCAGCAACTTGACCACCGACCATTCCTTCTGCACCAGACGCTTTTGCAAATTCACGGATTAAAGCGATTTTTTGATTCGCATCTGCATGATGAACAGGAATTTCAGCAAGCAGTTGAAAGCCATAGGTTAACAACGCATCACCTGCAAGCGTAGCAACTGCATCACCAAACACCTTATGGTTTGTAGGTTTCCCTCTTCTTAGATCATCATCATCCATACAAGGAAGATCATCATGAATTAATGAATACGTATGAATCATTTCAATCGCTGCCGCCGCAAGCAGTCCCTTTTCAGTCTCCTCATTAAAAGCTTCAAGTGTAGCAAATAATAAAAGCGGACGTATCCGTTTCCCCCCTGCATTTAACGAATAGAACATGGAATCTTTTAAAATTCTGGGTGCCTGAAGCTTTTCGCACCATTCTTGCAGCGTTTGATCGAGCTTATCCTTATGCCTTTTTGCAAAAGAATTAAAATTCCCCTTATCCACCTTAATTTTCCTCCTCAATGGAAAATCTTTCCCTTTGACCATCCTCTGTTAAAACTTGCGTTAATTGATCTTCCACACGTTTTAACTTATCATGACAAAGCTTAGATAACTCCATCCCTTGTTGATAGAAAGAAATCGCTTCCTCTAGAGGAACATCCCCTTCTTCTAGTTTCTCAACAATTTCTTCTAATCTCTCCATCGCCATTTCAAATGTCATTTTTTCTTCATTGCTCATTGTTTCTGCCCTCCTGCATTTCCGTTACTTGACAGTACAAGGTCCCATCTGATAACTGCACATTCACTTTGTCGTTTTTCTTTACTTGCTGAATGCTTTTAATCAGCGATCCTTCCTGATCATATACCACACTATAGCCACGGCTCATTATTTTTAAAGGATTTAATGCCTCTAAAGTTGAAAGAACATGTACATATTTTTGTTCCTTTTTCCCAAGAATCAACTGCATTGAACGATTCAATTGTTTATAGATTGTCTGATGCTTTTCTTTATATTGTAGTAGCTGCTCATTCGGTGATTTTCGAGCTAGCCTTTTTTCCAATTGGATAAATTTCTCACGTTTTTGATCCAATAATTTTGTTGTCCCCTTATGGAGTTGTTCCCTTAATCTATCGACATGTTCTAACTTTTGCTCATACAGCTTTTGTGGATAGCGAAATGCATATGATTTTTGGATGCGCGATAAGCGATCTCTTTGTGTAGAGACCCTTTTTTTCATTGCTCTCATTAATCTCGTTTGGTTGGTGTATACTTTATCTAGCAATTCATTTAAATGTGGAACAGCAAGCTCAGCTGCCCCTGTTGGTGTTGGAGCCCTTTTATCTGCCACATAATCTGCGATCGTAAAATCCGTCTCATGTCCCACCGCTGATATAATGGGAATCATTGAAGCAAAAATAGCCCGCACCACGATTTCCTCATTAAATGCCCATAATTCCTCAATTGACCCACCACCACGACCAATAATTAAAACATCAATGTCCTGCTGTTGGTTTGCTCTTTCAATTGCTCGAACAATGGAAGGAGCGGCTTGATTCCCTTGAACTAATGCAGGTAATAGTAAAATATTTGCAATTGGGTATCTTCGTTTGATTGTTGTTATAATATCACGGATAGCGGCTCCTGTTGGAGAAGTAATGACGCCAATTGTTTTCGGATATTTGGGAATCCTTTTTTTAAATCTTGTGGCAAATAACTGTTCCTTTTCCAATTTCGCTTTTAATTGTTCATATGCTAAATATAGGTCTCCAATCCCATCCGGCTGCATTTCCTTTATATAGACCTGGTATTGTCCACTTGCTTCAAAAAGAGAAATATCCCCTTTAACCAGCACCTTCATGCCGTTTTCAGGGGTAAACTTCATCAATCGATTATAGCTTGAAAACATTACGGCTAATATCCGAGCCTTCTCATCCTTCAAAGTTAGATACATATGCCCACTGGAATGCTGTTTAAAATTGGAGATTTCCCCCTTTATCAGCACATTTTGTAGATGGGGATCGACATCGAATTTTCTTTTTATGTATTTGGTTAACGCGGTAACAGATAAATAACGGTTTTCCATCAAACCTGAACTCCTTTGTTCATTACTACAAAAAGACGGGAGGGAAAAGTAGCATCTAACACAATAAGTGAAACCTCCATCAGTGGAAGTTTCACTTATTGTGTTATTGCTTCACTTTAGATAACACAGCATTAATAAAACGACTTGACTGATCATCACCATATGCTTTGGCAATTTCAATAGCTTCGTCAAACACAACATTTTCTGGTACTTCGTCTTTACAAAATTGTAGTTCATAAATGGCTAATCTCAAAAGATTTCGATCAACATTAGCTAACCGGTCAATGGTCCATTTTTCAAGGTTTTGGATGATTAATTGATCAATTTCCTGCTTTTTTTCGACAACCCCATTTACTAAACGATTTAAATAATCATTTTGCGGGGCGCCATCTAAGACATGCTCGATCGCATCACTTGGTTCAACGTTACTAATATCAATTTGAAATAAGGCCTGTAACGCTTTTTCTCTTGCTGTTCTTCTTTTCATCTTTTTCTAAAACTCCTTTAAGGATGGGTTATCCTAAATATCATAACAAAATCATAGCATAACTCTTGCAGTTTCGCATAATTCATTCGTTATTTTCCCTAAAAGGATATGAAAACATGCTGGCTTTCTGCGTTTTGCTAAAATCCATTTCAAAGATATATGTATGTATGATTCAAGATATTGGCTTTTAATGTAGAAGAGCCAAAGACAATAGAATTGTCCCTGGCTCCAATATGATTATTCTTCTTGATCTTTGTCTGATTCCTGCTTTGGATTTTCAAATTGAATGCCAACAATATGAATGTTAACTTCCTCTGCATCAAGAGCTGTCATATTTAGCAGTGCTTGGCGAATATTATCTTGAATTTGCCCAGCGACAGTTGGAATGGAAACACCAAACTTCATAGAACAATAAACGTCTACTTTAATTCCTTCTTCGGAAAGTTCGACCTTTACACCTTTTCCATGATTTTTCTTTCCCAATCTTTCAACTACACCTGCAGCGAAATTTCCTCGCATTTGCGCTACTCCTTCAACTTCCGATGCAGCGATGCCTGCAATAACTTCAATGACTTCAGGAGCAATTTCAACTTTTCCAAGGCCTGTGTGGCCCGGATTCATTTCTAAGATGTTATTTTCGCTCACTTTAGCGCACCCCCTGTTAACTTTATGAATTCATCACATCATACAGTTCCAAAAACTTGGTATTGAACGCACCTTCAACAAATTTCTCATGATTTAGAAGCTTCAAATGGAACGGAATCGTCGTATGGACACCTTCGATGACAAATTCGCTTAATGCCCGTTTCATTCTTGAAATGGCTTCTTCACGAGTTTTTCCATAAGTGATGACTTTCGCAATCATGGAATCATAATAAGGCGGAATTGAATACCCTGGATATGCTGCAGAATCAACACGAACACCTAGACCACCTGGTGGAAGATACATTTGAATTTTACCAGGTGAAGGCATGAAGTTCTTTTCAGGATTTTCAGCATTGATTCTACATTCAATCGCCCATCCTTGGAAATTAATCTCAGATTGTCTAAAGTTCAATTTTTCACCTGAAGCGACTTTAATCTGTTCTTTCACTAAATCAACGCCTGTGACCATTTCTGTTACTGGATGCTCAACCTGTATCCTTGTATTCATTTCCATGAAGTAAAACTTGCGATTGCGATAATCATATATAAATTCTACCGTGCCAGCACCTGTATAATCAACTGCTTTTGCTGCTTTTACGGCTGCTGACCCCATTTCTTCACGAGTTTCTCCATCAAGTGCAGGAGAAGGAGTTTCCTCAAGCAATTTTTGAAGTCTTCTTTGAATGGAGCAATCCCTTTCACCTAAGTGAACCACATTACCATGTTCATCTGCAAGTACTTGGATCTCAACATGGCGGAAATCTTCAATGTATTTTTCTAAGTAAACTCCAGGATTACCAAAAGCTGTTAATGCCTCTTGCTGCGTAATATTAATGCCTTTAATTAAATCCTGCTCATTTTTTGCAATTCGAATCCCTTTACCGCCACCACCGGCAGTTGCTTTAATGATAACCGGATATTCGATTTTTTTTGCAATTTCAATCGCTTCATCAATATTACGAATAACTCCTTGAGAGCCAGGAACAATGGGAACCCCTGCTTCTCTCATCGTTTCACGGGCAATATCCTTTGTCCCCATTTTATTAATAGCTTCAGGAGTAGGCCCAACAAATTTGATATTGACTTCCCTACATAGTTCAGCAAAATCAGCATTCTCAGCTAAAAATCCATAACCTGGGTGAATAGCATCACATCCTGTTAATCTTGCGGCACTAATGATATTGGTAAAATTTAAATAGCTATCTTTGGAGACCCTTGGCCCGATACAATAGGCTTCGTCTGCAAGCTGTACATGCAAGGCTTCCTTATCTGCTTCTGAATAAACGGCAACAGATTCGATTCCCATTTCGCGACATGCACGAATGATCCTTACTGCTATTTCGCCTCTATTTGCAATTAATAATTTTTTTATCATCAAAAAAACTCTCCCTTATTCAGGCCTTACGATAAATAATGGTTGACCATATTCAACAAGCTGACCATCTTTAACTAGAATTTCTACAATCTCACCATTCACTTCAGCTTCGATTTCGTTAAATAGCTTCATAGCTTCGATGATACATACAACAGAATCCTTTGAAACTTTTGAACCTTGTTTTACATATGGATCTGCATCAGGTGATGATGATTGATAAAAAGTTCCAACCATTGGAGAAGTGATTTTATGTAGTTCACTATCTTCTACTTCTTCAGCTGCTTCTTTTACTGGTGCTTCCACTTTTACTTCTGGTTTTTCTTCTGTCTTTACAACTTGAGGAGCTACTACTTCCTCAACAGCTACTTGTTTCACTGGTTGAGCAATTGCAACGGTTTCACCTGACCTTTTCTTCATTTTAATTTTTGAACCATCGTTTTCATAAACGAATTCATCAATATTGGACTGATCAACCAGTTTGATCAACTCCCGGATTTCTTGCACTTTTAACATGTCTGCCACCCCTTAAAAATATCTTTATTATGACTAAATACTAATATCATACGCTAACACCTAGTGAAAGTTCAATATTAGATTATTTTCATTTTAATAATACCACTTTCAAACCCATATTTTAAAACCATTTTTAATATTTCGAAAAATTTGTGAACTCTTCCAAAACAAACTTTTAATCATCAGCATAATTTTTGGATCCTCCGTATTATATCCAATAATCAATTTTTTGACAAAAAAAGAAGGGGAAAGCCCCCTTCTTTCTTCCATTATTTAGTTGGCTGAAATTCAACGGCAACGGCTTGCAATTGACCTAGTTCATTTTTCACTTTTTGCAGGATTTTGTTAGCTGCCGCTTTAGAATGTTTATCAGATTTAACCGTAATCCGCACTTCATCACCACCCGCACGGACTAACGCATCATCATAACCCATTGCGATAATTAAGGTTTCAAGTAATTGCTCCTTTTGCGCAATTTCATCTAATTGATTCATTTTTTCTATGGCTTCATTTCTTTGCTCTGAAGGTAGATCGGTTGAAGCCATAATATCTGTTAATCTCTCTTTTTCTTCACTTCTTTTTGCTTCCATATCCAGACGTAATTGTTCAAATTGTTCATCTGATGCACTATCTGAAATAACAGTAGAACCATCCGCATCTTCTTTTGGTGCTGTATTCTCTTTGGCACTCTTAGTTGTATCCTTCATTTCATCTTTTGATTTTTCCTCAACAGCAGTTAATTGGTTTCCTTTTGGCTCTGGTGAAGTAATGTAATACACCGATAACACAACGACTAAACTCAACATCGTTAATAACCAAACCGTTTGCTTTTTTAATAACATTTATGACTCCCCCTTAATTCTTTTTCGGTAAGACAGACACTCGGTGCATTGGTACATCTAGGACTCTCGTAACCGCCTCATATATCCAACTTTTTACCTGGACATTTTCAGCGCCTTTAGCCACAACAAGAACGCCACGAATTTCAGGCTTCTTTGTTTCTACGACAATGGGGCCTTCATTCTCCCCTTCATTCGTTGTTACAAGTTGTTCATCTTCCGATTGATCCTCTATTCTTCTTTTTCCACCCTCTGGATCAGTCTCTTCTGTGGTTTGTGATTTCGTTACTCTATTTTTCTCTAATACTTGTTTTTCTGTAGCATCCACATTGACAACAACTGTGACATCACCAACCCCATTTATCCTTTCTAGTGCTTCCTTTAACTGATTCTCATATTGATTTTCATAGTCTTTAATTACATCATTATTATTAGATTTTGATTGTCCAATGGCCTCAGTACTTCCACCGTTATTGGTTTGATTATTGAAAACAGGTAAATCACTTTTCGACTCCCCGCCAAATAGAAAATTGCTTAAAAGCATGATAAAGGCTCCAAATATAAGAACAAGGAGCAAATATTGATATTTATTTTTCTTATTTCCACTGTCACCATTGGAAAAGAATTTTTTTAATGTCGAAATCGGTCCTTTGTCCTGATCCATTTACGAGATGCTCCCCCCTTCTACCATGACATCAATCGTTTCTTTCCCGACACCCCATGTCTCAGAAAGTAGTGATGCGATACTTTCTAATGTATCGGAATGCTCATTCGTTGGAGGGGAATCGACAGTATTAATTTCCACTTTGTTAATCGCTTCGACAGCCCTGTTCTCTTTACTCACTGATTTCAGCTTCACTGAAATCTTTTGCACATTTTCTGGGAATTTTCCTTGAGCTTCGTCCATAACTGAAAAATCGATATCTGAAATCATTAATCCGTATCTTGCCATCAACTCCTCTTGGGCTTCCTTTTTCATTTGGACAGCCGTTTGTTCTAAAATATATGCACTTTGTGAGGCTTGTATTTCTTTTTTCTTAATTTCTATTAAATTTTCTGCATTTTTTTCTTGAATCATCTCTAAGCTTGGGATTTTAAAATCCTGTGAAACCAGCTTTAAAATAGGTGAGAGAATAATAGCCATCAGCAGAAGACCAGTTACCATTTTTGTATATTTCTGCAAAGAAGAGTTAGGAAGGAGCATATCAATGACCGTGGCAAGTAAAACAAATAGAATAATGTTGGTAATCCATTCCTTTATGAAATCCACTTCTTAACGTCCTCCTAGCGAACCATCATCGTTAAATTTCCGGCTGCAATAATAACGGTAATACTTAAAAAGAACATAAGGGAAACAATTGCCAACGCAGCAAACACATACATGATACTCTTGCTTATCACATCAAGGCATTGAATGACCGGTCCACCACCAAGCGGCTGTAATATAGCAGCTGCAAATTTATAAATAAAGGAAATCATGAGGATTTTTAGGGCAGGAAAAGCGGCAATCATAAGAAGAATGGCTACTCCGGCAATGCCAACTGTATTTTTCAATAAAAGTGAGGCACTGATGACCGTGTCTGTTGCATCAGTAAACATTCTTCCAATTACTGGAATAAAATTTCCTGTTATAAATTTTGCCGTGCGGATCGTAATCCCATCCGTTACCGCACTTGATGCCCCTTGAACTGAAATAACCCCAAGAAAGACGGTTAAAAATAGCCCTAAAAGACCAATGCTCCAATTTCTAATTAGATTTGCCAGTTGCGTTACCTTGTAATGCTCACTTAAAATACTGACAATGCTGAGGAGTGCAGAAAGAAACAATAAGGGTAGAATGATGTATTGGATGAACGTTCCGCTTGTATTCATCAGGAAAAGAATAACGGGATGAAAGAAAGCTGCAGATACTAATCCCCCTGAGGAAGCAATTAAGGCTAAAAGCAATGGGGTCAAGGCTAAAATAAATGATGTCATCGTACTGATGGCCTCATTTGTATAATCAATGGCAACACGAAAGCTATTGAGTGCCAAAATGATCAGGACCATAAACACAATTGCATAAGCAACCTTACTAATAGTCCCTTGCTCAAAGGCATTTTGCAGTGATTGTAAAAACATGCTAAATACGGTCAAAATAATAAGCGATCCTAATAGCTTTCCATTGACGATGAATTCATGGAAAATAAACTTTAGAATCCCCTTTCCCCAATTTTCAAATGAAAAATGCTTGTCCCCTTTGATAAAATCATACAAACTTCCTTTTTGGCTTTCTGGTAAATAACCGCCATACTTTGTAGTAACTTCCTCCCAAAATCCCTTCAGTTCATCTAAATCAAGCGTATCGATTTGTTGGTCAACAAGATCTTTGGGGCTATTAATTTCTTCTTTATTGCTCTCATCGGTTGTGACTGCTTGTACATTTGGAGTAAACAAGAAAGACAGTACAAACACAAAAAAGGTAATCATGAATATCCACTGCTTCATTATTTTCACCTACTCAAAAAGTGCTGCATTTAATTCGGAATTAATTTGATAATGGTTTCAATCATAACCGTTAAAATAGGGATCGCCATCGCTAAAATAAGAATTTTGCCACCAAGCTCGATCTTGGATGCGATTGCACTTTGACCCGCGTCCTTTGTAATTTGCGAGGCGAACTCCGCAATATAAGCAATTCCAATAATCTTCAAGATTGTTTCTAAATAAACCATATTAACCTTTGCATGAACGGCAATATTCTCAAGCATATGAATAATCGCGTAAATTTGATCGACAAGAAATAGGAAAATGGCACAACCAACAAAGACGATAAGCAAAAAAGCGAAATTAGGTTTTTGTTCTTTTACGATGAGAGCCAAAAAAGTAGAAACGAGGGCAACCCCAACTATTTGAAAGATCTCAATGGCTGATTCCCCCTTTTACCCTTGAAATAAAAAGACAGATTTGATTTTTTGAAATAAATCATCCACGATGGTAGCGACCATAAATAAAATATAGATAAAGCCAAACAAGGTAACCCATTGGGCATATTCTTTTTTCCCCACTTGGTCCAAAATCGTATGAAGAAATGCAACCACAATTCCTACACCAGCAATTTTGAAGATGATATCGACATCTAACCCCATGAATATTCCTCCTAAAACTTACATCAATAAAATACTCAACAATAATCCTGATAAGAATCCTAAGCTTTTAAACATTTTTTCATACTTTCCTTGCTTATCATAAGCGTCTCCTTCTTCTCTTTCTAAATGAGAAAGGGCCAATCTGATTTGCTTTTGTTGGGAGACTTTATCATGTCTACCAAGCGTCTCGCCAAACTGTTTCATGACTTCAAATTCTCCTTGCTGCAAAGCCGTAGATGCCCATACTTCCTTAAGACTTTGTTCCCATGCAATTTTTACTGTTGTATCTGAATTGGTTAATTTCAAGGCAAAGGATTCAAAAAATAAGGATAACGGTTTAGAGATTTGCGAGGAAATTCGCCTTGATGCTTCATGCAACGGGGTATGGCCATACATAATTTCTGCCTCTAAAGATTGAAGTGCTGATTTTAACTGTCTTAGCTGCTTTGGGCGCTCGGAAAAACGCCTTGATGCTTCAAATCCCGCCCATGTCGTCGCAGCAATGATAAAAAAAGCACCGATTAGTTTGATCATTTATGTCACTCTCACTTTTGTGTAAATTTCTTCACCATCGTGATTTTTAATCGACATCAATGTTCCAGGACCACTGCTTCTGCTTAATTCTACATACCTTTGGAAAATACCTAATTCAAGGATTGGTCTCATCGTAGGACGATTTTTCAATTCATTGAGGTTCATTCCATGTGCTGTCATCATCAGCTTAATCCCTGAGTGAACGGCCTCTAAGATCGCCTCACCATCTTCCTTTCTGCCGATTTCGTCCACTACTAACACATCTGGACTCATTGAGCGAATCATCATCATCATTCCTTCTGCTTTTGGACAGCTATCTAAAACATCCATTCTCGGTCCAAAAGTTAGCTGAGGAATCCCATGTATACACCCAGCAATTTCTGATCTTTCATCTACAATCCCAACTTTTCTCGCATCAATCCTTTGCTTGGGCTCACCGCTGGAAACAATTCTTGCTATATCACGAAGCAAAGTTGTTTTACCGGTTTGAGGCGGCCCAATAATCATTGTATGGAGCCAGCCTTCGTTATATAAAAAAGGAATTAGTTTTTCCGCAATCCCAATTTTCTCTCTGGCAATCCGAATATTAAAGGAGGAGACATCTCTGATCGCTTTAACGGCACCATGCTCTAGGATCACTTTACCAGCAAGCCCAATGCGGTGTCCTCCAGCAATCGTCACATAGCCGCGCTTTAACTCTTCTTCCATTGTATAAATCGAAAAATGACTAATTTTATTCAAAAGTTGAATCGCATCCTCTGGTTGAACAATGTAAGAAGAAAAACGTGGGACTCCCTTAATTGTCACTTCCATCGGCTTATTAATGCGAATGCGGATTTCCTCCATTTCCTCTAATAAAAAAGCAGGAATTTCTTTCAATTGTTCAGATAGATTTTTGGGTAATATTTCGAATACTGTATCCACCTAGTACCCCTCCATATTTTTTACATTCATATCTTTGTTTGGATACATACTATGGATAATGCGTCCCACCTGCGTTCTCTTAATTAAATGTATGCCTGCTTGACCACATTATGACTTTTTTCAAGAGAGAATCTCATTCTAAGACATCCCCCTCTTATTTTTTATGAGGATTAAAAAATGGAAAAGGAGTTTTTTATGAAAAAAAATACTATTTGCTTTCTCCTTTGTGGATTGCTCATTGGTGAATATTCATTTACTAGCAGCGTCTTTGCACAAACAAAAGAAATTTCTAAACCCAAAAATGTTATCTATATGATTGGCGATGGAATGGGCTTTGGACAAATGGAAATTGCTCGTTTATTTGAGCATGGAAAAAGTGGAAAACTATTTATGGAAACTTTGCCAAACGTTGCCTATGTACATACAGATTCAGCTAACCAATTTGTTACAGATTCAGCTGCGGGGGGAACTGCATTAGCAACAGGATTTAAAACCAATAATGAAATGATCGGGATGAAGCCAAATAAACAGGAAATCGATAGCATTCTTGATAAATTTAAAAACGATGGCAAAAAAACAGGTATCATCACAACCAGCTCCGTTACCGACGCGACTCCAGCTGCCTTCACTGCGAGCGTATCCGACCGCTGGGCTAATCAACGGGACATTGCCTCTCAACAATTAAAAAACCAAGTAGATGTTCTCTTGGGGGGTGGTGCCAATAAATTCAAAAAAACAGCACCAGACGAGAAGGATCTAATTACTGAATTTCAAAAAAATGGGTATACCTTTGTCACCAATAAGGAAGAACTTGCAACCGCAAAAGGAGAAAAACTGCTTGGTTTATTTAACCAAAGCCATATGAACTTTAAAATTGACCGTGATGAGAAAAAAAGCAAGGAGCCATCCTTAACAGAAATGACAGAGAAGGGACTCGAGATTCTAGCTCAAAACCCAAATGGGTTTTTCTTAATGGTAGAGGGAGCACGTATCGACCATGCCTCCCATTCAGCAGATATCACAAGCATCTGGAAAGAAACGATTGAATTTGATCAAGCAGTCCAATATGCCGTAGAATGGGCCAAAAAAAAGCAAGATACCCTTGTTGTTGTAACAGCAGATCACGAAACGATGGGCATTTCTGAGCCGGAGCCTATAAACATAAAGGCACTTAAAAATATTTCAGTGTCTTCATCGTACATGGCAGACTTAGTAAAAACAAAGGACAAAAAAATAGAGGATATAAGAAAGATGAAGGAAGTTTTGCAACGTTATGCCCATCTCCAATTAAACAATCAAGCAATCACGGATTTTATTAATACATGTAATCATGAAAATGAAATGGTTTATCAGGAATCCCATATTGCTTGGGAAATTGGCAGTCTGATTGCTGCACACAATCATGCAGGAGTTAGTAGCAATGAAAATCGCTTACTTAGTAGTACAGGTGGGCATACAGGCAATCCAGTCCCTTTATTTGCCTTTGGAGATGGCAGTGAAGAATTTGAAGGTGTCTTAAATAATGTAGATGTCCCAAGAATTATTGGTAAAATAATGGGCTATCCACTTTGAATTTGCGCATTTTTTTTTTCTTTCCAAGTACATTTAATATAAAAAAACTATTGATGGCAAGGGGGAGGAATTTTGCAACATTTTCGCGGGTATCCTTATTATCAAAAGACAACAAGAAGTGAATCCTTCACAATGAAGGTCATTGGCGAGGGAATAGTTAATGCGCAGCCAGATGAAGCGAATATTATTCTTGGGGTGTCAACAGAACATCGCGAATTAAAGAAAGCCCAATCAGATAATGCTGAGATTATTCAAAAGGTGCAAACAGCTCTTCAAAAAATAGGGATTACAGCAGATGATATCAGAACTACCGAATATTCCATTTATCCACAGTACGATTATGTAGACAACAAGCAAATATTCCGTGGATATAAGGTAGATCATTTGTTAAACATCACGGTTTCAGACATTCAAAATGTTGGTGCGGTTGTAGATACAGCAGTAACTAACGGAGCAAATACAATTAGAAATATCGAGTTTTCCTTATCCAATCCAGATGCTTTTTACAAACGCGCCCTCACACTTGCCATGAACAACGCCCTTGATAAAGCCGAGACCCTTGCAGGTTCTTTAAACATTCAATTAATTAAAACTCCACTATCTATATCGGAAATAATGGAAACGAAACCTATCCCGATTCCATTTGCAACCTTTCAGAATGTCAAGGCCGCGACAACAACACCGATTGCACCAGGAAAATTACAAGTCCGTTCCATGATTCAGGCCATCTTTTGTTACTATCAAAAATAAGCATCAAAAAGCGATAACCAAATGGTTATCGCTTTTTCATTAAACGAGAGTAGCCGCGATTGCCGCCGATTCATATGGAGTTTCATACCTGCTCCAACAGGTGGGTATTCGCACAATCTCCTTCAGACGTCCTCTAGGTGTGCAAGGCATGCTGTCAAAGGTTAAATATTGAATTCCCTAAACTTAAGTAAAGGTTGAAATTTCATATACAAACGAACAACGCAGCTTCAATGTACTCATTATAATACTATATTTTTTTTAAAACAACAACAGGAATTCACAACCAATTAAACTCCATTATCAAAAGGTACCGGGCTTTTGTTAACTCACTCCCCAAATCAAATCATAATTTCCCTTATTCTGTTCATAATAACAAGGGAAAGGAGCATGGATATGGTGAATGTAAACACAAAAGACTTCTTGAAACATCAGCACAAGTCCACCTATTTAGATAACACGAAAAATAAAAATCAAACATCTGATCCAGAATATAATAATAAAAATAATACTGATATGTCTGTAGGAGCTACCGGACGAGAGTAAAACAGGTTTACAATCCCAAAAAATCCCGATGTAGTCATCTTGACTAATCGGGATTTTTTGGGGGAGATTTTAAAGTCTCTCCTCTGATAAAAGATTAGGCACGAGAAACATAACTGCCCTCAGCAGTATTAATGATTAATTTATCGCCTTGATTCACAAAGAATGGTACTTGAACAACAAGTCCAGTTTCTAATGTTGCAGGCTTCGTTCCACCAGAAGCAGTATCACCTTTAATACCTGGTTCTGTTTCCGTAACTTCTAATTCAACCGTATTTGGAAGTTCAACACCAAGCGTTTCCCCTTGGAACATCATAATTGAGACTTCCATGTTTTCTTTCAAGAATTTCAATTCATATTCAATGGAAGATGCAGGTAACTCAATTTGTTCATAAGATTCATTGTCCATGAATACATGTTGATCCCCGTTAGCATATAGATATTGCATTCTACGGTTATCGATTTGTGCTTTCGCCACTTTTTCACCTGCACGGAAAGTTTTTTCTTGAACTGCCCCTGTTCGAAGATTACGAAGTTTTGAGCGTACAAACGCTGCACCTTTCCCTGGTTTAACATGTTGGAAATCCATTACACGCCACAAACCACCGTCCACTTCAATTGTCAAACCAGTACGAAAATCGTTAACAGAAATCATTCAATAAATCCTCCTAATATTTTAAAGAATAATAAGTTCTTTTGCTGAGTGCGTTAGCAATTCATTGTGATCATTTGTAATTATCGTATCATCTTCAATACGAACTCCACCTAATCCTGGAATATAAATACCAGGTTCAATCGTTACAATCATTCCAGGCTCGAGGATGATATCTGATTTCATAGAAAGAGCTGGGCCTTCATGGATTTCAAGACCGATTCCATGGCCGGTTGAATGGCCAAAATACTCCCCATATCCTTTTGCAGAAATATAATCCCTTGTCAGTGCATCAGCAGCTTTACCACTAATTCCTGGTTTAATTCCTTCGATCCCCTTAGCTTGAGCGTCGAATACAATTTGATAAATTTCCTTTAATTTTTCATCAGGTTCAGAAACCGCAATGGTTCTTGTAATATCTGAAGCATATCCTTTATAATAAGCTCCATAATCTAGAGTGACAAAATCACCTTTTTCAATTACTTTTTCACTTGCGACACCATGAGGTAATGCAGAGCGATATCCTGATGCAACGATTGTATCAAAGGAAGATGACGTTGCTCCAGCTTTTCTCATAAAGAACTCTAATTCATTCGATACCTCAAGTTCTGTCACTCCTGGACGAATGAAATCTAAAATATGTGTAAATGCAGCATCAGCTATGTTCGCTGCTTCCTTTAATATCTTAATCTCTGCGTCTGTCTTAATCAAGCGTAACTTTTCTACCAAATCTGAAACTGGCACTAATTCGGCTTTTACTTCCTCTTCATAGGTTTTATATTCTGAAAAAGTAACATGATCTTGTTCAAAGCCGAGTCTTTTTATTCCGAGATTTTTCACCTGAGTGGCAACTTCATCAAGAATCGTGCCTCTTTGTTTCACAATTTCAAAGCCTTCGCATTGTTTAGAGGCCTGCTCAACATAACGGAAATCTGTGATAAAAAGAGCTTTTTCGGAACTAATTAGAACAACTCCTGATGTACCTGTGAAGTTTGATATGTATCTGCGGTTATATGCACTTGAAATAAGAAGCCCATCAATCCCGAAACTGGTAAAACCCTCACGTAATCTCTGTAATTTATCCAATGTCCTCTCTCCTTTTTTATCCATGCTGATAAAAATAATGAAAAAACAGAATTCGCATTATTTCATTATCAATATGAATATTCTATCATATTATTTTTTAAGTCGACCACTTTTTGCTAAGTAGACGAAGGTTGTTTTTTTCGATTACGAATTTCATTTTCTTCAAAGGAAATCGAATACCCAATAAATGTGCCATATAAAATATAAAAACAGAGTGAAGTGATAATCGTTGTTTTTCCAAGCTTCGAAAAGGGGTCCATACCTGGAAACAGAGGATTGAGCACGAAAAAAACAAGCAAGAATAGGATAATTCCATATAAAGCCCCTACCCACATGCTTTTAAATCGCCTTAATGCAACGTAATAGATTAAAGCAGCAACAATAGAAAATACCCCTATAAAAATAATGGAAATCACAGTTCCTAACCAACCATATTTCCAATTTCCCACTGTCCATGGCTCGAGGACAATATTTGGGCGAATTTCAGTAAAATGAAATAAATATGCAAAATAAGCTAAGCCACTCCAGAAGATCCCCCCAAAAAGTCCTGTTACAATCACCATCATGATAAATGACATTGGTTCTTCACGTTGGTTTTGTTCTAATGTTTCATCTTTACTCATCATTCATGCACCTCCAATATTAGTATGTCCAGCGTCAAAAAAGATTACCATCGGAAAATCAATATCTTTTTTACAGAATTTAATGATTCATGATACTCTCCTCTAGAGGTTTTTAAGAATATTTAGTAAAATATAATTAGATGTAGAATTCAATTGTATACAATCCGAGAAAACAAGTCTCATCTATTTCCCTTCGGAGTTGCCGAGCTTAGAGTAAATTCAAATTTTGAGCTTTGAAAAAACGCATTTGCAGTTACATCGAGAATAAATGAATATAGGTTGGTGTTTTCATACATGGAAAAAAATTCAAAACCCGTTTATGGAGGTCAAGCTGTTGTTGAAGGGGTAATGTTTGGTGGAAAACACCACACGGTTACAGCGATTCGTAGAAAGGATTCGACTATTAATTATTATCGTCTTCCTAGAGAAGTGAAAAATGGCCTTGCAGCAACATTAAAAAAAATTCCTTTTATCAGAGGAATTGTCGCCATTATCCAGTCCAGCGCTAATGGTGCAAAGCATCTAAATTTTTCAACAGAACGCTACGAATTAAACCCTGAAGATGACGAAAAAATCAAGGAACAGGAAACATCTAAATTATCGATGATTCTTGGAGTAGCAACAATCGGAGTACTTTCCTTTCTCTTTGGTAAGTTTATTTTCACCTTAGTTCCCGTTTTTCTTGCAGTATTGACAAAACCTATCTTTTCAAGTCATTTAAGTCAAGTATTAGTAGAAAGCTTTTTTAAGCTTGTATTATTATTTTGCTATATCTATTTTGTATCGATGACTCCAATCATTAAAAGGGTTTTTCAATATCATGGTGCAGAACATAAAGTCATTAATACTTTTGAAGCCGGAAAAGAATTGACCGTCGAAAATGTCCAGGCACACTCCCGTTTACATTATCGTTGCGGTAGCAGCTTTATTCTTTTTACAGTCATTGTGGGAATCTTTATTTACATGTTTGTTCCAGCTGATCCACTTTGGGTGCGTATTCTCAATCGCCTTGCCTTAATTCCCGTCGTTTTAGGGGTTTCCTTTGAAGTCCTGCAGCTTACAAATAAATTACGAAACATACCTGTATTAAAATACCTAGGATATCCTGGTTTATGGTTACAACTTCTTACCACAAAAGAACCAGCTGATGACCAAGTCGAAGTGGCGATTCTATCCTTCAAGGAATTAATGAGAATGGAAAATGAAACAAATCAAAGGGAAATAATCAAGGAAATATTATAAAGAAGAAGTTTGGAAGTTTAAAAAACTAGTTTTATGCTTATTATGCTCTTAGGGAGGTGGCTTTCTTGAAATATCGAGCTTCAAACATAATTGTCATTACTCTTTTTACTCTTGCAGTAATTGGAATTATCGGTAACCTCATTGAAGATCCCATTCATGTCCTAAAAAGTATTGCAGCTTTTTTAATCCTTGGCTTCGTTGTTTTTATCATTGTTCGACGACTGTATATTGCTAAAGCTGGCCCTAAAAATCGAGAGCAACAAGCATTTCGTAAAGCAGCAAAAAAATCACAAAAAAGATACACTCAAAAACAACCTAACAGAAAAAGTACATCCAGCAGCTCTTTAACAACAATAAAAAAACATAAAAATAATTTAAAGAAATCCTCTTCACACTTAACAGTCATTGAGGGAAAAAAAGGCAAAAAAAAGAACCGGGCATCCTTTTAGTCCGGTTCTTCCTATTTTATTGAATATTCCATCAAATAACGTTTCCATTTTTTTAAAAACTCCAATGGTGAAAAAACTTCTCTGCACTTACCTTTCCCAATTCCATTAGGTCTTTTTTCATTTCATCCGTTAGGCTAAATTCTGTGGCCATAACCCCTTTTGTTGGAATAAAGATAATATTTTTTTCTAGCTTCCTTGAGATGTAACGAGCATCATGTGCATCCTTCATCGTAATAAACAAAGCTTCAAATAACTGAATTGCATTCGTGATTTTATGATTATTTTCACCTCCAATAAGCGGGCTTAGCTTAATACCAAGGACAGGTCTTTCCTTTTTTACATTTTCTTGATCAAATAACCACATGGGAAAATTACTCAAAACTCCACCATCAACAATCAGACTGGTTCCAGTTGCAGAATGCAGCTTTACCGGTTCAAAAAAATATGGAAGACTGCAGCTCATCCGGATAGCTTTAGCAATAGGAAAGGTTCCTGGATCCATACCGAACTGTATTAAATCATCAGGTAGAACCACTAAACGATTATTTGTCAAATCAGAGGCAATAACTCTCAATGTATCTTTCTCAAGATCTGAAAAGGTGTATAAACCTCTTGCAGCAAGTTTGTCTTGAATCCATTTTTCCAATTCATTCCCCTTGTATAACCCTAATCTCCAATAAAGATGAACCCATTTTAATACTGGAAAATGAAGAAATGGATATCTTTTATCTAGAAATCGTCTTAAGTCAATCTCATTCAACAATTGAAATATTTCCCTACTGGTATATTTAGCTGCGATAAGCGCTGCAATAATGGCACCGGCACTTGTTCCTGCAACTCTTTTAAAGCAATATCCTCTTTTTTCTATCTCTTCGTATGCACCAATTAAGGCAAACCCCTTTATGCCACCTCCAGAAAAAACTCCGTCTATATTCATTCGAGCACTCCTTAAAAGAGATATTGATACATACTTAAGCGCTCGGATAGAAAAATAGTACAGTGTACAAGCCAATATTTTTATAGACAAAAAAAATCATCACACATAAAGGACGGAAAAATTGCGGTATCATTTCCTCAACTTCTGGAACGAGAAGAGGCATTGAGTCCCCAGGTCAGCCGGGGATGACTGCATTTCTCAGTAAGAGAGGAAAATAATGATAGGTACTGAAATATTATGATAGGCTCTATCAAGTTTTTATTCACGGGAGTTGTGAAGGTTTGAAACTTGTGAGGTAAATTACAAGTTTAATAAAACCTTTACCCGTAAAAACGTCAAACCTTAACTGTTATTTATTTTGAGGTTCAGCATGTTTTTTACCTGTTACTGAAGATTGCTGAACATGATGGTTTTCATCGTAATTATAGTAGTAGGTACTATCTTTATCATCCTTAAAAACAACTGCAATATCATACGCTTTTTTACCGACATTCTTTGTGCTTCGTTCAATGGACAATTTACCTATTTCATCTGAACTATAATGTTTCTCATTAACCAAATAGTCCTTAACGTCGAGTTTAAGCTGTTGTGCGTAGGCTTCGTCCGCCTTCAAAGGAGTAGTTCTGTAATAAATAAAAACTCCAACTAAGATGACAACCACCAATATGCCTATACCCCAAAATTATTTATTCATCAAAATGCTCTTTTTCCTTATTTTTACATATATGTATATAGCTGTAAAACCGTTGCTTCACATACCAAGGAAGGTAAAAAGTTGAAAAAGGTTTTCGAAGTATTTATTTCTGTGTTTCTCTTAGTCTCTGGAACTCTAGCATTTAACTCATCTAAGACTTCGGCATCAACTAAATATCCCGGTAAAAAAATTTATGCAAAAGCAGGTGATATTCTCATCACCAGCAAGAAAACAACAAGCTTTTATACTGGACATGCTGCTATTGTTACAGACAACTTACATGTGGTTGAAATCGCTGGCCCGAAAAAGCATCCTGCAATTTGGTCTCTAAGTACATGGCTTAAAAATTACAAGCTTAAAAATGTAGTACGATTAGATAGTACCTCTGCTGCAAAGAAAGCAGGGAAGTGATTTTATAAAAAAGGGTATTCAGATCATTGTGTGACTGGATTAAGAGTTGTAAAAAAGGCAGGATTCATTGAAGGAAAATTTATGATATTTACCGAACTATTATTAGTGAAGTATTGTCTTAAAATATTTGAGAAGTTAGGTGATATTCTATGCAATTGGCTTTAAGGTATATGATTTTGTACGTTGAAAATTTAGAACGTTCAATCACATTTTATCGAGACTTACTTGGTTTACCCGTTCGAGCTGAACATGGTACATACGTAGAATTTGAAACTGGTAGCACTGTCCTTGCAATAAACACCCGAGAAAATGTCGCTGAAATTACCGGATTAAATATCCCCGAATCAATTAATCATTCTCAAACATTTGAACTAGGTTTTGTTGTTGAAGATGTAAATACAATCGTTGAAAAACTTCGTGGCCATGAAGTCCTCATAATAAGTGAGCCTGTGACCAAACCATGGGGGCAAATCGTTGCTTATGTTGCAGATCCGGATGGTCATTTCATAGAAATATGTAGTGCTTTAGATTAAGGTAGACTGTTATGACAGAAGAAAATTCCATCCTAAAGGAGTTTCGGAAATTCCCGGAGTAGGGAAATCGATTGCTCAAACTTATATGATTTAGGAATTCGCTCTCTTTATCAACTGAAAGACCTTAATCCAGAAGAAATGTACAAAGAGCATTGTATCCAAAAAGGGACAGTTGTTGATCGGTGCGTCCTTTACGTTTTTCGTTGTGCGGTCATCTATGCCTCAAATGAAAAACATGAGCCCGAACTATTAAAATGGTGGAACTAGAAGGACTAAATTACTCTGAAATAAAGGGGAATTTTCTTCGGAATCTTTTAATTACCCGTAAAAAGGAGCACTTTTAATGAAAAAAGAAAAACTACAATCATTTTGTATGACATTAACTGGCACAACACATGATTACCAAGAAGATTGGCAAGCAGATCGTTATCATGTTGGTGGGAAGATGTTTGCAATGTTTGGCGGAGATTCTGACGGGAAGTCTATTATTACCTTAAAATGCGAACCTAATCGTGCCGAAGAGTTAAGAAAAACTTGTAAAAATATTACCCCTGGCTATTATATGAATAAAACACATTGGAACTCTGTTTATATTGATTCAAATATTCCCTTTGATTTCTTAGAGAATCTAATTCAGCATTCTTATAATTTAGTTTTTGAAAAATTAACTAAAAAAGCTCAAAAACAAATTATTGCAAAGTAGTTATAATGCCAAATTGAATTGCTATGTGTTGTTTCAGCAGTCTATTTTCATAACCTTTATTCCGTTAAAGAGCGCGATTGTGAAATAAAAAGTAAAAGGGATAATACATATTGGTCATGTATAATATGTATTATCCCTTATTTTTTATGACTTTTTATCATTTAGGTCTTGATAATAAAACAACGGTACATCTTTTTTATAAACGGTACGACTTTATTTCAAAGCCACATCTCCCGTCCTTCTCTAAAATTATAATCCACATTTTAATTGAGCATTACAGTTATCACAGGTATTACATCCGCCAATTTCTTTAACTTTTCCTTTACGGCAAATAGGACATGTGTTTCCTACCTCAGAGCCAATTGTCACATCTGTTGAGCGAAGATCACTAATTGTATCTACTAAAACGACATGTTGTTTTGGTTTCTCTAAGTGATGGTGATGATCGTCTAATTTATTTTCTTCTGCCTTTAGGGTAAGAACTTGACTATCACGTGAACCATCAACATAGACGGTTCCTCCCTTAGCTCCGCCGCGATATAGTCTTTCATATACTTTTTCAACTTGTTCAACACTATAACCTTTTGGTGCATTCACTGTTTTGCTGATTGAGCTGTCAATCCAGCGCTGAATCACGCATTGCACATCTGCATGTGCTTCTGGTTCTAATTCCATTGCCGTTACAAACCAATGTGGTAAATGATTCTCATCCGCATCCGGATTTTGATCTAAGTATTCCTGAACGATATCTGCTTTTACTTCAATAAATTTACCAAGCCGGCCACTTCTGTAATAAGAGAAGGAGAAATATGGTTCAAGACCTGTACTTACCCCTACCATAGTCCCCGTGCTTCCAGTTGGGGCAACAGTTAGTAAATGGGAGTTTCTAACTCCGTTTTTAAGAATAGATTGTCTAATATCTTCCGGCATTTTTTTCATATATCCAGTTGAAATGAATGCTTGACGAAGTCGATTCGTATCATCTTCTGTTTGCCCAGTTAAAAATGGGAAGCTTCCTTTTTCTTGAGCTAATTTAATGGATTCACGATAAGCTGTTGTAGCAATCGTTTCAAATACCTTATCTACTAGTTTATTTCCTTCTTCGGAACCGTATTCTGTTTCACAATAGATAAGTAGATCATGTAGACCCATAACACCTAGTCCAACACGTCGCTCACCTAGTGCTTGTCTCTTATTTTCTTCCAAAAAGTAAGGAGTCGCTTCAATGACGTTATCCTGCATTCTTACGCCGACTTCAACCGTACGCTTTAACTTCGCATAATCGACAGTCTTTGTTTCTTTATTTGCCATCTCTGCTAAGTTAACAGCAGCTAAGTTACATACGGAATATGGTGCAAGCGGCTGCTCCCCGCATGGATTTGTTGCAACAACTCTTTGTCCATAAGCCTTTGCATTCGTCATGTCATTGGCATTGTCAATAAAGAAAATACCCGGTTCTGCAGAATAAGTAGCGCAAATATTAATTAAATTCCAAAGCTCTTTGGCACGTACTGTTCGATAGACGCGAACCTTATGACCCATTTTTTCCCACTCACGCACGTCTCCTACCTTATGCCATTCCTCATTATAAATTTTCATTTCCTCTGTATCATAGCCTTCTACATCAGGGAAACGAAGTTCATATTCTGTATCATTTTCTACAGCATTCATAAATTCCTTTGTTAAGCAAATGGAAATATTCGCCCCTGTCAAAAATTCAGGATTATGAACGGAATAGTTTCCGCCTTCAGCTAATTTTTCTTCCGCTTCAGCAATGATGGCCTCTGTGAAACCGCCGTAGCCCGGTATATGTTTAAAATTAGTTATGCCTTTATGCATTGTCTTTTCTTGTTCTGTAAAGGGAGTGAACTTCAGTTTTTCCTTTGCGTATTTTCTAATTGTGTAATCTTGTGTATTGTCTAACAAGAAACGGAGAATTCTTGGGTTTTGCATTTTTGAGATGATAAATTCAATGATATCCGGATGCCAATCAGCAAGCATAATCATTTGGGCACCACGTCTTGAGCCGCCCTGTTCTACTAAATGAGTCAATTTTGCAATATCATCTAACCAAGAAACGGAACCGGATGATTTTCCATTTACCCCTTTTGCTAAGGTATTACGTGGCCGTAATGTAGATCCATTCGTTCCAACTCCGCCTCCACGGCTCATGATTTCCATCACTTGCTTACGATGTTCGGAAATGCCTTCACGGGAATCCTGTACAAACGGCATAACATAACAATTAAAATACGTTACATCTGTATTGGCACCTGCACCATATAGCACACGGCCTGCAGGAATGAAATTCAAATTGACTAATTCTTCATAAAACTTTTCAAACCATTCTTGTCTCTTTTCTTCTGTTTTCTCAACCGATGCTAATCCTGTCGCGTTTCTTTTAGCAATTTGTTCATAGTAAATCTCCAATGGTTTTTCAATTACATCAAGAGAACGTTTGATAATCCCGGATTTTACTTCTTCTGGATATTCTAAAGCACCTCTATATTCTTCTTCCACAAGCACATTTGCTATTTTTTTCTCCCAATCAATGTTGAGAATATAGCCTAGACCTCGTGCCGGAAATTTTGGATCCTCTTTAATGGTCAGAACAACAAAGTCCCCCTCCGTTAAAGTAATTTTCTTCGTATCCTTAAAAGTATAGCGGTCAAGCATGACTAATCTTGAAACCCCTTTATGAGTTAATGTCATATCAGATGTAATAGGATGGACTTGGGGAAATAAACTTATATCCTCATTCAAACGTTCTACATCAATATTCATTTTTCGTCCTAACGCAACAGACATTCAAGTACACTCCTTTAAATTCCAAACTAATATCATTTGTGAAAAACTAATAATCATCTAGTTGTCAAAATGGTAGTAACCTAAAGTTACCATAACAAATCTTCAAAATCAATATATGGTATTTTAAATATTTATTCAACCACTATATATTGTGTTTGATTCAATAAAATTTTATTTTGTCAAACTTCATTTTTCCTAAAAAAGATAGAATAAAAGAGATTTTTGATGTTTTACACCAAAAAACAAGAAATTTTAACAAATTTCAAAGCTTGCACTTTTAAAAACATAGGAAAAAAGTATGATTTTCGACAATATCCTACATTGAAAAAAGCGGCATAAGCCGCTTTATCTTTTATAATTCCATTCATCGCTTTCGTACTTTTCATATGCAAGATTCAATACGTATTGATGTTGTTCCGCGGTTAATTGATATGGTACAAGCTCTATGTCTAGCCCTTCCGCAAAACCTTTTTTAAAAGCAATTTTTGCCTCGTCCAAGCTAATTTGCCGTTTACTGATTTCATTGATGGCAACTGCTTTATCCTTAAAGCCTTTCTGCATTCTCTCTCTTACCCGCTCATTCGGATATTTAAAAAGACTAAATAATTTATCCTCATCTAAATCCAATAATATAGATCCATGCTGCAGGATCACTCCTTTTTGCCTTGTTTGTGCGCTTCCTGCTACCTTTCGACCTTCGACAACAAGCTCATACCAGCTAGGAGCATCGAAGCAAACCGCTGACCTTGGACTCTTTAATGCCTCTTTCTCTTGATCCGTTCTCGGAATAGAAAAATAAGCAGCAAGGCCAAGATTTTGAAAGCCTCTTAAAATCCCCTCTGAAATAACCTTATAGGCCTCTGTTACGGTTTTAGGCATATCGGGATGATCTTCTGTAACAATCACACTATAGGTGAGTTCATGTTCATGCAATACCCCTCTACCACCTGTAGGGCGACGGACAAAACCCAATTGATGCTCCTTTACAGCATCGAAATTTATTTCTTTTTCCGCCTTTTGAAAATAGCCGATAGATAGAGTGGCAGGATTCCAACCATAAAAACGAATGACAGGTGGAATATCGCCATGGCTATGCCAATCGAGCAATGCTTCATCAAGCGCCATATTATAGAAAGGTGAGCAATGACCAGAATCAATAAAAAGCCATTTTTCTTTTTCCACTATACATACCTCATTTATATTAAAAAAATGAATCAAGTTGCGATATTTAGTCTATCAAAACTCATGTTAAAAGCAAAGCAGGAAGAACTTTGCTAATATTTTTTTGTTTATTTCCTTTACTCATATGAGAGAAGACTTATATAATAGTAATGGCTTAGTTAGTTTGAAAGGAGATCAATCATGAGTCAACTTAAATTTGCTCTTATCGTACTAGTAGCGATTCTAGCTTATTCTTTATCTAGATGGTTATTTCAAAGAAAGATTGTCAAAACTCTTACTGAAGAACAATTTAAAGCAGGCTATCGAAAAGCACAATTAATTGACGTTCGTGAACCAAATGAGTTTGATGCTGGGCATATATTAGGAGCAAGAAATATTCCACTATCCCAAATGAAAATGCGTTTAAAGGAAATTCGTCCAGATAAACCAGTCTATCTATATTGTCAAAGCGGAGTCCGCAGCGGACGTGCTGCACAATTTCTCTATCGCCGTGGATACAAAGACCTTTCTCATCTCAAAGGCGGATTTAAAAATTGGACAGGTAAGGTCAAAACGAAAAAATAAGCTTTTAAAATCAAAGACCTTGTACGTTTCATTCGTACAAGGTCTTTTTTATTTATTTTTGATAACGTAATTTTGGTTTTCTGGCAGCTGTTGTTTCATCTAATCTTCCAATTATCGTTTGATGCGGTGCTTCCTGAACAATTTCCGGATTATCGATTGCTTCCTTGGCAATTTGAATCATCGCATCAATAAAAGCGTCTAGGGTTTCCTTAGATTCTGTTTCAGTAGGTTCAATCATCATGCACTCTTCCACATTAAGCGGGAAATAAATGGTTGGCGGATGGTAGCCAAAATCTAAGAGCCGTTTCGCAATATCAAGAGCACGAACTCCTAATTTCTTTTGTTTCTTCCCGCTTAAGACAAATTCATGCTTACAATGGGTATCATACGGAAGGTCATAATATTCGGCTAAACGTCTCATCATATAATTGGCATTCAGTACCGCATGCTCTGTTACCGCTTTTAACCCATCTGGACCCATAGAACGAATATAAGTGTACGCTCTAACATTAATTCCAAAGTTACCAAAATAAGGCTTTACCCTACCAATTGATTGAGGGCGATTATAATCCAGTACGTACTTTTCTCCTACTTTCTTCACAACAGGCTTCGGTAGGAAAGGAGTCATCTCCTTCTTTACCCCCACCGGACCTGATCCTGGACCGCCACCGCCATGCGGTCCAGTGAATGTTTTATGAAGATTTAAATGAACAACATCAAAGCCCATATCTCCTGGTCTTGCTTTTGACAAAACAGCATTTAGATTGGCTCCATCATAATATAATTTTCCACCTGCTGAGTGAACAATCTCAGCCACTTCAAGAATATTTTCTTCAAATAATCCTAAAGTATTGGGATTTGTCAACATTAAAGCGGCAGTATCCTCACCTACAACTTGACGTAGGTCATTTAAATCTACTAAACCTTTATCATTTGATTTCACCGTAATCGTTTCAAAACCAGCAACCGAAGCTGATGCAGGATTCGTTCCATGTGCAGAATCTGGAATGATTACCTTCGTCCTTTTCCCGTCACCATTTGCCTCATGAAAGGCACGGATAAGCATTAATCCTGTCCACTCGCCATGAGCCCCTGCAGCCGGTTGAAGTGTGACTTCATCCATACCGGTAATTTCCACTAAGTGTTGTGAGAGATCATACATCAGTTCAAGAGCCCCTTGAACGGAAGATTCTTCCTGTAATGGATGTAGATGGGCAAAGCCATTAAGCCGTGCAACATTTTCATTCAATTTCGGATTATACTTCATCGTACATGAGCCAAGTGGATAAAAACCCGAATCCACTCCATGATTACGTTTCGACAATGCCGTATAATGGCGCATGATATCAAGCTCTGACACTTCCGGCAATTCAGCATCCTCCTGACGTAAATATTCACTAGGGATGAACTCCTCCATGTTCACTTCAGGAACATCCATTTCAGGTAAACTATAGCCAATACGTCCTTCTTTACTTAGTTCAAAAATCAATGGTTGATCTTGCTTATGCATGTATATCCCTCAATTCTTTTACAAAAGTATCGATTTCACCTTTTGTTCTTAATTCCGTAACGGCAATGAGCATATGGTTTATAAGCTCTTGATAATCCCGTCCGAGATCATAACCTCCTATAATGCCCTTAGCTAATAATTTTTGATTGATCTCTTGTATCGGTTTGTTCAGCTTCACTACAAATTCATTGAAACAAGGCCCCTCAAAAGCCATATCAAAGCCTGCATTTTTTAAAGCGGTTTTCGCATAATTTGCTTTTTGAAAATTGCTATACGCAACCTCTTTAACCCCTTGTTTTCCAAGTGCTGTCATCGCAACTGAAGCAGCAAGGGCATTCAAAGCCTGATTAGAACAAATATTAGATGTTGCCTTATCTCGACGTATATGCTGTTCACGAGCTTGAAGGGTCAAAACAAAGCCTCTCTGACCTTCATCATCTGTTGTCTGTCCGACTAATCTGCCAGGAACCTTCCGCATAAGCTTCTGTGTCACGGCAAAATAACCACAATGAGGGCCGCCAAAGGCAGTTGGGATTCCAAATGGCTGTGCATCCCCAACTACAATATCAGCCCCCCATTTTCCAGGAGGTGTTAATAATCCCAGAGATAACGGATTACTTGAAACGACAAACATGGATTTGTGAGCATGAATAATTTCCTCTAGTTCCTTCAGCGGTTCAATTCTTCCGAGAAAATTCGGATATTGCACCATAACAGCCGCCACATCATCATCCATTAGTTCTTTAAGGGCAGAAAGATTCGTGATTCCATCAATTTGAGGAATTTCAACAATTTCGATTTTTTGTCCTTTGGCGTAGGTTTTGACTACTTCTCGTGATTCTGGATGAACAAGACTGGAAATAAGCACTTTTTTGCGTTTGGTCTGACCTGCACTAAGCATTCCCGCTTCTGCTAAAGCAGTTCCGCCATCATACATGGAAGAATTCGCTACATCCATACCAGTCAATTCACAAATCATCGTTTGAAATTCGAAAATCGCCTGCAACTCCCCTTGTGATATCTCAGGTTGATAAGGAGTATAGGCAGTATAAAACTCTGAACGAGATAGGACATGATCAACAATAACCGGAATATAATGATCATATACGCCTGCTCCCAAGAACGAGACGTTTGCTTTTAAATCGGCATTTTTCTGTGCAATGGCTGTTAATTCTTTTAATAAAGCAGATTCAGATAACGCACTTTTTATTTTATATTTTCCTTTGAATTTCACACTGTCAGGAATATCATTAAACAATTCATCAATGGACGATACTCCAATTGCTTGGAGCATTTCTTTTTTGTTTGTCTCCGTTACTGGTAAATAACGATGTATCATAGGACTAATCTCCCCTCGATTCTTAATCATTTTCTTTTATAAAATGGTGTTGAAACTACCTTTGCTTTTAAGTGCTTGCCGCGAACTTCGACATCTACTTCATTTCCTAAATCGGCATAAAGGGTTTTTATCAGAGCCAAGCCGATATTTTTCTTTAAAGTAGGTGATTGCGTTCCTGTAGTGACCTCACCAATTAATTCATTACCAAAATAAACGGGATATCCGTGTCTTGGAATGCCGCGATCAATCATTTCAATTCCAACAATCTTCCGCTCCAACCCCTTTTCTTTTTGCTTCTTTAATGCTTCTTTCCCGATAAAATCAGCATCCTTATTCAATTTGACAGCAAATCCAATTCCGGCCTCTAGCGGAGTAATTGTCTGACTCAATTCTTGTCCGTATAGTGCCAAAGTTGCTTCAAATCGCAGCGTGTCCCTTGCTCCTAGTCCACAAGGCAACACACCTAAATCCTTCCCATCCTCTAAAATTTTCTTCCATATTGAAATGGCTTCCGTTGCCTCACAGTAAATTTCAAAACCGTCTTCACCCGTATAACCAGTTCTAGAAATAAGCACCTTTTTTCCAATCATATTTACCTCATGACAAAATGTAAATCCGCTAATTTCTTTTAAATCCATCCCATGAACAAGTGGTTGTAAAATACTTTCTGCCAATGGTCCTTGTAAGGCAAGTTGAGCAATTTTTTCAGATATATTTATTAGTTCTACCTCCCCCTCAACATGTGAGGCTAACCATGTAAAATCCTTTTCAATATTGGCGGCATTGACGACTAAGAGATAATGCGCTTCTTCCATTTGATAAACGAGGAGATCATCAACTGTTCCACCCGTCTCATAGCACATTGCCGTATATTGAGCCCCGCCATTTTGAAGCTTTGATAGATCATTCGTCATCATTTTTTGCAAGAAGTTTAGACTATCAGGGCCTTTTACCGTGATTTCTCCCATATGAGATACATCAAACAATCCAGCTGCATTCCTGACAGCATGATGTTCTTCTTTAATACTTGAAAATTGGACAGGAAGCTCCCATCCTCCAAAATCAATTGTTTTCCCACCATACGTTTTATAAACGTCATACAATGGTGTTCTTCTTAGCTCTGACATAAACATCCCCCTTATAAATTCACTTGACGGCACAAAAAAGGACAGAAAACCCCCTCAATTTCTTTGAGAAGATCTCTGTCCTGTCACCTGAAAGTTTACCTAATGGCTTTCCCCTTTGGTGGTTTCAACTAATTGAAACGCTCTCCAGAGTCGCGTCAAATAAGTGTTCTTTTGCCTGAGAGATTCACAAAACCTTGTTTGCTCCTTCGGCGCTACAAATGTAGTCTCTCCCCTTATTCTCATCCGCATCAATAATATTTTCCAAATGGGTCATACTAATACAGCATACCGCAAAAAAATTAACAAATCTGACAAATTTCTAACTTCATCCTACCATCTAGACCCTAAATGAGCAATAAAAATTAAAACAATTCCTATCTAGATTTATTTTTAATTAACTATTTATTCAGTAGAAAACCTAGTGAGGCGATTTAAACTAATAAACTCCATACTTCTTATGAACAAAAGGAGCTGCATTCTATAATGAC
Source organism: Cytobacillus sp. Hz8 (assembly GCF_042263505.1). Taxonomy (NCBI): domain Bacteria; kingdom Bacillati; phylum Bacillota; class Bacilli; order Caryophanales; family Bacillaceae; genus Cytobacillus; species Cytobacillus sp. Hz8. Next base: position 70,164 of record NZ_JBHKFI010000002.1, on the reverse strand, counting down.
AGTGGAAATGATATTTGATTCCTCTTGGCAGGATGGTTTATTAAAAAGGATTGATGATGATGGACCATGGGGAAACTGGGAATTATATAAATTAGCAGTTGAAGTGGAAAAACATACAATTATTGAAGATTTTGAAGGGCTCACTGCTCCAAAGCATCTATCCCATTTAACTCCCCTTCCCCATCAGCTTGAAGTGGCAAAACAAGTTATCGAAAATATGAATGGAAAAGCTATCTTGGCAGATGAGGTTGGGTTAGGTAAAACGATTGAAGCAGGACTCATTTTAAAGGAGTATATGATTCGCGGTCTTGTTAAAAAGGTATTAATCTTAGTACCTGCTTCCCTCGTCACACAGTGGGCATATGAGTTAAACTCCAAATTCTATATTCCTGCAATAGCGCAAAGAAAAAGTTATGTTTGGGAGCAATGTGATGTTGTCGTATCTTCCATCGACACAGCCAAGCGAAGCCCCCATCGCGACATCATTCACCAGCAGAATTATGACTTAATTATTATTGATGAAGCTCACAAACTTAAAAATAACAAAACCAAAAACTATGAATTTGTCCAAAACCTAAAGAAGAAGTTCTGCCTATTATTAACTGCTACCCCCATTCAAAATCGCATAGAAGAGATTTTTAATTTAGTATCCCTTCTAAAACCAGGACATTTAGGGAATGAGTCCGCCTTTTATGAAAAATATAAAAAGGATTCACGCTCAATCAATGATGATGAACATTTAAAAGAACTCGTTAATAAGGTCATGATACGGAATCGAAGAAATGACACCGGAATTGAATGGACAAAACGGGAGGTTAAAACCATCCCAATTGAATTTTCTCAGGAAGAAAGAGATTTATATGAATCCATTTTAGAACTTAAAGGAGAAGATCAATGGGTAACCTCCAGCCAATTTTCTGTCATGACGCTGCAAAGAGAAGCCTGTAGTAGCAGAGAAGCAGTCTTTTATACCTTAAAAAATATGCTAAACCGACAAGAATCCCCAAACAAACGATTTGAAGAGCAAATCCAGCATTTAATAACAAAGGTGGAGGCTGTAAAAATAAATTCAAAGGCAGAAAAGGCACTGGAATTAATTCAAAATATCCAAGATAAAGTAATCATTTTTACTGAATACCGCGCAACCCAATTATACCTTCAATGGTTTCTTAAGCAGCATGGAATCAGCTCTGTTCCCTTTCGAGGCGGCTTCAAGCGAGGAAAAAAGGATTGGATGCGGGAGCTGTTTAAAAATCATGCACAAGTTTTAATTGCTACAGAAGCAGGAGGAGAAGGAATCAATCTCCAATTTTGTCATCATATTATAAACTTTGATTTGCCTTGGAACCCGATGAGACTTGAACAGAGGATCGGACGAATCCATCGCCTTGGGCAGGAAAAGGATGTTTTTATTTATAATTTTGCCACAAAAGGCACCGTTGAGGAACATATCCTCAAGCTTTTATATGAGAAAATTCATTTATTTGAAAAGGTGATTGGCGAATTGGATGATATCTTATCCAAATTAGATTTCGGCAGCGTCGAAGATCATCTTGCTGATATATTTGGCAATTCTACTTCAGAAGGGGAAATGAGAATTAAGATGGAAAATCTATCTTCTATTATCTCGTTTGCTGAAGAAATGAAAGAAGGGAATATAAATGCAACAGCAGGAAATTCATCAATTTCTTGAACGCTATTTTCAGGCAAATGGCTGTGATATCTGTGAAAATGAATCTGGATATATGAGTGTACAGCTTACCATTGAATTAGATAAAGAATTAATGAATCGTCCATTTTATTGGCATTACCTTGAAAAAACCGGTGGGATTCCAAATCCGATGAAGCTCAATCTAATTATGGATCAAAAAAAGGCACCTGAAAATTTGAAAGGAGAACTGATCCATTTTGGTTCACCGCGACTTCATCAAATTTTTCAATCAACCAAAAATTTAGCAGGCTATATCCGGCTTTATGAAAATCTGCAAACAGGACCTAGTCAGCATATTCCACTAAAACCATGGTTAGGGATGAATGTTAAAATCTCTTATCAATGTGATCGAAAACGGGATATCTTTCAATCCATTGGTTTGCAATTAATCAACGGACAACTTGTTGAAGATTTTCATGACAAATTAATGGGGCTTAAATTAGCACCAAAAATCCCGGACTATTCCTTTACATTATCTCCACTCATTATGCCGAAAAGTGGACTAGCTCGCATCGAAAGATATCTGACAAATTCCCTTCAACAGGAAGATCACCACTGGGCAGATGAAGCAAAAGAGCGTTGGAGAAAGGATTTACATTTGCTTGAACACTTCTATGAAGATATCGAAGAAAAAGGAGAAAGTTATGAAATCGAAAAGCAAGCTTTAAAAGAGCAATATGAACCAAAGATCATGATTTCGATTATCAATGGTGGCTTGTTTTATCTGCGTGAAGACTCAACGAATACATGGAGTTAATTCATAAAATCACTAAATAAAGATGAAAAACTAAATTAAACAGATGGAAAAAAGAAAGTGAGCAGCACTTTACAACAGGCGACTCACTTCCTTTTTTTCAAGCCTGCAAAAATTGCAAAAGGGATGATTCCAAACCATTTAAATAAAAAGGTTTCTTTCGCATCTCTCCGCTCTAAACGCCTCTTAATCCGTTCCTCCTTTGGCTGATCCATATACTGAACAAATAGTTGAATAATATATTTTAAATAATCATTTGTTTTCAAATGACACACCTGCCTTTTCATTAGCAAGTATGTCCATTTCTCAGCATTTCAATCGATTTTTGATTTCTTTGATGATTTCAAAAATGGATTTAGAGGTAGTATCAATGATGAAATCTGCAGCTTTTAGGTATAAAGGTTCTCTTTGGCTATAGAGCTTGACTGCATTTTCCTTCTTACTTCCTTTCAGAAGTGGGCGTGATTCGTCATTTTCAAGTCTTCGTAAGATTTCCTCTATGGTGGCATGGAGCAAAAAAACGACTCCCGTCTCTTTCATATATTTAACGTTCTCTTCCTTTAAAATGATACCTCCGCCTGTCGTAATAATCCCGTTTTTAGGCATCCTGTTAAGAGTTTCCGTCTCTATCATGCGAAAGCCCGTCTCTCCCATTTGTGCAAAAATCTCATTGATGCTCATCTTTTGCTGTTTCATAATTTCCTCATCTGTATCGTATACCGAAAGTTCAAAAAGCTCTCCAAGTGCCTTTCCGACTGTTGACTTTCCTGTTCCCATAAAACCGATGATATAGATAGGTTGCATCCTTAAATCCCCTATTAGTTTTTTTCATACCATTTTATCATTATTTTTAATTTTTTGTCATAGAAAGCCATACCGGTTACCTTCTCATTTTCCGGAAAATGAATCTGAAACGTGATTTGTGAGACTTCGGCAGTTAAATCCTTAATCAAATAATCAACTTCTCCATCCATATACGCTAATGTCCCCGATTTCATGTCCTGTCCATTTTCTTGAAGAGCTTTTTGGATATCATTAACTGCTTGTTTAAAATAATATTCTTTTTCTAGATTCTGCTCAGCCTCTTTCAGAACTTTCTTCTCTGATACATATAATTCAGTTTGAATTGAAAGAAAAATAGTAAACAAAAGAAATAAGATAAAGGTTAAAGGATAGGTAAATCCTTTCTCATTACAAATCATGAGGCCTGCTCCAAGTCAATGATCGTATAAATCGTAGCCGTATGGGTGGCTTGAAACGTATCCGTCACGATAATGGTTACTCCATTTTTAAGATAATGATATTTCACGGATTGTACATTCTGAAGCATAATTTCATGCCCCTCCTCATTCACTCTCCTTCTTAAATTTGCCCCATATTTTTCAAGCGTAATTCTAGCCCCATCCTTTAAAAGCAAAAGATTCTGATCATCACCACTAATTTGGTCAGCACTTTGAACTTCGATTTTCATTTGACTAATAAAAACCTCCCACTCCAGTCTTTGAATTCTTTGTTCATTCGAATGGGTATTTAACATCATTCGAAAGCATATAGGGAGAAAAGACACGATGATACAAAAAATAGAAAAGGCAAATACCATCTCTAACATCGTAAAACCAAAGTTATTCAATGATCTTACATTTTTGCACACTTTTGTGAAAACCATTTTGATAATGCACGCACACCTCCTGATGATTGTTGGGGGGATTTTCATTCCAGATCACATTAAAAGCTTCCTCATTTCGATAAATAATCTCATTATGCGGAATTTGATTTTCTTGATTTAAAACCATTTCATATAAAATATGTGTTGCGTTTTGCTCTCTTTCTATACTGATAGATTGCCTCGTTAATTGGAAATAGATAGGAAATAGGCTAAATACCATTAAAAAGATGGTTGATAAGGAGAGTAGCAGTTCGAAGAGAAAATAACCATTATTCCTTCACAACATAGAAACGTCCCCCTCCGATTTGAAAGATCATTCGATAAGTCTCCTTGCCAATGTAAATCATGATTGAACCAAATTTATTGACATTTCCATTTGGATTAAATTTCAAATATAGCCCTAAGGTTCCCTCTGAAATATCAATATTCCTTGCATATTCCCGCTCTAGTAAATATGAGCCGTCTTGATTTTTAATATAATACTTATATTGGTTCGGAAGAATATTAAGGGAAAGTTGTTTTTGATTGCTGATTGCATATTGCTGGGCATAAAATATATCTGCTTTCAATTGGGAAAAAAACGTACTGCGATTCAACAAATTAGTTTGTGGTTTCATCATAATAATAGTAATCATAGCCATGAGCATAAATATACTTAAGACAAACAGAGATTCAATTAAGGTAAAGCCTTTATTCCAGCCTTTTTCCATACTAACTACCGGTGTTGGCGGTTACATCACCTTCCGCACTGATTGTTACAGATGAGCCATTTGGACAAGATGTCTCTCCTTTTTTTAAGTATCCATTTGTTTCAAGCTCCGTTGTATCCTTCGGTAGTGTTCCTTTATCCATTTCATAGGCTTGAACTTGCCCCTGAACCATTTTCACGAATGCTTTACACCCTTTATCATTAATGGTTGAGTTATGCTTCGTAATATTGGGGATTGTAATAATTAATAGAATCGAAATCACAAGCAAAACGATCATCATTTCTATCAGAGTAAAGCCTTTTTCATTTTTTATCATAGAAACCTCCATTCCGCCGCTACCGCTGTCGGCACAAATAGTAATTTTTCACACTAACTCCTTTCTAAATACCATCAAGTAAGTGGAACATTGGTAATAATATAGCTAAGTACATCGATACAATTAACAGGCCAATAATGGAAAATAAAAATGGTTGTATCTTCTTGAGAAGTTTATTCGTTTTTTCCTCAAATTGCTGTAAACAGTATTTTCCGAAAAAATGCAATTCCTGATCAAGTTTTCCATTCTGAAGCCCATGTTTAACAATGCCGGATAATTCTCTTTCAAAAAATGTAAACTGTAATAAGATATCCTCTAATTTTTGCCCTGCTGTTAATAACTGTTTAATTTCAAGTCCCATTTCATGCTCAAATCTTTGCTCTTCCTCTTCAAAAATCGTTAAAGCTTCATTTATAGATAATCCTCCTGCTAATAAATAGCTAAGCTGAACTGAAAAATAGTGAGTATATAATAATTTAAAGAATGATCCAATAATCGGAATAGAAGTGATTATTTTTTTCTGATACATTTTTGAGTAGTGCTGAAATTTAAGGAAATAATAGGAGAGGATGGCAAAGAGACATGCAATGAGAAGGAATACAAACAGTGGAAATGATTGGCCAAATGCATATATGATCGTGGTAAAAAAATTTTCTTTTATTTTCATGGATTGAAAGAGGATAGAAAATCTTGGAAGCAATATTTTTTCAACAAAAACAAAAAGGAAAGCGGTAATAAAGATTAAAAAGATGGGATAAATAAAGATGTTTTTTAATTTTTGCATATCCCTAACTCTTTTTAACATCATCTCACTCCCATCCTGAAAAGCAGTCGCTAAATCACCGTGCTTTTCGGCAAAATTGACAAAGCCAATTAATGTGGAATGAAAGTCTAAATCAAACAAAATTTTGTAGAAGGGATAGCCTTCTTTTAATTCGCTTAAACATTGAGTAATATCTTTCTTTTTCATCATGGGCATTTGAAAGGTAATCGATTCAATTGCCTCAGCAAGTGGATAGCCCCTTGAAAGAAGCTCACCTGTTCGCTTTAGAAATTGTGCCTGTTCTTCAACAGACCATTTATTCCTTCTCTTCTTCAAATACCCAGCGATCGTATTCAGATTCTTTAATAAAACCAAGTGCGACCCCCTTTCTAATCATTTCCTTTAATGTTGAGTAGTGAAAATCACATTTTTCTCCATTTGCTTCCTTTAAGGCACACGATAAGGCTTTTCCCGTTAATAATTCAAAGACACTTGCTCTTTTTGAGTCTCCATAAGTAAAACAAAGTGGAGAGCAGGCACCCTTACAATAGGAACAAGTTAATTCAACTAATCTTTGCGCTGTAATCGCAATAAGGGTTTGTTCAATTTCCAACCGATTAACCCCAAATTCCAAAAGCCGATAAATAGCCCCCTTTGCATCTCTCGTATGCATCGTGCTCAATACTAAATGTCCTGTCAAGGCTGCCCGAACAGCAATTCTTGCCGTTTCACTATCACGAATTTCCCCAACCATAATGATGTCTGGATCATGGCGCAAAATCGCTTTTAACCCTGTTGAGTACGTCACACCCGCTTTTTCATTTACCTGTACCTGTAACACGGAATCATAGTATCTTTCAATCGGATCCTCTAGGGTAATCACATTACGATGATACATATGTGACGAGTCATTGAGCAGTGAATATAAGGTTGTCGTTTTTCCACTGCCTGTTGGACCAGTAAAAATGACCAGACCATGTGCATGCTTTAATAGGGCTAATAATTTTCTTGTCATGGTTGGAAAAAGAGATAGTTGAAAAGAAGGAAGTTGTTCTTGCTGCGGGAGAATTCGAATAACTAGACTCTCGTGGTTATTAGAAGGAAGGGTGGATAGGCGTAATCCTATATTGTGGCCATCAATTCTTTGGGAGAATGCACCGCTTTGCGGACGCCGTTTTTCTCCAATATCCATTTGTGCCTTAAACTTTAGGTGAGAAATCAAGCGATCACATTCCTCAAGGGGCAAATATAATCGTGGCAGTAATTTATTAGCAATTCTCAGTTGAACCAAAGTATCCTTCTGTCGTGGAATAATGTGGACATCTGAAGCACTGTTTCGCACTGCATCTTTCATAATTCGATCTGCCAAAATTTCAATTGAAGCCAATTTCATCAAGCACCTCCTTTTTTTGGGAATTTTATAATATTTCGACAAGTTTCTCCATTTTCCTTCTTAATTTCATAATTTTTTCATTTTTTCTCGCAAAAAGATAAGGAAATTTCCCTATTCTAGCACTATTATTGTAATATAGTTTCCAAAAATGTAAGTTCAAGATTTCTCCATTTATTTGTGAACATTTTCTAAACTTATAGTGTTTACAGTGTTAACCATTTTTTGCTGTATTATAATGAATTTAATTAATCCTGAGCCTTGAGGTGAATCAATTGGAACAAACATTAAGAATCACAAATGTCCTTTCAGACCCAACAAGATACTATATCTATCAATACATTACAAAAAGACATCAAGACGTTACTGTTCAAGAAATCGCAGACAGTTTTAATATTCATCCAAATGTTGCACGTTTACATTTATCAAAACTAGAAGATGTCAATATGCTTAAATCTGAAACAAAGAAAACAGGAAAAGGTGGACGCCCAAGCAGATTATATCGTCTCTCTGATGATGTAATCCAATTAAATTTCCCATTTAGAGATTATCAACTACTTTCCAAAATTGCGATTGAAACAATGGTTTCACTTGGAGAGGTTGGAAAAAAAGCTCTATATAATACAGGTAAAAAATTCGGTATGGAAGTAATCGAGCAGGAAATAAATCGTCTTCATCAAAATTCGAATTTGTCCTTTGAACAAAAAATAAATATTTTAAAACATGCTTCCACCATTGCTGGATTCTATCCAGAATTTGAAATAAACGAAGAAGAGTCCAAAATCTATTTTCAAATTTTCAACTGTCCATTTAAGGAAATTGCTGAAGAGCATACATCAACCATTTGCAACATGCATATTGAGTTCTTAAAAGGAATGTTTTCTGTTCTATTTGATTCATTTGAATTAGAAGAAAAGCAAAACATGATTATGGGTGGCTGTGATTCCTGTGCCTATAATGCATTCGTCACAAAGTAGTTACAAACGGTTGTTTACTTTTCAGAGTTTTCATTTATAATATTGTATGATGGATTTGTAGGGGAAAAGGAGGGATAGATACATATGGATCGTATGTACAGAGTACTAGGATTCTGGACGGGGATTTTTGCTGTTATGTTCTTTTTAGGAGGAATGTACACAACGTCCTTAATTTTCTTTGGTCAAACTGGATTTTTCTTGCTTTTAAGCTACTTAAAGCTTTCCGAACGCATGTATATTTATGTCTTTGGAGCTTACTTAACTGTTTTCTTTATTGGCTTTACATACTGGACAACTTTCATGATGATTCCAGGTGCTGTAGCCGAATAATCTACAAGAAAAGCGATGGGTTTCCCATCGCTTTTTTTATATCTCGTCAATTCCCTTCAATTGAATAATGACATGAAAAAACGAGCTTATTCCATCAGGCATAATTAAGCTGCGAATGGCGCGATTTCTTCTGCTTACCTCTGAAAACGGATTAGGATCCGCATGTGTTTGTAGTTCTTCTAAAAGACCTATTGAAAGAAAAAATTCATCCTGCCTCATTTTTTTATAAAAGCATAAACCTTCTTCTTCACCAGCCCGGATCAAGGAATCAAAATGGACATGACTAGTGATATCCATTTCACCAGGAAGCTTTAGCACATCATTCCATTGTCTATGTTTGTGATAGCCACGCAAACTCCCCTCTTTATGCATAGGCTCCATCCATTCCTTATTTGTATAGCCATAGTCAACCGTCACGATGATTCCCTGATCGAGGGTCTTCGCAATATTTTTAACTAAATCCAGCATGGCAAGAGGAATTTCGATCCTTTGTCCATCCTGAAGCTTGAGAGCATTTCTTTCAATAAAGTTTAGAATAGCTTCATTTTTGAGCGGAACAAGCTTTTCAACAAGTTCGTTTTCTTCAACGGCTATCATGACTTCCATAATCTGATTATGATGCTTCTCTATGACATGAACAGGAAGAGCATCAAATAGTTCATTAGAAAAAACCATACCTTTAAATGACTTAAAGTCAGCTAATGAAGCAGCTTGTTTAATATTTTCATCAAAATGAATGATTTCCTGCTGCCGTTTCTGATGATCGGGGCTCGCTTCCAAAATCAAATATTGGAGAGGTTTTTCCTCTATTTGTTTCCATTCTTCAATAAAAGACTTGGCAAACCTTCCATTTCCAGCACCAATCTCCAAAACAGCAGGAAATATCCCCTTTTCTTCCACTAGCTTGGCAAACCAACGGGCAATCACTTTTCCATAAATATCAGATATGTTACTGGTGGTGATAAAATCTCCTGCTCGCCCAACCTTTTCACTTTCTCTCATATAATAGCCCATCATTGGATGATATAGTGCTTCATGGATAAAATCTGCATATGTAATTTGTTGTGAAGGAGATTGTAAAATTTTACTTTTCAGGTAATTTTGCATATTTTTCCCTTCTTTTTGTTTTACACTATTGACATAGTGTTATCTATGTTATATTGTTAAGTTAGTAGCTTAACTAGATTCCCTCCCATTATTATGAATAGAACATCCCCCAGAAAAGCCCTTCTTCATTAAAGAAGGGCTTTTCTATGGTTTAAAATCCATTAAGAAAAGGGTTAGAATCCATTTCCATGCCAATCGTCGTCGAAGGTCCATGACCCGGAAGAACAATGGTGTCCTCAGCTAAGGTTAAAAGCTTTGCGTGAATACTTTCAATTAATTGGTCATGGTTGCCGCCAACTAAATCTGTCCTGCCAATGCTTCCTTGAAATAAAGCATCCCCTGAAATAACGTAACGGCTATCTTGAAAATAATAGGAAAGACTCCCTGGTGAATGGCCAGGGGTTTCATAACTAAAGAATGAGAAATCGCCAATCTTTAGTTCCTTCTCCCCTTTTAGAAGATAATCAGCAGGTTTTATTTTGATCAACAAATCGTGGGTCAAAAAATTAGATCCATTCAAATCAGGATTTCCTAACCAATCCGCTTCATTTTCATGCAAATAAACTGGAATTTGGAAGTAATCTCGAATATCATCAACGGCCCCAATATGATCAAAGTGGGCATGCGTTAATAAAATCGCCACCGGGTTCAATCCTTCATTTTTTAGAAACTGTATCAGTTTATTCCCTTCAGCACCTGGATCAAAAATTAGGCAGGATTGATTCTCGTTTTTTACAATATAACAATTCGTTTGTATTGGTCCAAGAGGGATTTGAATATACTCCATCAGGCACCTCCATAATTTAGATTAAGTATTATTTTACACTATTCATTTCGGAAATGAATACAAAAAACACTTCTTCACCCTTCGATTAACTTCTTAGAAGGAAACTCTCTTGATCCTAATACAATTTTCAAAATAGTGTGCCCATTTGACAAAGAAGTGTCACTTTTTCACCTCGACAAACAAATAAAAAAATTATAAAATAGATTCGAGTGTACATAATAGCTATAACACAAAGGTACGATGCCTGAAATTATTTTCACATAGGCTAGTTTACTGCTGATTAAAACAAAAAGGGGGCATTCTTAATGGGACTTGTTATCATTTTTATGCTAGTTGCTCTTCTCGCTTTATACGGTGCGTTTAGTGCAATTAAAAACAAAAATGTACCTGGAATTATATTTGGTGTTGGAGCGGTTGCTGTATTCGGTTGGTTTGCGATTATGACGATTGTTCATTCCGGATTTCCAGCAGCTCAGTGATATGAAAAGCTTAAAAGACTGCCCCTTGGCAGTCTTTTATTTTTCTACTCTCGCTTTGTTTACGAAGCTCTCTCTATTGATTTCACCTCTCCTGATTCAGTTGAGGTTTCTTTTACTAATTTCATGATTTTCTTTGTTTTCATATCGATTAAATTCTCTAAATAATTGCCATACAAACAGTAATTGCCACTCGGAGAACAACTTAAAGGTTCGTTTTTCATATCATCTAATATCATTTCCTGACTATCATCTTTTAAGGAATAGGAAACAAGCTGAAATCCTTTATTGTAGAAATCAACATCACCACTATTTAAGGGTTGAAACGTAATAAACCGGGAATTTATTACATCATAATCAAAAAATGGCACTAGCCAATCAGAATACCGCGTCAATTGAAAAAGTTTGATCGATCTCACTTTTTTTAACGAATCTGTATAAAAAGAATAGATGGCATGCTCCCTATCATTTTCATTAACGGTTATAGTCAGAAGATGATCATGAAGCGTATGAACCTGAAAAACATGATCTTCTATCTTGCTCGTATTCCCATCATCCAAATTCATTTTAATCAAAGGGGCAAACAAAGAAAGCTTGTCATTATCCCAATCTAAATACAACAATTCATTTTTATCTAACCAATCAGCAAATGGCTGTTTTATTTTTAAAGGAGTCCAAGCATTATCAACCACATTCACAAGAAAAGATTGAAATGACCAATCTTCTTTAAAAGCTGATACTAGAAGCTTATCCTCATCATATTGATTCCACTCAAATGATAATTCTGTTGATGGGATTTCTTTAGAAAAATATACCTTTCCTCCTCTGTCCAATACCGTAAGTATCCCCATATAGGAAGACTTCGAAGACTGCAAGAGTATCCTTTTTTTCGAATAACTGGCTGCTGCTGTCACAATTGGGTATTCACTTTTATAGAGTAATTTTTTTCGTCCATTTATCAAGTCATACTCATAAACACTTCCACCCTGATTTTCTTCTGTCGTAAAAAAAATCGTATGATCATCCAACCAGCCATAAATAGAATAAAAATCTCTGTCCTCTAGGACAATAGGGTCTTTCATAACGACTTGATTATTTATTTCATGTGTTTTTTTCTCTTTATTTGCTTTATGAGACACAAATTCCTTATTGCGTTCACAACCACTAGCGATTAAAAGTGCGGAAACTATGATTATCATAAACAAAAAAAGAAAGTTCGCTTTATCGTTACTTATTTTCGATTTCATTTCCACACCCACTTACAAATTATCCTTCTTTTGTTCTACGTATAAATCATATAAATGTTTCATGAATTTGTATTTTTTTACAATTTTTATTTAAAAGCTTACAAATAGAGCGCTGCTAGAAAAATTCCTTCCACTTTACGATAGATTTCCGGAAATTGCGATAGTGGTAACGGATTAATTCCCCTCCCCAATTCAATCGTAAAGCCTGGTTTTCTGAAGGTTTGAATAAACCAGTCCTTGAAACCTGCATGACTGTCGACGTTTTGAATGGATTTATAGCCACTCCACCGTTCAAACTCAGATGCAAGCATGAATGATTCTACTGGCTCTTTCCCTTCATAACCCCAGTAAAACTCTTCTCCTTGTGTATGAAAGGCAATGACACGCGAAAACGGATGATCTTCGGCTAATTTTTCCATTGCTATTGCTTCGGGCTCTGACAGTGCCTTTTCTCCAGGATAATCTCTAAAGGCAGGAGATTGTGGTATTTTTCTTTCCTTCTCAATCTCCCAATTAGCAGGAAATTGATTATTTAAATCTACTCCTCTGATATTAGCCTTCCATCCTGAAAAATCTTGATTATCATCGTTCATTCGAATCAGTTCTCGACTGTTTTGTTCCGGTAAACCATTAATCACAAGGTTAACCCCATCTGGATTGACCATCGGAACAATGGACAGATCAACGAGTTCATATAATTCTGCCGTATTAATATGTCTCATCTTTTGAAAATTCATCATAGTAAGTAGAAAGGCATTTAATAATTCCATAAGAACAGAAGAGGTAATCCATTCATTTGCGTGGAAAGAAGCATTCATATGCACCTTCTTTTGTCCCCTTCCTAAGCGCAATTCATAAATGGATTTCCCTAAAACACTCTTTCCAATCTCATTTATCCGAATAAATGGGTACAGAGCATTTAAAGCTTCGATATCTTCTGTAAGAGCAGAATAATCATATGCCCTCCTCCGATTTACAACAGCTCGATTAACTCTTTTTGGCAAATAGATGTTGGAGCCAATCATAAGCTCTGCAAAATGACAATCTTGATTGACAAGCTTAATAGCATCAAGAGATAAATTTCTTTCTGCTGCCAAAAAATAAAGCTGATCATTTATCCCAAGCATGTGATGCTCTAAAGCAAAACCAGGTATTTGAATGGGTTGACCACTTTTCATTTGTGAAAAATCAATATTGCTATTCGAATCTCTTAATAAATTTAACGAAATTCCAAAAAGCTGAGCATAATAATCCAAGCTATCTCCATCTCGAAAAAATACCTCCATAAAGCCTTCCTCCCTTTTTTGCTATTCATATCATACATATTAGAGGAAAATGGAGTTTTGCACTTGGAATCCAATTTTTAATGGGTGAATGGAAAAAGGTCTAACAAAATCTTCTCATGAAGGAACCATTTTTCTTAATATCATGAAGAAGATTATTAGACCTTTATCAAAATTCTCAATATAGACCTTACTTCAAGTGATTTTTAATCAGCCACGCTGCACCAATCACCCCGGCATCATTTCCTAAAGTAGCAAGGGTAATTGATGTATAATCCTTGATTGGTGGAAAAACATATTTGTTAAAATATGTTTGGACAGGCTTCAGCAATACATCTCCAGCCAGTGAAACTCCTCCACCAAGTACTATTTTTTCCGGATTCACAGTTGACGCGATATTAGCAAGCGCTAAGCCTAAGTAATGGGCCACATGTTCAACAACAAAAAGCGCCTTCGCATCACCTTTGCTTGCACAATCAAAAACATCCTTCGCTGATATTCTTCCGTTTAATTGATAGAGGTCAAATAAACTCCCTGACGTATTCTTCTTTGATTGTATTTCTTCTGTTGCAATCCTGACAATTCCTGTCGCTGAAGCAACAGTTTCTAAACAACCTGTTTTGCCGCAGCCACAACGTGCACCACCTTCTGTTACGGAAGTGATATGACCAATTTCACCACCTGCACCGCGATAGCCTTGAAGAATTTGGCCATTCGCGACAATTCCACCACCAACTCCTGTACCAAGTGTGACACAAAGAACGTTAGCTGACCCATTTCCGGCACCCTTCCACATTTCACCTGCCGCTGCACAGTTCGCATCATTTTCAATGGCAACAGGTAATGATGTTGCTTTTTGCAACATCTCCATCAATGGATAATGATCTGGCCAGCCTAAATTTACTGTGTTATAGATGATACCCTTTTCATAATTAACTGGACCAGGTGCCCCCATTCCAATTCCAAGGAGATGGCTCTTTGTTAGCTTTAATTCACTTAGCTTTTGTTCCATCGATTCAGCAATATTAATGGTAATATTTTGACCATCATTAGAATTATCAGTAGGAATTCCCCATTTGTATAGAATTTCACCATTCTGACTTAAAAAAGCCAATTTGGTAGTTGTTCCACCCAAATCTACACCTAATAGCCATTGCTCACTCATCCATAACACACTCCCTTGAAGTACTTTAGGCCTTTATTTTTTCTTTTCTTTCTCTAACAAAAATTGCCTTTCATGTCTAATCAATAATATCGCGGTTTGATATTCAATAGGTTCGATAAAATTTGCCTGATAAAGTTCTTTAATTTCAGACTCCATCAAATCTAAATCTCCGATTCGATCCCCAACATAAATAATTGTCCCAAACCTTTTTAATAATTGTTGTATATCATATATACTTTTCATGTTAACCCTCGATTTTATCCATACTTGTAATCAGTCATTTTTCATTTAAAAGTATAATCTAATTTAGTGTTCTCCTCAAGCTGCTAATATGAAAAAACAGACTGCTCATTAGAACAGTCTGGGAAATTATTGTCTTTCAATCATAAATAATGCATCTTTAGCGATCAGGATCCTTTGGATGTAATATATTAGGTCTCCTATTTTTTAAAGGGATAGGCGATCGTAAAAACACATCTCTTATCGCTCGAATATTAAATGGGATGAACGGCCAAAAATAGGGGACTCCAAATGATTTCATACTAATTAAAAGGATGAAAAGCCCTGCTACACCCAAAACAAAGCCATATGTTTGAAACACTGCAGTCAGGATAAGCAGGATCATTCTAACAATTCTATTTGCAAGACTTAGTTCATAACTTGGAGTAGAAAAGGTACCAATCGCAACAATCGCTAAATAGAGAACTACTTCATTAATAAATAATCCAACTTCAACAGCCACTTGACCGATCATTAATGCAGCCACTAGCCCGAGCGCTGTGGCCAAGGAGGATGGGGTATGGATAGCAGCCATTCTTAGCATATCGATCCCAATTTCAATCATTAAAAATTGTAAAATAAGCGGGAGTTCTCCTTCTTTATTAGGACCAATAAAGTCTAATGTAGCTGGGAGCAAGCTAGAATCAATTGCAAAAAGATACCATAAAGGAAGCAAAAAAATCGAAGCCCACACAGCAATAAATCGAACCATTCGAAGATAAGCACCTACTAATGGCTTATTTCGATAATCCTCAGCATGCTGTAGGTGGTGCCAAAAAGTTGTTGGTGCAATCATAACACTAGGAGACCCATCAACAATAATGCATACATGACCTTCGAAAAGATGAGTTGCTGCCGTATCCGGTCTTTCTGTATAGCGAATCATTGGAAACGGGTTCCAGTGCCTGCCAGAAATAAATTCCTCTACCGTTTTTTCTGCCATCGGCAAACCATCGGTATCAATTTTAGAAATGGAATCTTTCACTTGTTTCACAATCTCCGGATTAGCAATATCGGCTAAATAACAAACCACGATATCTGTTTTTGATCTTCTGCCAACCTGAAGGTATTCCATTCGTAAAGTCCGATCTCTCACTCTTCTGCGAGTAAGTGCCGTATTAAATACTAATGTTTCTACAAATCCATCGCGAGAACCGCGAACGACTCTTTCAATGTCTGGTTCCTCTGGACTACGTGCAGGATATGTTCTTGCATCTATGACAATGACTTGATCAATGCCTTCAACCACCATTGCAGTTGGTCCTGCTAATACAAGATCGACCACTTTATCTAAATCATCTACTGCTTCAATTTCAATATGAGGAATATAGGTCTTCATTAACTTTGTTAATAGATTTGCATCTAATTGCTCCTTCTTAACCGTCGCTAAAAACTTTAACAATAAATGAAGGAGATTATCTTTTACAAGTCCATCAACAAGAAATAACGACATTTTCGTTTCCGCATATTCGAGATCTAAATGGATGATATCAAAGTTTTTTCCGACCCCTAGTTCATCCTTTAGATAATTTACATTCTTATAGTAATTGCCCGATACATTGGTCTGTGTTTTCTCCTCCATAATCCACCTCAAGAATACTTCCACTTTTTTCTTGTAACATAAAACATCTTTGACAAGAATCAAGGAAATCATACTAATTTCCTCGTAGTTCATGGTCGTACCCTAGGTGAAAATTTTATTTATTGATTAAGTTTTTGAACGAGATCTTGATATTCCTTTTTATCCGGGTCAATTTCAGCTGCCTTATTAGCATATTTCTTTGCTTGATCAAGTTCATGTAAATTAGCATATATTAAGGCCAAATTATAATGGGCTTCATCCATATTCGGTTCTAATTCAATGGTTTGAAGCAGATGCTCTTTTGCCAAATTCACTTGATTCATTTTGATTTCTGTATAAGAAAGCAAGAAATAACTATCAGCCGAATCTGTATGTTCTCCAATATACTCATCTAGCAATCCTTTCGCTTTTTTCCATTCATTGGATTGAATATAATCATGTGCCAAATACAAAGTGGACTGCTCATCGAGTAATTTTGTTCGATGATGAAAACCATAATATAACATGCTAATAGATAGAACAGCAGAGAGGATGAAAAAAGCCCCCTGTTGCAGCCACTTCTTCTTTTTTGGAAATTGTAGGATACCCGTTGCTAAGAAACCGCCGATTAATCCCCCTACATGACCAGCATTATCGATACCTTCCATGGAGAAACCAAAAGCTAAGTTAATCGCAATGACGATAAAGATATTAAGACCCATCGTCCTCATAAATAACTTTGGGTACATGAGCCCGAAAAATAACAGTGCTCCGAAACAGCCAAAGATAGCTCCACTTGCTCCAGCCGATAGGTTCGGACTAAAAAGAAAGCTTGCCAAAGAACCGCAAAAGCCAGCGAACAAATAGATGAAAATAAAACGAATCCGACCAAAGATTTTTTCAACGGTAATGCCTAAATAATACAAGGCTAAACTATTCATAAATAAATGCAGTAGGCCAATATGTATAAAGATAGGTGTGAAAAAGCGCCACCATTCACCATCAAGAATAAGTGGATTGAATTTTGCCCCAAATTTAATTAAGGTATTAGTATTTGTACTTCCACCGCTTATTTCCATCAAAAGATAAATAATAATTTGAATCGCCAAAAAGACATATGTAAATAAAGGTTTGCCAAATTCAAACATTGATTTTTCAGTTTTTATTTTGTTTACTGCTATAGTTAAAGCCGCAGATTTAACCTTTTCGATTTCATCTTCAGAAATATCCTCTGGAATCGAAAACGATAATCGATCCTGAAATAGTTGACTTAACTTCTCCAATGATGATATCTGATTTTCTCTTGTAAAAAGGATCGATTCGACCTGTGTTTTATTACTTTGAGGATTAATAAAAGGTTTCTCCATTCGAAATTGATAATCATCAACAGGGGGATATTCAGAAAAATATAAATTTAATACATTTAATTCTCCTTTTCTTAATTGTCTCCGGATACTCTCTCCATTTGCAGAGGTTAATTCAATATCCCTTTGAAGCCAATTGCTCCAATCTAAATTATGGCAAAGTAAACGAATGACCCTTGCTCGTTTATTCTCCATCTTTTCTAGCCATAGCTCATTTTGATCTTTCGATAGTTGAATGATTCTATATTGCTGAACAGCAATAAAATAATGTGCCAATCTCCAGAATAAATAAGACTCTTGTGTATTCAAAATTTCCCCTACTTTCACTTGGACCTTGCCTTGACTTTAACCTTACAAACTAAAGAAGTCTGTTTTGGTTGTTTCAAATGCTAAGAAGACCATCCTCTTCCTAGTCTTTATTATTTTATTTTCATCATAACCTTTTTATATATAAATTGTAAAAGTATTAGAAGCACTCCAAAATAAAAGGACTTTAGACTTCAGAACGAATACAATAGCAGAGTGGAATTATCTGCTAAATTTCACCTGAAGTCAAGCCCTTTTGATTAAGATTATATCGGTTGTCTTGAAAAAAACGTATTGATCATCTTATTTCTTACACCCGGTAAATTCATGAATGAAGAAACGAAAAATTTTCGAATCAACGGTTTAGCAAGAACGGAATTCATTAATTTATAACGTCTCTGAAATAAAAAAAATCCGCCAATTCCAATTAGCAATATAGAAATCCATCGAGACATCTTCATTCCTCCCTTCTATGGATAGTATTGGTTAGAAGATGCCTGAATATTTATCTGTAATTATTGGAAAATTGTCTTAAGAGAAATCCTATTTTAAAACAGGACCCATCGTTTTTTTCAACACCTCGACCGAGTAATTAAACTTCTCCTTTTCTTCCTTATCTAACTTAATTTCCACAATTTCTCGAACACCCTTTCTCGTCACAACGGCTGGAACTCCAATGAAAATATCTTTATGCCCATATTCTCCATTTAAATAGGTAGAAACCGTTAAAACCGAGTGTTCATTTTGGAGTATTGCCTTAGTTAAACGAACAAGCCCCATGGCAATTCCGTAATAGGTGGCCCCTTTTCTTTGAATAATATGGTAAGCCGCATCACGAACATTCATAAAGATTTCATCTAAATCGTCTCTTTTAAACTTTTCAGATTGATTAATCCAATTATAGATAGAAACACAAGCTATATCCGCATGACTCCATACTGGAAGCTCAGTATCTCCATGTTCACCAATAATATAGGCATGAATATTTCGAGTATCGACATCGAAATATTTTCCTAATAAAAATCGTAAGCGGGCGGTATCAAGAATCGTTCCTGATCCAATGACTCTTTCTTTTGGCATTCCTGAATATTTCCAAACTGCATATGTTAAAATATCAACCGGATTTGAAGCAACAACAAAAATTCCTTCAAATCCATTTGCCATAATCTCTTCAACAATTGATTTCATGATTTTCGTATTTTTTTCAACTAAATCTAAGCGTGTCTCCCCAGGTCTTTGATTAGCCCCTGCGGTTAACACCACAATATCAGCCGATTTACAATCAGAATAATCTCCAAACCATATTTTCGTCCGGGAAGGCGCAAATGGTAGCCCATGGTTTAGATCCATTGCATCCCCTTCAGATTTATCGACATTTAAATCTATCAAAACAAGCTCTTCAGTTACACCTTGATTAAGTAGAGCAAAAGCATAGCTAGAGCCAACTGCACCTGTCCCTACTAAAACTACTCTGTTCACAAAATCCTTCATTCAAAAATCCTCCCTCACAATTAACCTCATTATTATTATGTACTCTTTTTAAACTAAACATGAGAAGTATTAAACATAAAGTTAAGAGATTTGATAAAAGATGAACGTAAATAAAGCGGAAGAACAGCTTGAGAGAAAATTTACCATATCATTATTGAACAAGACATATCCCGTTTTCACCTTTGTTGGTTCTCCACAATGTAATGATTTTTCCGTCACTAATCCACACTGGGAGCAAATATATTGTACTTGAAAAAAAGCCCCAAATAAAGTATCTATTACATTTCCTAGAAAACCAAACAAAAGGATGCTAAGCATATTGGAAAAAGAAAGGTGAAATAAGAAATACGCGACAACTGCGATGAAAAAGGATCCAATAATAGCGGCCAACGTACCTATAAAACTAATTGCGCCTGATGTCCCTGGTGAAACCTTTTTGAAATTTCTAACATAAACGGGCTCATCTTTACTTAATGAACCGATTTCTGAAGCCCATGTATCTGAATTAGAGCAAGCAATTGCACTGCAATAAACAAGGATCCATAACGAATCTTTCGTTGCTATATAAATTAGGCAAGCTATTGCTGCCATACCTCCATTTGCAAAAACCTGCTGCACATCCCTTTGAGAGCCTTTTGCATGCATCTCTTCAATTTTATTTTTTTGTCTTCTTTTATATTTGGACCAGATGCTAGAGCTGACGAAAAAGAGACCCATGAGCAAAAGGCCATCTATCCCAAGACTAAAAAAAACAATGAGGCCGACAAATATTGCTGCCCACATCCCTGAAATAGTCAAGAAACGCAATAAATACCCGCTAACTGCAGTTATGATTATAAATAGAGCTGAAAAAAGGACATCAGTCATCTTTTCACATATCCTTTTTCAGTAATAATTTTGGGAATTCTAATATCGTGAGATTCCATTGGAATTTGGGATACAATCTGTTCCTCAAATGCAAGTGCTAATAAAGGATTACGAAAATCCTGCAGAAAACGGTCATAAAATCCGCCGCCAAAACCTAATCTTCCACCATCAGGAGTAAAACCAAGTCCGGGAACAATGAGTAATTCAATCTCCTTCTTTTCAACCGCTCTCGTTTTTTCTACGATAGGTTCAAGCAATCCGTAGTAAACCATTTCAAGCTGATCAAAAGATTGAATTTCACGAAAGATCATAGTGCGTTCCCTTGGATTACATTTAGGAACTACGATTTTTTTCCCATCTTTCCAAGCTCTAGAAATTATTTTGTATGTATCAACCTCAGGTGCTCTGGAAATGGTAATGCCCACGGTTTCAGCCTTTTGATAATCCTCATCTTTAAATAAATGACTTGCTACCATAGATGATAATTGTTCATATTGAGACTTAGGGATGGATGAAAGCTTCCTTTGAATTTCTTTCCTTAAGAGTTTTTTATCCAACATCTTCTTCACCTCTTATTACCAAAAAACTATTTTTTTGTATAAAAAAAACAGTAGGAAGAATCCCACTGCTTATTTTGTTTCACGATGTAGAGTAGAACGTTTTTCTCTTGGGCAGTATTTTTTTAGCTCAAGACGATCTGGATTATTTCGTTTATTTTTTTTAGAAATATAGTTACGATCTCCACACTCAGTGCAAGCTAACGTAATATTTACACGCATGTAATTTCCCTCCAAACTATTAAGCACTAGTTCGTTCATACGACTTTTCTATAATATCATTTTTCAAATGGAAATGCTAGTCCGTTTTTTTAATGAATAATTTATTTAATCGTTCCAATTCCAATTTTCGCTCATCCATAATGACCCATGAGCTTCCTTTTATGGTTTTCTTAGGCGGAATCTTTGCACCAATTGACATTAAACTCACAGCAGCCCCTTTAACCATAGGACGATATTGGAGAATCCCCTTATCAAGATTTCTCCAACATAAATCATTATAAAAATTCCAATAAGGCTGAACCGTTCTCTGTCCCTCCACACGACCGCCAATTTCTCCATTTACTAAATAAACCTTGTTATTGGCTAAGTGATAGATGACATTTTCAGAAGGTGAAATAAAGGAAAAATGGTCCTTTGTTGCCTCTTTATGCTGATGCATAAATAAAATTTGTACGTCACGATCTTTTGACATATGATTGGTTAGATATATGCCATAATAATATATTTTAGAATGAAAATGGTCTTTTTTAATTTGAAGCGAAATGCCCTGTTCTATCAATATTTTCTCGTTTACAGATTTTAACCAAAATGCTTTCCCATCTACCCATATTCCGATTTGAGTGATTAATTCTTGTTTCACAAGAGGAAAGTCTACGATATTTTTCACATACATATCCATACCCATCTTTCTTTCACCTACTTTATCACGTATTTTCAGATTCCTCCAAAATGACAAACTTTTATAACGCAAAGAACTAGTTGTCTGTACTCATTCATGAATCACCGGCATATGTTCACAATAAACAAAATATTATAACTTTTTATAAGTTAATGTTAGCATTGTTGCGCTTAAGTCACAATAAACGCATTTTGTCGTAACCTGTAACCCCTTTGCTATACATAAGAACGAATGCACAAAAAAATAATAAAAATAAAAAATATGGCTGAACTTATGAAAAATCGACACATATAGCAGCCTTTTCCAATTAAAATGCGACAATATTACTGTATTTTCTATGAGATCAACATCGATATCGAAATTTGTCGATTAACATGTTAAAATGAGTTTGTCCAATTTTTTCCGGCAAATAATTTGATCTTGAAAAACACGAGGGTGAAAAATATATGCAATCTTTATTCCTTGGATTACTTGCATTATCTGTAATCCTATGTATCCTATCCATTTTCGCAAAGGATCCCGTTAAATCTTTAAAAGAAGATGTCGACCAGCTTTCTATGCAACAACTGCAAGAGCTATATCAAATCAAAAAAAAATTACGAGTTTTAGAAGAAGAGCTTTTAGTATCTGAAAATGACATGACAGCATTTCCTAATACAGCTTCCACCTATTCACAAGGAAAAAAACAAATTCATGAAATTATCAAAAACCAAGTCATCTCTTTAGCCGGACAAGGTTTGTCTATTGAGCAAATTTCAAAGCAGTCCTCCCTTTCACAAGAGGATGTCCAATCCATTATTCAAAATTATATGTTAAGGGGAAACTCCTATGAATAAGCAATCATTAAGAGCCTTTTCTTTTGGAATTTTCTTTACTGTATGTATCATCGCATCTTATTATTATCTTTTTCATCATGAAAATAAGACCTTATCAGCTTCTGATGCCATTTCCTTTTTAAAAGAAAAGAATTATGTCATATTAACAAAAGAAAAATACGACGATTTGGTTAAAAATCAGTCAAGCACAAAGCCAAAATCTGAAAATGCCCAAAAAAATAGCACGAAGCAAAAAACAGCCACGAATAAAAAAAAGGAGATTACCTATCAATTAGTAATCACTAGTGGCATGTCTTCAGAAGAAATTGCAACGATTTTAGAAAATCAAGGGATTATTGAGGATAAGGCTAAACTGACAAATTACATGAGTGAACATGACTATAGCACAAAAATCCAACTAGGAAAGTTCCCATTAACCGATCAGATGAGCTTGGAACAAATCGCAAAAATCATTTCAAAAAGCTAAAGTATTTCTACTTTAGCTTTTTGCTTTCAACTATTTATTTCGTAATGCTTCCCTTTTATGAGATAAAAGACGCTTTCTGCAATATTTGTTGTATGGTCTGCTGCGCGTTCTAAATAACGGCAAACAAAAGAGAGTTGTGTTATTTGTGGTAGTGTATCCAGCTTATCTTGACTCGAATGCAAAAGCTGTTTAATGATCTGCCCATAATAATCATCCACCGCATCATCCATATCAACCACTAAATTAGCCTTTGTTACATCTTCTTCATTAAATGCTTCTATCGCAATTTGAATCATTTCCGATGTCTTCTCAAACATTTCCCTAATTGGAACAATGGAATCTATAAGTTCTGTCTTCCCGATTCTGATTGTCGATTTCGCAATATTGACCGCAAAATCCGCGATTCTTTCTAAATCAGAAGCAATTTTGATAGCAACAATTATTCTTCTTAAATCAATCGCAACAGGCTGTTGTTTCGCGATTAATAAAATACTAAAATCATTAATTTCTTCATATAGAACATCTGCTTTAGTATCATTATCAATAATTTCTAATGCATTATTAATATCCTGAGTTTCCAATGCTTCAATAGAATACCTTAATGCTTCATTTGCAAATATCCCTAACTCTGTGACTTTTTTTCGTAATTCACTTAAATCAAACTGAAATTTTTCTCTAACTGGCATGGATTCTCCCTCATTTCTTCCTTTTCCAGATATGAAATAACTTTCACTATTTTTACCCAAAACGTCCTGTGATATAGTCTTCTGTCCGCTTATCCATTGGATTAGAAAAGATCTTATCTGTTTGGGAAAACTCAATTACTTCTCCATTAAGGAAGAAGGCAGTTTTATCTGATATCCTTGCTGCTTGCTGCATGTTATGTGTAACGATAATAATCGTAAAATCTTTCTTTAATTCTTGTACAAGCTCTTCAATTTTCAAGGTTGAAATGGGATCTAACGCACTTGTTGGTTCATCCATGAGAATGACATCCGGCTCGATAGCTAAGCAACGAGCCATACAAAGCCTTTGCTGCTGACCACCAGATAGACCAAGCGCATTCTCATTTAATCGATCCTTTACTTCATCCCAAATAGCAGCACCTCTAAGACTTTTTTCCACGATTTGATCAAGTATTTTTCGATCTTTGATTCCGTGAATTTTGGGTCCGTACGCAACATTCTCATAAATGGATTTTGGAAATGGGTTTGGCTTTTGAAAGACCATCCCTACCTTTGTTCGGAGCTCTTCAACACCGTACGTTTTGTCAAAAATATTTCTTCCGCGATATTGGATTTCACCTGTTGTTTTCACATTTGGAACCAATTCAATCATTCGATTCAAAGTTTTAATATAAGTTGATTTTCCACATCCGGATGGACCAATAATCGCAGTAACCTCATTTTCAATAATATCTAAATCGATATTTTTTAACGCGTGATTATCCCCGTACCATAGATTCAGTTGTTTCGTTTGATATACACTTTCTTTTTCCACTTGATGACTCATCGCCGTTTGCTTGACCTTGGTAGTAATCATTTTCTCCATCATCGCATTCATCCTTTTTCCTCCTGTTAGACTTTAGAATCGTTTTTGAAATTTATTTCGAATAACCACTGCAATTGAATTCATTACAACTAACATTACTATTAATACAATGATTCCTGCCGCAGCTAAGTCTTGAAATTCAACTTGTGGACGACCTGTCCAGTTATAAATTTGCATTGGAAGCACCGTAAAGGTATCAAAAACAGACCGCGGTAAGAATGCCAGGAATAGAGGTAAACCTAAAACCACTAACGGTGCTGTTTCTCCGATTGCACGAGAAAGAGCAAGGATTCCCCCCGTAAGTATCCCTGGAATTGCTGCCGGTAAAACGACTCGGACAATAGTCTGCCATTTTGTTGCCCCCATTCCATAGGAAGCTTCCCTCATTTCTTTCGGGACCGCACGAATCGCTTCCTGAGAAGACACGATAATAACAGGCAAAATTAATAAACTCATCGTTAAACCGGCTGAAAGTACGCTACTTCCGAAGGCAAATAATTTTACAAAAATCGTTAACCCTAATAATCCAAAAACAATGGAAGGGACACCAGCTAAATTGGTGATATTCACGATAATAATATCGGTAAAACGATTCTTCTTTGCATATTCTTCAAGATATATAGCTGTACCGACGCCTAATATTAAAGATGTTGGGGCAACAACTGCCATGAGCCAAACCGTACCGATTAATGCCGTTTTAACACCGGCTAACTCTGGTTTTCTAGAAGGCAAACTCTGCAAAAATTGTAAATCTAAATAACCAAATCCTTGAGTGAATAACCGATATAATAATAATGCTAAGATCATCAACCCAAAAAGGGTTGAGACGAAGGTAAAGGTTTTAAAAAATCGATTTGAAACCAATCTTCTATTCGTCCTTTTGATGACTTGGGAATGATCGATCAACTTCATTAATATTCCTCCCTAAACTTACGTGAAATAAACTGTGCAAGTAGGTTCATAACAAGCGTAAAGAGGAAAAGGGTAAAGCCAACAGCATAAATGCTATAATAAATGGTTGTTCCATACCCAGCATCTCCCGCGCTCACTTGTACAATATAGGCTGTCATGGTTTGAATTGAACTGGTTATATCTAAACCTAAATTTGGAGTCGATCCCCCTGCAACTGCGACAATCATCGTTTCTCCAATCGCACGAGAGATTCCCAAAACTATGGATGCGATAATACCGGAAATCGCTGCAGGCATTACCACTTTCCATGAAACCTCAAACTTAGTCGAACCCATGGCAAGCGCACCTTCACGTAGAGAGCTAGGAACAGATGACAATGCATCCTCTGAAAGAGATGCAATCATTGGGATAATCATGATTCCCATAACAATACCAGGGCTTAACGCGTTGAATATTTCTAAGCTTGGTATCATTTTCTGTAATAAGGGTGTTACAAAGGTCAAGGCAAAGAACCCATATACTATGGTTGGGATTCCTGCTAAAACCTCTAATATCGGTTTAATTATTCTTCGTGTGCGCTCAGATGCATATTCACTCAAATATATGGCCGATAAAAGTCCAATCGGTACCGCAACAATCGTCGCAATGACTGTAACCTTTACCGTCCCAGAAACTAGAGGTAAAATTCCAAATGTACCTTCTGTTTCTGAAAATGGATACCACTTTTTCGCAGTTAAAAATTCCTTAATAGATACTTGATCAAAAAAGGTAAAAGTTTCAAATATTAATGTGAAAACAATTCCAATTGTCGTTAATATCGATACAATGGAGATTACTAAAAGCAAAAATGGAATGCCTTTTTCCAAATTCATTTTTCCATTTTTCCTTTTTTTCTCTTGAATCATTTCCTGCACAGAAAAGTTTTTTGCTTTTTCCAAATTGAAGGCCCCCAATTCATCCACAAGAAGAATTGAGAAGCTATCAAGAGCCTCTCAATTCTTCTCCCATTTCATCCATTTATTTCAAGCTTTCTAGAGTATCTAAGTCTTTTGTATATTCATCTTCTGGAAGTTTCACATAGCCTACTTCTTCAGAAAAGTCTGCTGCATTTTCTAACATGAACTTTAAGAAGTCATATACTTCATCTTTCTTAATAGCGTCGTTTCTTACATATGAATAAAGCGGACGAGATAATGGAGCGTATTTTCCAGATTCAATCGTTTCATTTGTTGGTTCTACTGCTCCCTCACCGTTATCAATCGGAACGATCTTTAATTGATCTTTGTTTTCCAAGTAATAGGCATATCCAAAATAACCAATGCCATTGGCATCACCTTTGACACCTTGTACGAGGATATTATCATCTTCTGAAAGTGTTGCTTTTTCTACGATCGGCTTTCCTTCTAATATAACCTCATCGAAGTAATCAAAAGTACCGGATTCTGTTCCTGGTGAATAGAATTTAATTTCTTTATCTGGCCATCCTTTACGAATATCAGACCATTTTTTCACCTTTCCATCTTCAATCCAAAGTTTTTTAAGTTCGTCGATTGTTAGCTTGTCAACAAAATCATTTTCCTTATTGACAACAACGGAAATACCGTCAAAAGCTAGTTTAAAAGGTGTTACTTTAATTCCCTTCTTATCTAGTTCTGCCTGCTCTTCAGGTTCAATTTCTCTTGATGCATCTGAAATGATTGTTTTTTCATCAATAAGTGCCTTAAAGCCATTCCCTGTTCCATTACCTGCTGCTGAAACTTTTACTCCTGGTTGCTGCGTCCCGTATTCTTCCACAACAGCTTCCATTATTGGATATACAGTAGATGAACCGTCTATATTGATTTCACCTTGAAGTTGCTTGTTCTCTTCACCTGCTTGTGCTGACTTTTTATCTGTAGAATTTCCATCTGAGCCACAAGCGGTTGTTAATACTAACGATGCTCCAATTACTGCAGATAATGCCAAGAATTTAAAGCTCTTCATTCCATTTTTACCCCCTAGAGAAATTTGTTTGTTTTTGTCCTACAAGAATAGAATAATCGGTGATTGTTAATAAGGTTTTAATCCGTTGTAAAGCTTTTGTAAACGGAAAATTAATATTCTGTAAATGCATATACATAAAGAAGAAGAAGGAACCGCGATGAATCCAATACGGATATATAAAAGAGACCGCAAGTGGGTCTATTATCAATCTATACTTTGTTGTTTTTTTTGAAGCTCAAAATATTTGTCGAAAACTTTTTCGCCTATATCTAAGTTAGGAGAAGGTCCAGTGTTCCCGGTATACGCCCATGGCACGATAACTGCCATAGCCACCTCTGGATCATTGAACGGGGCATAGGATACCAAACTTACATTCATCACTTCTTTAGGCTCAAGCATTTTATATCTTTCTGGTCCATCATAAAATGCTTGAGCAGTCCCTGTTTTTCCTGCTGGTTTATAAGACTTGGAACCAAAATAGGAGGTAGCTGTTCCCCCTTGAGATTGCATGACTTGACGAAAACCCTCCTGCACTCGTTTTACCCATGATGTTTTCATATCAATGCGATTTAAAATCTTGGGATCCATTTCCTCAGAAATAGGTCCTAGTTTGTCGCTATCCTCAAGAGGATCACGAATTTCTTTAACTAGATGAGGCTGAATTCGATATCCGCCATTGGCAATCGTTGATACATATTGGGCCATTTGCATCGGGGTATACATATCAAATTGTCCGATTACCAAATCTAGCAGGAAGCCTGGCTTCGTATCGGAACCCTTAAAGCCGATTTGTTCATTAGGTAAATCAATGCCTGTTCGGACACCTAGACCAAATTGACTAAAATGATCACGAATTGTCTCGAATGCCTTAACGTCAAGATTTAAAGGCTCATGAGGAGTATAAATGCCTTTTCCAATGGCAATAGCTGTTCGAAACATATATACATTCGAAGACATTTTTATTGCAGTGAGATCATTAACATTTCCCATGTTTTTCCAAGATTTCTTTGGTGGTGTTCCTTTAATTAATAGAGGTGTATCATAAAGAATTGTACCTGGTTGAATCGCACCCGTGTCGTAACCGGTTAATACGGTAGCTCCCTTCACAGCAGAACCAGCATTATAGGCTGTTGTAATATTTCCAAGTGCAAAATCGGCCATTTCCATTTTTCCCGTTTTATCATCTTTTGTGATTTGTTTCCCCGACATCGCTAATATTTCTCCTGTGTCTGGATCCATTAAGACGACAAAAGCTCGATCCAATAAATCCGTTGCTGGCTTCCTCTTTAATTTCCATAACTCTTTTTCAATGATCTTATCTACCTCTTGCTGTAAATTCATATCAATCGTTAAGACGAGATCTTTTCCCCTCTTCCCCTTTGAAACCTGCTTTGTTTCAATAACATTTCCCATTTTGTCTGTTTTATTCATGACCTTTGCTCTTTGTCCATGCAAAACATCCTCATATTGTAATTCTAAATAGCTCTTTCCTACCCTGTCATTACGGTTGTAGCCCCTAGATAGATAATAATTCACTCTTTCCTCTGGTAATCCCTCATCTGAATTTGTGACTTTACCCAAAACGGTTTTTAATGTTGCCCCATTTTTATAGGTTCGATTCCAATCTGTAGTCGTGTCCACACCAGGAAGGTATTCTAGATTTTCACTCACTTCAGCAAATTCCTTTTTTGTGACATTTTCATTTTTAACTATTTGTGGGGTGAGAGAATACCCACTATTAAATATCCGAAAAATAGCAAGAACCTCAATGTCCTGTTTTGTTAGTTCTTTTAATTCGTTCTTAGTAATTCGCTCTAATTGAAGTTGATAGATTTTTTCATCATCCAACTTTTTCTGTTTAAATTGTTCCCATTCAGACTCTGTTATTTTCGCCCTTGCGCGATTGGGGTTCCGAATAATCCAATAATCCTTTTCGTCTCTTTCCCGAACCTTATCAGACTTGACATCAATCAGTTTTGCCAATCTTTCCGCACATTGAATCATTTCTTCTTGACTCGCACCACGGTTTGTATAAGTTATCGCATTTCTGGCACGGTTATCCACAATTGTTTTTCCATGACGGTCAAACATTTTTCCTCTTGGCACATTAACATTAATAATCTTGTCATCCGTTCGTTCAATTTCTCTTTTGTAATCATCTCCATAGACAATTTGAACCATACCTAAGCGTAAAATGAGAATGGAAAATAATAAGAAAACCGTAAAGAACAGTACATTTAGACGAAACGGAAGATGTGTTTTTTTCCTATCCTTTTTGTTTTTCTTCTTCAGCATTTCAACTCATCCTTTATTAGTTATAAAAAAATGTAGAGAAAACAACAATATTAAACCGACTACTTGAATTTACAATGTTTTCAATGCCATTTTTCTTATACAAAAATAAATAAGTGAATGACCAAGTCCAAGGACTAATAAAAGGATTGGAATCCCTTTTTCTGGATTAAAAACTAGAATAGTTAGCAAAAACATGGAGACGGAAACAATTCTTCCCGTATTTAAAAAGATCTCACGCACGACAATATATTCTACTCTCATTTCAGCGGCATTCCAGCCTCGTCCAATCACATCAAAGGTCATGGAGATATAAGGAACTAAGAGCAATGGATACGCAATCGCAATAATACCCGCGTATATTAGTAATTTGGCATATGTAAGATGAAAGACAATGAGGAAAATGGCTAGATAAAGGATAATTCCCCCCATTAAGATAGCCTTATTTCGAAAATGCGGTTTAATTAATCTCGATGCAAAATAATAGGCCACAAAGGAAATCCCAGAATTCACCAATCCATAAGTACCAAGAGACAGTTCACTTCCTGTTGAAAGAAAAACAAATACAGAAATAACAAAGGAGAAGGTTCCCTCTCGCAGTCCCTGAAAAAAATGAGCATTCGTTATCATTTTCCAATTTTGATTATATTTTCTTTCCTGAATGATACGAACAAACCAATATTGTCCATGGGCAGGTCGGCGCTTAATAAAGAAACTTAAAAATACAGCTAAAGCAAATAGAGCAAATGAAAGACCAAAAACAATGGTATACCCTGTGAATTTTTCCATTCTGGAAATAATAAAGCCAGCAGCGATTGGTCCAATCATGCCGCCTACCGAGCTTAATATCCCTAAAAATCCATTAAAAAAGTCTCTCGTTTCAGGCTCCGTAATCTCAAAGGTCAATAAGTTAAAGGCTAGCCAATAAAAGCCATAGCCCATCCCTAATAAACTTCCTAATAGAAGAATAAAATCAGATGCCTGTTGTCCAAACAATAAAACAGTCAAATAGAAAGCGGTTAAAAAAATGACCCCAATTCGAAAGACAATCACTCTATCGACCTTTTTTGCCCATCTTCCTGCAAAGATAAATGTAAATGGCTGAAGAACAACAATAGATAAATTATATAAGCCTAAATCTATGTACTGACCTGACTGCTTCCATAAATATATGTTGACAAACGTATTGGACAGGGCAACGCTTAATGAATAAAGCCCCCCAATTAGGAGCAACAAAGTTAAATCCTTCGATAGCTCCACTTCACCAATCAATTTTTTCATTCTACTCATAAAGAAACTCCCCTTTTTATCTAAAGGTAGTTTCCTTCAAAGGCAAGATGATTATTCAATTACTTCTTAGGCATAAAAAAACAGCAGACCCAATAAGTCTGCTGTTCCCTCTATTTTTTCTTTATTTTGCTGCAGAGTAACGTTTAGCTACCTCTTCCCAGTTCACAACATTATAGAAAGCATTAATGTAATCTGGACGACGGTTTTGGTAGTGTAAATAATAAGCATGTTCCCAAACATCCAATCCAAGAATTGGAGTTTTGCCTTCCATTAATGGAGAGTCTTGGTTTGGAGTGCTTGTTACTTCTAATTCTCCGTTATTGACAGCAAGCCATGCCCAGCCTGAGCCAAAACGAGTCGTTGCTGCTTTAGTGAACTCATCTTTAAATCCATCAAAGCTTCCAAATTTCTTATTAATTGCTTCAAGAAGCTCTCCAGTCGGTTCCCCGCCACCATTTGGTGATAGAGTTTGCCAGAATAATGAATGGTTAGCGTGTCCTCCACCATTATTGCGAACTGCAGTACGTGCAGCTTCAGGAACTGCGTCTAAGTTTGAGATTACTTCTTCTACTGTTTTAGAAAGAAGTTCTTCATTTCCTGCTAAAGCATTATTTAAGTTTGTTACATAAGTGTTGTGATGTTTTGTGTGATGAATGTTCATCGTTTCTTTGTCAATATGTGGTTCTAAAGCTTCATAAGCATAAGGTAATTGTGGTAATTCAAAAGACATTTTTCCATTCCTCCTATGTAGAATTTATTTTTACCTTAGATACATTTCTAATATTGTAATGTTTCTAAAGTACTTTACCCTAAGATTACCAAAGTTCATTACACCTTTCAAATGAAATGCTCACTGTCCAAAAAAGCTCTCGAAAATTTTTACTTTTTATGATGAATAAGACCAATATCCATCCATAAACTATTATCATCTTCATATTACCATATTTTTCATGAATTCATTTGAAAATAACTTTTATTATGTGAGACTTTCTTGTACAACAATCTTAATCAAGCTAAAATAGGAGTAGATTCTAAAACGAGGTGTACAGCAATGAATATTTTTAAGCAATTTATTAGAAGCATTTATTCTCCTAGAGATATCGCTTCTTTCCGTAATCAAGGAATAGGGAAAACCATTCTCTATGTTTTTCTACTTTCCCTTCTCTCCATCATCCCTACGATGATTTATTTTAATTCTGCTATAACAAACGGAATTAGCTCTGCCCAAGATACTATTGAAGAAGAGTTTCCTTCCTTCTCCATTAAAGATGGGGAATTACATGCGGAGCAAAAAGAACCCATTTTTCATGAACAAGGTGACTTTACAGTTGTTTTTGACAGTACCGGAGCTTTAAGTAAAGCAAACCTAAAAAATCAGGGAAATACGATTGGATTATTAAAAAATGAATTTGTTTTCATTGCTGGAGGTCAAGTGGAATCTTATCCATATTCCATGCTGACAGACTTAGTCATTTCTAAAAATGACTTTCTTCATTTCCTTAATAAAATTGAATCATCAATCGGCTTTATCGTTGCCACTGTTTCAGTTGTCAGTTACCTATTTACAAGCGCCACACAATTTATTAAAATTTCGATCCTCGCTATCTTTGGATTAATACTAAAGAACACGTTGAAGAAAAATATTCAATATCGGCATCTATGGCGAATGTCAGCTTATGCTGTCACACTCCCAACAGTATTTTTCTTAATCATGAGCGCGATTAAAACTAACGTTCCAAGTGGTTATCTGATTGATTTCTTTGTCGCTCTCATAATGCTTCTATTAGCGATAAGAGAAATTCCAAGTCAAGTCGATCCCGACTAGACCTTTCGGGCACTAATAAAAGCCTATTTGCTTTTACTAGTGCCTATTTTTTCATGTCTGATATTCATAGCCCACCGTTAACTGCTCCAGTGCATAAGAGAGCTCCAATATTTTCTTGCCCACTTCATGACTTTCCTTCACTTTTTCTATCTGTATTTTTGTCACATCGAACATTTGCTCAACACTCGCTAATGTTTGCTGGGAGATCGATACATTATTCTCTGCAGAAGCTTCCACTGTTGGCAGATTTTCATTCAAAAATTTTAATTCCGATTGAACCTCACCAATATTACCACTAACCATTTCTACCTCTTTCATAAGAGAATCAAATACCTTTTTATTGGTTAAGGCTACTTCCAAATTATTTTCAAAATTCAAAAGCATTTTTTCAAATTCAGTAGAAGCTCTAAGTGAAATACTCTCCATATCCTTAATTGTTTCTTTAATCTTATCCGTTGCATGATTTGATTGATCCGCCAATTTTCTGACTTCTTTAGCCACAACAGCAAAACCTTTTCCTGCCTCTCCTGCTCTTGCAGCCTCAATTGTTGCATTAAGAGCCAGTAATTTGGTCTGTTCCGCAATTTGTTGAATAATGGTGACAACCGTATCTATGGATGCAGCATGGTTTTTCACCTGATGAATGGTAGAGGTAACTTTTTTAAATTCAACGTCTAAATCCACAAGGGTTTTTTCAATATTATTCGAACTTTTTTCTCCCTCTAATGCAGTCATATTCATACTCTTTGCACGATCCTCAATATCCCCCATTTTCAAGAAGAGATCCATAATGGATTTTTTCATATTTTGCACCACGCGAATATTGTCTTCGGAACTACCCGCAGTTTGTTCTGCACCCACGCGAACAATTTCCACCGATTCTAGCAACTGTTCATTTTCATTTTTCACTTTTTCTGAGATTATTTGTAATTGATCACCTGTTTGCGTTAAGTTGCGAGTATTGGATTTTATATTAAATAAGACATCCTTCAAACTATGAATAAGAGCATGATAGCTTTTTATCAATGAGGTTATTTCAGGAGTTGTCGTTTTCGTTTTAATGTCTGCATTTAAATGTCCCGACCTTGCTTCCTTCATCACTTCTCTTAGCCGAGTCAGAGGTCTTGTCAAATTTCTTACTAGAATGATAATCGCAAGAGCGGATAAGGAAACACTTATGATTACAGCAATGATAATATGTACAGCCATATCTTGAATACTACTTAAGTATTGTTTTTGAGGAACCACAATCACAAATATCCCGTTCATTTCCGGAATTTTTGTAAAGGATAGAGTATAAATATCATTCTCAATTCTCCTTTGAATAATCCCCGTTTCTTTTTTCCCTATTTCATGAATAAGAGTTTGATTAAATTTCAAGGATGAATTTTGGCTTATCGCAAATGGTTTCATTTCATCTTTAGAAATGAGAAAGTAATTGGCATAAATTTGATCCTTCGCTAAATTGGAATCTTGTTTTTTTATAAACTGATTGATTTCCTTTGTAAAAACATCTTCCTTCCCAACGTACATGAGCATTAAATTCTGAGCAACACTATAGGTCATCTCCACCTCTTGATGCATACGCTGCTCCATTAAACGAATGACCGAAGATTTAGATTGATTGTAAGAAATAAGAGCAACAGCTGAACTCGATATAATTAAGAGAATAATGATTAAACATAACAGTCTAGTTTGTAAGGTTATTTTCGTGAAGATATTCGATAGATTTTTTTTTCCTCTATTCCAAAGTTCTTTCCATTTTTGCAATTTTTGACACCCCTCAATCTTTTTCACCTTCATTATGAATAGGAAATATTAAGGAAACGTAAAGAAATTGTAAGGTTTTTATAAATTTAAAATCCATAGATTCTCTTACTTTACTAGTTCTATCATTCTATTACCAAGCATATAGTTATATAAATTCGTTTACATCAAGTAAGGAGGTATTGGTCCACATGAAGCGCTTCATCCTATTTCTTGTCACAATCCTAATTGGCTATATCATTTATTTTGACTTAACAACAGGGACTCTACCATCCGTTACTGAGCAAAAAACCATTGCTAAAGAACGAGTGGAAGATAAAAATACACAAAATTATTTTACCTATACCGTAAAGGCAGGCGAAACAGTTTTATCCATCGTTGAAGAGCAACTAGATGCAAGTATTCCAGTTCCAATTAATCAGGTCATTATAGATTTTAAAAAACTGAACAATATCGAGCCGGAAGAAATTCGCATTGGAAAATCCTATAAATTTCCCAATTATAAAGAAAAAGGAAAGAGAGTCAACTAATTTTTAAATACTAGTTTCTTGTCAATATTGGCCCTTCATTGATACAATTATTTAGAAGTGGAAAGATAATATTACTGGTTGATCTTTATTAAAGGAGCGAATCACCATTGAGTGAGATAATACATCGTACAAAAACCCGATCTGTTAAAGTAGGACCTTTAACGATTGGCGGAAGTAATGAACTATTTATCCAAAGCATGACAACGACGAAAACCCATGACGTAGAAGCAACTGTGGCACAAATTAAACGTTTAGAGGAAGCTGGCTGTCAAATCGTGCGTGTCGCCTGTCCAGACGAAAGAGCAGCTAATGCGATTAGTGATATCAAAAAAAGAATTAATATCCCTTTAGTAGTTGATATTCATTTTGACTACAAGCTTGCACTTAAAGCGATCGAAGGGGGAGCTGATAAAATCAGAATCAACCCTGGTAATATCGGCAAACGTGAAAAAGTGGAGGCCGTTGTAAAGGCAGCAAAAGAGAAAGGGATTCCGATTCGGATTGGCGTAAATGCCGGATCACTGGAAAAGAAAATTCTTGATAAATATGGATATCCAACGGCTGATGGGATGGTAGAAAGTGCTCTCCATCATATTAAAATTCTAGAAGATCTTGATTTCCATGATATCATTGTTTCCATGAAGGCTTCCGATGTTAATTTAGCAATTGAGGCATATGAAAAGGCAGCAAGGTCCTTTGATTATCCATTGCATCTCGGGATTACCGAATCAGGAACCCTCTTTGCCGGTACGGTTAAAAGTGCAGCAGGTTTAGGAGCTATCTTAAGTAAGGGAATTGGAAACACTCTTCGTATTTCTCTAAGTGCTGACCCAGTCGAAGAAGTAAAAGTAGCGAGAGAACTTTTGAAAGCATTTGGACTTTCTTCCAATGCTGCCACTTTAATATCATGCCCAACTTGTGGACGAATTGAAATCGACCTCATCAGTATTGCGAATGAAATTGAAGAATATATCCAAAAAATCAAAGCTCCTATTAAAGTAGCAGTGCTTGGTTGCGCTGTTAACGGTCCAGGAGAAGCTCGTGAAGCAGATATTGGAATTGCTGGTGCTAGAGGGGAAGGACTTCTTTTCCGCAAAGGGAAAATTGTTAGAAAAGTACCAGAAGAAACCATGGTAGAAGAATTGAAAAAAGAAATCGATCAAATCGCTGAAGAATATTTTGCGAAACAAAAATTAGAAAAATTGAATAGTTAAAGAAAGCGGGCTTGGCAATTATTGCCAAGCCCTTTCTTTTCAAGTGCTCCAAGCCTTGAAAAGATTTAAAAGAACGGCATAACGAATATACCAATAATAATCGAGACAGCTCCGATACCAATTGCCCAGCTACCAAGACCAGTAGCTCCTCTGCGAACAGCTAAGAACCCTAGAACGATTCCCACTGCTCCAAAGAGGACAGGCCAGACAAAAAGAGACAAAATGGATAAAGCAAGGGCAGCATATCCCATCCCTCTTCCACTTGATTCCTCTTCTAAACGGTTTTCACGAGCATCTCTATCAAAGGAAACCGGTGCAGCCATTTCCGCTGCCGTTTCTTCCCTATAATTTGTCGTTTCCGCTGTTGCCGTTGGAACTTCCGCATTGACAGGTGCGGCCATATTGGAGGACGCTTGAGTATAATCTGTCGTATTATTCATGCTGGTTCCATCATTTTGCTCACTATTATTACTCCGAAGAATAATCTCTTCGTTGTTGCGCTCTTGATCTGCCATAAGGATCCCTCGCTTTCATGATAGGAGCATTTATTATTGTTTCCGGTACAATCAAGAATTACCTCTGTTAATTTTTGTCTCAGTTTTTTTGAGAAAAAAGAAGGCAGGATTCTTTGATTTTTTTCATCGACCTTTTTCGATAATTTCGATACAATAATGAGGACATACTATTCTTAAGGAGAACCTTTGAAATGAAGAAACGTTTTGGAATTGATATTGATGGGACCGTTACATGTCCTTCAGCTTTTGTTCCATATTTAAATCAGGCATTCCATTTAAAC
Source organism: Cytobacillus sp. Hz8 (assembly GCF_042263505.1). Lineage (NCBI taxonomy): Bacteria > Bacillati > Bacillota > Bacilli > Caryophanales > Bacillaceae > Cytobacillus > Cytobacillus sp. Hz8. The sequence continues at coordinate 32,694 of NZ_JBHKFI010000002.1, read as the reverse complement.
ATTACATTAGATGATATCAAGGAATATGACTTCATGCCTTTAGTGGATGTTTCTGAAGAAGAATTCGCTCAATGGTTTAAAGCCATCGAGCCAAAAATATACGCTGAATCCCCTTTAGCAGTCGGAGCCCTTCCTGTGTTAAAAAAATGGGAGAAACTGTTTGAACTCCATTTTATCAGTGCGCGAGATTCCAACCTTTTAGAAGTGACTAAAGAATGGTTTTACAAACAAAATATGCCCTTCCATACCATTGATTTGCTTGGTTCTCATAATAAAATAGAAGCCGCCAAAAAATATGATGTCGAAATATTTTTTGAAGATAAGCATGATAATGCCGTAAACATATATGAGGAATGTAGGATACCTGTTCTATTATTCAATACCCCTTATAACCAAGAACCAGTCCCGGACGGAGTTATTCGCGTTAACAATTGGCAAGAAGCAAACCTTTGGGTCAATCATTGGCTTAATAAAAATTAAAGGTCTGATCTTAAACTAGATCAGACCTCTTTCATATGTTCCTTTTCAGTCATTTCCATTTTCACTTTACATTCAGGACATCTCCCATATATTTCAAATTTATGTCCAGAAATGTTATAGTCCTTTAAGTTATCTTCAATCTCTCTCATTGGACAGGTTTCAATTTCTTTTGTCTTCCCGCAATCTAGACAAATAAAATGGTGATGATGATGCTCATGGGAGCAAGTAAAACGAAAGTGCTTTTCTCCTGATAGCTCTGTCATTTCAAAAATACCTAATTCATAAAATAAAGATAAATTACGATAGATGGTATCAAAGCTTAATCCAGGATAATCATTCTTCATTTGATCCAAAACATCTTTTGCAGTTAAATATTTATTGCTATTTGAAAATAGCTGCAGCATTTCTTCACGTTTCCCCGTGTGCTTAAAGCCTTTTTCCTTTAATAACTCGAGAGCAGTATTAACATCCATCATAGACACCTCCTATGAAACAGCTCTTAACATGGTTATTTTTTTGATTAAAATGGTCCCAATTAAAATTAATACCGCAATCATAACGATTGTTCCTCCTGGTGCCAAATCCAAATAAAAAGAAAGGATAAGACCACCAATCACGGATATTTCACCAAATATCACAGAATATAAAAGAGTTTGTTTAAAACCTTTGGCAATCCGAATACTTGCGGCAACAGGCAGGGTCATTAATGATGAGACAAGAAGAATCCCAACAATCCGCATGGAGGCAGCAATGACTAACGCAACCATAATAATAAAAATAAAATGAATGCTACTAGCCGATATGCCTGATGCCTTTGCGTACTCTTCATCAAATGAAAGTAAAAAAAGTTCCTTATACAAAAGATAGATTAAAACAAGAACGGCAATACTAATAATTATTATAATCCAAAGATCCATCCTACTAACAGCACTAACACTTCCAAAGAGATAACTAAAAAGATCTGTATTAAAGCCATCTGCTAATGAGATAAAAATGACACTTAGACCAATTCCGCCTGATAAAATAATAGGAATGGCCAGTTCCTGATAATGTTTATAAACTGTACGGAGCTTTTCAATAAATAACGAACCGATAACGGAAAAGCCCATTCCCATATAGATTGGACTTACGCCATTCATGAACATGAATTTTTTTTCAAGGAGTAAGCTTGCTGCTATCCCGGCAAGAGTAACGTGACTCAAGGCATCTGCAATCAGCGACAATCTACGTACCACAATAAAAACACCAAGTAGAGGTGCAATCACACCTATAATAAGTCCTGTAAGAAAAGCATTTTGGAGAAATTCATAATGTAAAAGCCCTTCAATCATAACACTGAGCCTCCATATTCATGCTCATGATCATGATTGTGGTTTAATACATGTACATCATAGCCATAAAAATCAGTCACTTCTTTTCCCCTTAACTCTTCAAATTCATGAGTATTCCCATGAAAATGTAGATGCTTATTCAAGCAGGCGACATGCGTCACTTTATCCGTAATGGTCCCAATATCATGCGTGACTAAAAGCAAGGTAATTCCCCTTTTTTTATTTAAATCATCAAGCATTTGATAAAAGGATTGTACATTTTTTGCATCCACCCCAACTGTTGGTTCATCTAATATTAGAAGACTGGGCTCACTTACGAGTGCTCTTGCAATAAAAACACGTTGCTGCTGTCCACCTGATAGCTCCCCGATATTTTGCTTTGCAAAAGCAGTCATTCCGACTGAATCAATAGCTTGATTTATTTTATGGTGGTGCTCCTTTGTTTTTCTTTTAAATAAACCTATTTTTTTGGTTAATCCACTTGCAACAACTTCCTGAACGGTTGCCGGAAACCCTGTATTAAAGGAATTTGCCTTTTGAGACACAAAACCAATTTTGTCCCAATCCTTAAATCGGCTTATATCCTGGCCAAATAAGCGAATATTTCCCTTTTGTACCTTTAAAAGCCCCAAAATGAGCTTTAATAACGTCGATTTCCCTGATCCATTCGGACCAACAATGCCAAGAAACGCTCCTTTTGGTACCTGCAAATTGATATTTTCAAGTGCATTTTCCTTTTCATAGCGATAGGTTATATCTTGAATATCTATAATAGTGTTGCTTAAGTCCATAAAATCACCTTACTAATTAAGAATCATTCCGATTTATCAATCTGAGTATACTTGATTCCTGCCATAATGTAAAGAAATAGGCTGTCTAGAATCACCAATACCAACATATTATGAGTTTATTGAAAATATACTTTATTATCGGAAAGAAAAAATCAATTATTATTGATCATCGTCACACGACAAACCTTCTTATCATAAATTACAGAGGGGGAGTGATGCAATGAATATTTTTGAAAATATCATTAACTACAAAGTAAGCACCATTACAACTGAAGAGCTATTAAAATATGCGAAGCAATTTAATATCACTATCAATCGCAAAGCAGCAGAGCAATTAGCACAATACTTAAGAGATAATAAAGTCAATATTTTTAACGATGCGGAACGGACAAAATTCATTAAGGAAATTGCGAAAAAGGTAGGACCCGAAACAGCAAAAGATGTAAATCGCCTATTTATTCAATTCACAAAATCATCATAAAGTGAAACTTCCATCAGTGGGGGTTTTCGACGCATAGGACGTGAAGTGTGCAGACTTATGTGTTGACGTCGCGCTTTTAGTCTGCCATTCATCCCCCACTGATGGTTAGTCACGCAGAGCCTGATTGATTTTTCTAAGGGCTGAAGCCCAAAGAAAAATCTTATTTCACTTATCACGCTCATAACGCCACATCCTGTGGCTTCGCCTGACTAGGACCTTAATCCCTCGTCGGATCTTTACGGACCGTTGATCTCCCACTTATCTTCTTCGTATTCTCAGAATCTTGAAGTGGGAGTCAAAATATCCGTTAAGAGTGGGATAAACGCAAAAAGGTCTGATTTCAAAAGGTCAGACCTTTTTGCGGATACTATCAAATCAACCTTGCAAAACATCAGTAAGTAGATTTTCGTTAAATTTCTTATTTCGAAGCATCTCGATTTCATGTTTATATGGCGCTTTTTTATTATTCTTATCTTCACCAATAAACGGAGTTTCTAAAATTTTCGGGATATCTTCAAGTTGAGGATGATGAACAATATAATTTAATGCTTCAAAACCAATATGACCAAAACCGATATTTTCATGTCGGTCTTTTCTTGCTCCTACTACATTTTTGCTATCGTTAATATGAAGAACCTTCAAGCGATCTAACCCAATGATTTTATCAAATTGATTTAATACGCCGTCAAAATCATCGACAACATGATAGCCCGCATCATGCGTATGGCAGGTATCAAAGCAAACAGAAAGTTTATCATTGAAGTGAACACCATCGATAATCATGGCTAGTTCTTCAAAGGACCTTCCACATTCGGAGCCTTTCCCAGCCATTGTCTCTAAGGCAATCTGTACCTTTTCCTCACCAGTAAGGACTTCATTCAATCCTTCCACGATTTTCTTAATTCCTTCTTCGCTTCCTGCGCCAACATGAGCACCAGGGTGAAGGACAATTTGTTTGGCGCCAATTGCCTCAGTCCTTTCTATTTCGGACCTTAAAAAATTGACCCCTAATTCAAAGGTTGCTGGATTCGTTGTATTGCCAATATTGATAATATATGGAGCATGGACCACTATTTCCTCAATTCCATTCTCTTCCATATATTTTCTTCCTGCTTCGATATTCAAATCCTCTATTTTTTTTCTTCTCGTATTTTGAGGAGCCCCAGTGTAAATCATGAAAGTATTGGCTCCATATGATATCGCTTCTTCACTGGCAGCAAGAAGCATTTTTTTCCCGCTCATCGAAACATGTGAACCAATTTTCAGCATGACCATCTCTCCCTTAGATTTTATTTTTTCTTTATTTTCCTTTGTCTTTTTTTAATTTTATCCATTTCATATTGCATTTTCTTTTTATAGCCAGGTTTTACTTTTTTCGGCTTTCTAACCATGGATTTTGCCTTTTGATCGATTTCGTCGGTTTGTTTTAACCGATTTTTCCGTTTATTACGATCCCCAAGATCAACCCATTCTCCGTTTTTCAGATCCACATGCTTAAATTCCACACCCATTTTCTCCAGACGATTTAAAGCATCTTCATCAGAAAGATCATAAATAGTTAAGGCAATTCCTGAATTACCTGCACGTGCCGTTCTCCCCACACGATGAACATAAAAATCCAAATCCGCAGGCAATTCATAATTAATGACATGGCTGATGCCCTCGATATCAATTCCTCGAGATGCTAAATCCGTTGCAACAATATATTGGTATTCAAGATCAAGAATTTGCTTCATCATTTTCTTGCGCTCACGCGGAGATAGATCTCCATGAATTCTCCCCACTTTTAAACCCTTTGCGGTTAAACCAGATGCAACCGTCTCTGCCATTTTCTTTGTATTTGTGAAAACAATTGCTAAATAAGGATTAAAAGTCGATAACGCGTCAACTACGATATCTATTTTATTTCGATGTCTAGATGGAATCAGTAAATGTTCGATTCTTTCTGCAGTGAGTTGCTTTGGTTCTACATGGACGTATTTAGGATTTTCCATATATTTTTTTAAAAATGGTTTAAGCTTCTCTGGAATAGTGGCAGAAAAGACAAGCATTTGCAGATTTTCCGGCATCTTGGCGGCAATTTGATCAACATCCTCAATAAAACCCATATCCAGCATTAAATCCGCTTCATCCACCACGAGCATCGTAGCTCTATGTACAAAAAGGGCTAAATCCTTTACTAAATCATTAATTCTTCCTGGTGTACCAACTACGATGTGCGGCTGGTTTTTTAGCTTTCCAATCGAACGTTGTTTATCTGTACCACCGATGAAGCATCGGGTTAAAATATCATTAGGTGCATTTTCAGTAAATTTTAAGATTTCATGATAAATTTGATTAGCAAGTTCTCTCGTCGGAGCCGTTATAACAGCTTGTACTTCTTTTTTTTCGGGATCTATTTTTTCAAGGATGGGTAATAGATAGGATAATGTTTTCCCTGTCCCCGTTTGCGACTGTCCAATCGCGCTATCTCCCTTTACGATTACAGGAATTAATCGTTCCTGAATCTCTGTTGGCTGATAAAAACCAAATGTATTCAAAGTATTTATTATAAATGGTTGAAAATCATAACGTTCAAATTTAGTTTCCATATTGTTCTCCTTGTCTATATTAAAAAGACCTATTTGTCCATCCTGTTATTATAATAAAAATTCTCCGAAACATCTACCAATACTATCTTATTATTTATTTTTAACAAATCAGCTAAAGAATAACAAATAAATATTGCCTAAAACCAAATACCTTTATGCCGCATACCCTATTACGAGATGAGACTTTGAAAGGAGGCATTGCAGATGATGCCGCCAAGACAACGAATTCCTTTTCAAGGAGGGAGAGGGAACGGATTCTATGGACCTAACATGTACGGAAGAGCTCCCATGCGCCCAAGGATGGGGAATTATTATTCTCCAAGGATGGGAGGCATACCTCAGGCAACTAGAGCTAGGCAGGGAGGAGGGATTTTATCTAAAATTCTCGGAGGAGGAAATCGTGCACAAGGATTTGGGGGTGTAGGTGGATTAGGTCGTGCCGCGGCAGGTAATTCAGGGGGATCATTATTAAAATCCTTAACAAATCCTTCTTCTATTTCCGGGTTTCTGCAAAATACACAGAAAATATTAGGTACAGCTCAACAAATCGGGCCTATGGTACAACAATACGGACCGCTTATTAAAAATCTTCCTGCCATGTGGCGCTTATATCGAGGATTGAAAAATGCACCTGCCAGTAATGATGAGTCAACGAATGAGGTAGAAAGTTCCGAAATTGAGGATTCCTTAGAAAGTTCAAGTGAGACCAATGAAGTACCCATCGCTGAAAAAGAAAGTAAAGACAAAAAGACATCTGGCAAAAAAACTAAATCTACTCATAAAAGCAGAAGGCCCACTACGAATCAGGGAAGATATAAAAAAGGAGCCTCTAAACCCAAACTATATATTTAAACGATACAAGAATGCTGTTGCGGGCATTCTTGTATCTTTTCTCATCGTTTTCCATTCTTTAATCGCTTTGTATTCTACTAACAAGTTTTATATAATAAAAATATAGTTTAAGAGCAAGATGCTTTTATTCATATTTTTGCCTAAAAAACTTAGGCGTGTTATTAGGAGGATTATGGAATGAAAGTTCTAAAGATATCACCTCGCGGCTACTGCTATGGTGTCGTTGATGCCATGGTGATTGCTCGAAATGCCGCTTTAGATAAATCTTTGCCAAGACCAATCTATATATTAGGAATGATTGTTCATAATAAACATGTTACGGATGCCTTTGCTGAAGAAGGAATCATCACCTTAGATGGAAAGAATCGAAAGGAAATTTTGGAAAAAGTCGATTCAGGAACCGTTATTTTTACCGCTCATGGTATTTCACCTGAAGTAAAAAAACTGGCAAAAGAGAAAGGACTTGTAACGATTGATGCGACTTGTCCAGATGTTACAAAAACGCATGATTTAATTTTACAAAAAAAAGAAGAGGGCTATCAGGTCATCTATATTGGAAAGAAAGGCCATCCTGAGCCAGAAGGTGCTGTTGGGGTTGCTCCCGATATTGTCCATCTTGTCGAGACAAAGGAAGATGTAGAAAGTTTGCAGCTCACAGCCGATAAAATTATCATTACCAACCAAACCACGATGAGTCAATGGGATGTATCTGATAATGTAAAGCTGCTTAAGGAAAAGTTCCCTCATGCAGAATTCTATAATGAAATTTGTTTAGCCACGCAGGTAAGACAGGAGGCCGTTGCCGAGCAGGCAGGAAAAGCCGATGTCCTCATCGTCGTTGGAGATCCAAAAAGCAATAATTCAAATCGATTAGCTCAAGTCTCTAAAGAAATTGCCGAGACTACAGCCTACCGCATTGCCGATATTTCTGAATTAGAGCTTGACTGGATTAAGAGTGCTAAGACAGTTGCCGTAACCTCTGGTGCTTCAACCCCGACACCTATAACAAAAGAGGTTATCGCTTTTCTTGAACAATTTGATGCAAATGATCCGGCTACATGGACAAGAGAGAAAAAAGTTCCTCTTCAAAAAATCTTACCTAAAATCAAAAATGCAAAATAGAAAAAACCACCAAATGGTGGTTTTTTCTATCCATTCACTCAAATAAATTGAAAAGGGTCTGTGTGTATTTCAGATGGGAGAATAGTTACAGCATACCCTTTTTGCATACACTGCTTTTGCAAGTAATTTGCTACTCCCATTTTCATCACCTTTTCTATATTATGGCCGGGATCCACGATATTAAGACCCGCCATCATCGCGTCATGTGCAACATGATAATATAAATCTCCTGTCACATAAACATCAGCACCCTTAAATTTTGCAGTAGAGTAATATTTATTACCATCTCCACCTAATACCGCGACCTTTTTGATTTTATCAGAAAGCTTTCCAACAACTCTGACTCCTTTAACATCCAAGGAGGTTTTGACATGCTGGGCGAATTGTTCTAGAGTCATTTCATTGATGGTACCAATGCGACCTAATCCCATAACTTCTCCATCATTATCTAAAGGATAAACATCATAGGCAACCTCTTCATAAGGGTGAGCTTTAAGCATGGCCGCAATGATACTTTTTTGCAGGCTTTCAGGAAAAATCGATTCAATTCTAACTTCATCAACTTGTTCTAGCATGCCCCGCTTCCCCATATATGGATTTGTTTGTTCGCCTGGTAAAAATTCACCCTTTCCATGAACAGAAAAAGTGCAATGACTATAATTTCCGATAGCCCCCGCTCCACTATTGCCAATTGCTTGTTTCACAGCCTCAGCATGGCTTACAGGAACAAACACGGCCAACTTTTTAAGCTTCGTTTCATATGTAGGAATGAGTACTTCAATATTATTCAGCCCTAAAGCTTCTGCAAGAAGATCATTAACTCCACCATTTGCGACATCCAAATTTGTGTGTGCCGCATAAACGGCAATATCATGTTTAATAAGCTTTTCAATTATTCTTCCGTAAGTCGTATCTGTAGAAAGCTTTTGCAGCGGACGATAAATGAGGGGATGGTGGGCAATAATTAATTGCACATTCTTATGTATCGCCTCATCTACCACTTCCTCTAGTACATCTAAAGCAACAAGAACATTTGTGATTGGCTTATTTAATCGGCCAATTTGCAGACCAATTTTATCCCCTTCCATTGCCAAATTCTTAGGGGAAAACTCTTCAAAAATCCGAATCAATTCATGTCCGTTCATTTGTTTCATTTGCTAAAACCTCCTTTACATAACGAATCTTGGTTTGAAGCTCCAATTTTCTTTGGCTATTTTCAGGTGAAGCTTGAGCATTCTTAAGATTTTCTAGAATCCGCTCCCAATTATTCAATTCTCTCCTCCATTTTTTTTGAAAGGCTAAATTTCTCTCCTTCATCAAAAATGGTCCAAGTAAGAGAGATTTATTTGTTTCTTCCTGATTATAAGGAAGCATAGGATCTCCTTGCTCAGCAACTAATATTTCGTAAATTTTCCCATCCTCTTCAATAATTTCTTCGTTAATTAACTGCCACCCATTAGCAATCAGCCATTGACGAATGGAAATGGCACTTATATTAGGCTGAAGAATTAGTCTATTGAGATTGACAATCTTATCCTTTCCACTTTCCAAAATGTTTGCAATAAGGGCTCCGCCCATCCCTGCAATGGTCATACAATCCACTTCGTCTAGTTCAATTACCTCCAGCCCGTCACCCATTCTAACAGAAATTTGCTTGGATAGCCCCTCCTCCTGCACATGTGACTTTGCAGACAAATAAGGACCCTCTACGACCTCCCCAGCCACGGCAAAAGGAACCAATCCCGTTAAGACAGCATAGCAAGGCAAATAGGCATGATCGGAACCAATGTCCGCTAATTTTTGACCCTTTAAAATATATTTAGCAACCGTCTCTAAACGATAAGATAATTCTCTTGTATTCATAGCTTCACCACATTTATTTTTATTGAAATACCCTGCAAGGCTTCCTTATCAGTATAAAAAAGAGGCTGGCTCAATACAAGAGCTTGACATCTGGATCCTTTGTAAAGATACAGTGTAAAGCCCTCATGAGCCAGCCTACATTTGTTTTTTAATTATTTCAGACCTGCTAACCAATCTACCATTGCATCCGCCTTATCTTCAGCCACTAAGTTAGGAGGCATGGTAACTCCTCCTTTTGTAATCATTTTTTTAATTTCAGCTTTTGACAAGCGATCGCCAACACCTTTTAATGCTGGACCTACGCCGCCTTGATATTGATCGCCATGGCAGCCAAGACAAGTTTTTTGGTAGATATCCTCTGGTTTTGTTGCGACTTGTTCAGTTTTTTCTCCCCCATCTTTCTTTTCTTTCGAAAGAGCTTGATGATCATCTAAGCCTTTAAAAGAAAGCAGGAACATTGCCCCTATACCGAAAACCATAATTAAAACAAACGGAATAATTGGATTTCGATTCATGTTTTAACCTCCCTTATGTATGAACAACCGTAAAATCATTACAAACAATTTTTATTTTACTTTAAAAATAGAAGAAGGAAAAGCCCTAAAGCTAACTTTGTCACATTATGTTCGCAAAATTGACAAAAAACAGCATACGTTCATTGGGCCTACAAATCAACAAAAATGATTATCTTAAAAAACATTATCTAAACATTAAAATATTTCAAAAAATTTTTCATTATACAAATATACTAATAATGATTAAGATTATACCTAGAACTCCTGAGATAGTAAAATAGATTAATTTCAAAATTTTACCGGTAAATAACCATAACAAGCAGTTTAAAATCAAAATAAAATAAAGAATTGTATTTTGATTAGGGAATACGCGTGAAATCAATTCCACTGATGTTAGCAGCAAAATCAACGCCGAAACAACCAGTGGTATTTGACTTAAAAAACCTTTTCTAGAAAAGTAAAAAGTGGAAAATAATCCTATAAATACCAAAATGGATTCAAGGCTGATTTGCCAAATAAATGATAATTCAGTAAAATATATTAAAAATACAGCAAAAGGAATCAACAATAAAAAGAGAAGACTCAATCTATGTCTTTTTCTTTCGGGCTTTCGTTTTTCCGTATCCAACGGTCGATTTCCTTCTGTATAGAGTGTCAATAAATAATCACAGTATTGTTCAGGAAGAAGTCTAGATTCTTTCCAGTATAAAATTTCTTTTACTATTACCTGTTTTCGATTTTCGTCCATATCTTAGTCACTTCCTTATAATGGCCATAAAAAGGAAAGCGTCATCATAACTTTACAGTTAAGGTTTCTGACAAACTCGATGAAACGCCGACACCTAAAAGGTTTTGAAATAAAAATAGTTTACTTCCATTGTAAGAAGTAAACTATTCGAAGGCAATCTTTTTATTCTAAGAAATCTTTTAGTCGTTTGCTTCTACTTGGGTGACGAAGCTTACGCAGGGCTTTTGCTTCAATCTGTCTTATACGTTCTCTTGTTACTCCAAAGACTTTGCCCACCTCTTCAAGTGTACGTGTACGTCCGTCATCTAGGCCAAAACGAAGTCGCAATACGTTTTCTTCACGATCAGTCAATGTATCAAGTACATCCTCTAGCTGCTCTTTTAAGAGCTCGTAAGCAGCGTGTTCTGAAGGTGAGGTTGCATCTTGATCTTCAATAAAATCACCTAAATGAGAGTCATCTTCTTCACCAATCGGAGTTTCAAGAGAAACCGGCTCTTGAGCAATTTTCAAGATTTCTCTAACCTTATCTGGTGTTAAATCCATATCTTCTGCAATTTCTTCAGGAGTTGGTTCACGTCCAAGGTCTTGCAGTAACTGACGCTGAACTCGGATGAGCTTGTTAATGGTTTCAACCATATGCACAGGTATACGAATAGTTCTTGCTTGGTCAGCAATTGCACGAGTAATCGCTTGACGAATCCACCAAGTAGCATACGTACTAAATTTAAATCCTTTGCTGTAGTCAAATTTTTCTACAGCCTTGATTAATCCCATATTCCCCTCTTGAATTAAATCGAGGAATAACATTCCACGGCCAACATATCGTTTGGCAATACTGACAACAAGACGAAGATTGGCTTCTGCCAAACGCCTTTTTGCTTCTTCATCACCTTGTTCAATTCTTGTTGCAAGCTCGATCTCTTCTTCAGCAGATAATAAATCTACTCGACCAATTTCTTTTAGATACATGCGGACAGGATCATTAATTTTCACACCTGGGGGCACACTTAAATCATTTAAATCAAAAGCTTCTTCATTTTTCTCTAAATCATGCGCATTGGGATCTTCATCATCATCACTATCCCCAACTAATTCTACACCTTGATCTTGGAGAAATTCATAGAAATCATCCATTTGATGAGAATCTAATTCGAAGCTTGCTAATTTTTCAGCAATATCATCATAAGAAAGGACACCTGTCTTCTTTCCTACTGCAATTAATTGTTCTTTCACTTGTTCTAGGGTCAGTTCTGAATCAACCTCTTTTGAACGGGCCGATTTTTCAGCCATGTGTACCCCTCCTTCCAAAAATCACAAAACATCAAATATACATTAAGAATGAATCGCTTTTCTTAATTCAATAATCTCCATAGCAATCTTTGCTGCATGGCTATAATCTTTTCTGCGTTCAGCTTCTTTTCCTTCTGCCTCTTTTTCCTTTATCTTTAACAACTTTGGATAATTCAACACCTGTCTTATATAATCGGTTAATTCTTGATCCTGCAGATCCTCATTAATCGTTAGCATTTCAATTTCAGCGATGATTCTTTTTAGCTTTTGATCTTCAACATAATTTAAAAAGTCACCTACATTTGGCACTAGACCTTTTGCATAGTAACCAAGCAAATAAGTGAAAATCGCCTGATGTTCGTCAATATTAAAGGTATTTCCTTGGAGCATATCCTGAACACGAAAAGCCAAATCCGCATTATTGAGCATATGTGCTAATAAATAGCGTTCAGCATTATGATAAGCAGGTTTTAAAGCATTGTTTTTTCTTTCAAAAATTAAGCTCTGTTTAGGGACTGAATTGGTCTTTCCCTGATTCCTACGTTTTTCATTGTAATAAATTTGTTTTTGCTGAGCCTTTAAAGCATCCAACGAAAGAGAAAATTCAGTAGCTAATTGCCGTAAATAAAGGTCTCTCTCCACAGCCTTTTCAAGATGGCTTATTTCAGTAAGTACTTCTTCGATATATAATAGGCGATCTCCTTCATTGTTTAAGTTTTTCCCTCTGCGAAAATAATACAGCTTAAAGGACATCCATGTCATGCTTCCGTCAATGACTTCGGCTTTATATTTATCCCCACCAAACCTATTTATATATTCATCAGGATCCATTCCATCAGGCATAATGGCCACTTTAATTCGACAACCTGTTTCAGAAAGTAAATTTCCAGCGCGATAGGCTGCTTCAATCCCAGCATTGTCGGAATCATAGCATATTGTGACTGATTGAACATTTCTACGAATAATAGCTACGTGATCTGACGTCAATGATGTCCCCATTGAGGCAACTCCATTTTCAACCCCAGCTCGATTTGCAGCAATTACATCAGCAAATCCTTCAAAGAGAATAATCTCTTGTAATTTACGAATACTTGGTCTTGCTTGATGAAAATTATATAAAATTTTGCTTTTATTAAAGATTGGTGTTTCAGGACTATTTAAATATTTGGGCTCATCCGCCCCTAAGGATCTTCCTGAAAATGCAATCGTATCTCCGTTATGGTCAAAAATTGGAAACATAATTCGATCACGAAAGCGATCAAAATAACTACCATCCCTTTCACGCTTGATAATTAATCCTGCTTTTTCAAGAATTTCTGGATCATATCCTCTTTTCATTAACATCTTATAGATAAAATCCCATGATTTTAATGAATATCCTATTTGGAATTTATCAATTGAGTCTAATGTAAAACCTCTACTTAGCAGATACTCTAAAGCGTGTTGACCATCTTTTGTGTTTACTAATAAATGGTGGTAGAATTTACGTAATAAATCATGTGCATCAAGCATCATTTGAGTATCTTTTGGGATGGATTTTCCTTTGTTGCCTATCGGAGTATGAATTTCTAAATCAATATTTGCTTTCTTGGCAAGCTTTAACGCTGCCTCTTGAAAAGAAACACCTTCGAGCTCCATTAAAAAGGAAAACACATTTCCTCCTGCTCCACACCCAAAACAATGGTAAATTTGCTTATCGGGTGAAACGGAAAATGATGGTGTGTTTTCTCCATGAAACGGACAAAGTCCAAAATAATTTCGGCCCTGCTTTTTAAGTTGAACGTAGTCAGAGATAACATCAACTATATCAGCAGCTTGCCGGATTTGGTTTAATTTCTCTTCGGCGATGCGCTCTGTCATGAGAACAACTCCATTTTACTTATGAGGTATTCTAGATAAATTACAAATTTCCTTCATATTCCGACAAAATTTTTGATAATTCTTGTTTAAATTTTGCCCTATGATCCTTTGTAAAAGGCTTTGGACCTTTCCCATATTTGCCCTGTTGTCTAGCTTTCGCAGAAAGGTACCTGAGGTCTAAAGCTGTTTCAATCTGTGTTTCTAAGTACCATTCTCCCCTTGGAGATAATACTTTAACCTTCATCGGTAAAAGGATGGAAGCTAAACCAATATCTTGAGTGACCACAATATCAAAAGCATTAGCTTTATTCATAATGAATAAATCAGCGGCTTCTTTACTTGGATCAACAAATTTCCAAGTACCATGCGTTAAATCATTCATAACATGGTTATACGAGGCAACAAAAATAACTTCTAAGGAAAATCTCTCGGAAATTTCGACAATTTCCTCTTTAACCGGACAAGAATCGGCATCAACGATAATCCTTGGTTTTCCTAATGTACTAGTAATTCTACACACTTTTGCATATTCCTTCTTTAATTCTTCAACTTTTGCAAAACTATTCATGTCGAATTTTTTTTGGGAAGTATTCTTGACTTCTGACAATTAATAGTTTATTCGTTCAGTAGGAAGTCTAAACCTAAAAAGTAATATTTTTATCACAATTTTTTATTATAGTACATAAAAGCGACTTTTTCCAATACTACATCTTAAAAATCCCAAAAAAATATTATAAGTATAAGTATCAGAGTTCACTAAAAAACGGATCTGACTATTTCTAACTCGAATATACAGCTACTTATAGCTGTATATGTACGGAAGAATGAAATCAGACCCGTTTCTTTATATTCTTTTCTGATAATAGTAGCCTAAAATAATATTAGCTGTCTCTTCAACTGCTTTATTCGTCACATCAACGACTTTACAGCCTATTTTTGAAGTGATTTTTTCAAAATAGGTCATCTCTGTTTTAATTCTTTCTAAATTGGCATAACTTGCTTGATCGTTTAATCCTAAAGAAATCAATCTTTCCCGACGTATTTGATTTAATTTATCAGGACTTATCTTAAGACCAAAGCATTTTTCTGCAGGTACTTGGAAGAGTTCTTCTGGAGGGTCAACCTCTGGTACTAAAGGGACGTTTGCAACCTTCAACCGCTTAAGAGCTAAATATTGTGACAATGGTGTTTTTGAAGTGCGTGATACTCCAACAAGAACAATATCAGCTTTTAAAATCCCACGTGGGTCTCTGCCATCATCATATTTAACAGCAAATTCTATTGCTTCGACCTTTTTAAAATATTCATCATCCAGCTTCCTGACTAACCCAGGTTCAAATAGTGGTGTTTGCTTACATATTGACTGAATTTGGTCCATTAGAGGCCCGATGATATCAATGGCATGGATATTTTCTTTTTCAGCTTTTTCACGCATGTATGAACGAATATCTGGTTTTACCAATGTATAGGCAATCATACCGTGATCCATTTTCACAAGTGAAATCACTTCATTTATATTCGATTGATCTTCAACATATGGAAACCTTTTAATGGTTACATCATTTAAAGGAAATTGACTTATCGCTGCTTTTGTTACTAATTCTGCTGTCTCTCCAACAGAATCGGACACTACATATATTATTGGAATTTTCCCCAATTTTTACCATCTCCTCTCTTATTCTTATTGATTACTACCAAGCTCAAGAAAGGCTTTTGTCAAATTTGTTTTTGTTATTCTTCCCACAACTTCGAAGCCGTTATTTGTTTCTTTCACAACTGGCAATGCATCAATTTGTTTTTCAATTAATAGTTTGGCGATTTCGATTAATGAATCTTCCTTTTTACACATCGTAATATTAGGCATCCTAGTCATAATTATATTAACAGGAAGAGTGGTAAGTTCCTGATTTCCTATGCTTGCTCGCAATAAATCCTTTCGAGACAATACTCCTACTAATTTCGTTTGCTTATCCACCACAAATAAAGTACCAACATCTTCTAAAAACATGGTACAAATAGCATCGTATACAGAGATACTTTCATTGATCACTACTGGAATTGATTGATAATTACCAACAGAAAGCTTTTGTAATTTTTCTGTGATTAATTGTACACCAGACTTTCCTGTATAAAAATATCCCACACGTGGTCTTGCGTCTAAATAACCTGCCATTGTTAATATCGCAAGATCTGGTCGTAAAGTGGCTCTTGTTAAATGAAGCCTTTCAGCAATATGTTCTCCAGTTATTGGCCCATTTTCTTTGACAATTTGCAATATTTGTTCTTGCCTTTTATTAAGTTCTATTGGTCTCACCACCTGTAATACCATTTAAAAGCCAAATAATGCTATACTTTTATAAAAATATTATATACTTTTTATTCAAATTGAAAAAGGCAAGATATTATGTTCCACTCTTTTTTTCTTATTTATACATTCTGAAAAGTTCAATGTAGCACCATTATTCATTTGGCTCTTTTCGTAAACTTTGTTTTCAGGAATAAATTATTAGCTAGTAACTGATTTCGGACAGCTTGATCGAATTCCTAGAAATCGAGTCCGAACCAAAACCCCACGATGAGAGATTAAAATCAAATCTTTCCGAAGAAACAACAATCTTTGCGAATTCAGCATTTCATTTACTATGAAAAAGAAAATGATGGAGGACAAGCATTCTTACTCCATCCTCTTGCTCTCACCGTCCATCATTTCTTCTTATCAGAAATTTATTTTACGATAATTTCTTTTACATTAGCAAATTGCTTAATCATCTGTGAAATCTTCACCATTAAATTCAGGCGATTTTCGCGGAGCTTTTCATCCTCAGCCATAACCATCGTATGATCAAAGTATTGATTTATTTCATCTTTCATCGAAATGAGCAAATCAAAGTAATCTTCTTCCGTAATCGCTTGAGACAATAAAACCTTAACAGCTAAATATTTATTGTATAGCTCAAACTCATCGTTACTTTCAAATAATTTTGGATTGACTTCTCCCTCATTTTCAGCCTTTGAAGAAATACTTAGAACCCTGCTTAATGCCTCAATACTTTCTTTAAAGCCATTTTGATCCTTATTCTTATCTAAAACTTCTGCCTTTCTTACTAAAGAAGAGATGATCCCCACTTCATTTGTTAAAACAGCCTCTATAATGTCATAGCGGATAGAGCATTCTTGAAGAACATATTTAACTCTTAGCTTTAAGAATGAAAGGATTTCATCTGTTAATTCCGCTTTTTCCTTTTTCGCAAATCCAGCTGACACAATTAGCCGCAAGGATTCTTCAACTAAATCTTCTATTTTCACATTCCATTCTTTATGGAGTAGCGTTTGAACGATTCCTGTTGCCTGCCGTCTTAATGCATATGGATCTTGTGAGCCGCTTGGAATCATTCCAATCGCAAAGAAGGAAGCAATGGTGTCCAATTTATCAGCAATTGAAAGGGCTGCCCCGACATCGCTTGCTGGCGTATCATCATCAGCATTTCTTGGCATATAATGCTCATTGATTGCCTTAGCCACTATGTTTGTTTCCCCTTTTTGCAAGGCATATCTTTCTCCCATAAAACCTTGCAGTTCTGGAAATTCGTATACCATGTTCGTAACTAAATCAAATTTGCAGATCTCAGCTGCACGATTTGCTGCTGCTTTATTCTCCACACTAAAATTTAACATATTTGTGATTCGATTTGTTAATTCCCGAACGCGTTGAACTTTTGAAGAAAGAGTACCAATTTCATCATGGTACACAATATTTTCAAGTCTAGCTAAAGCAGTATTAATTTCAATTTTTTGGTCCTCTTTATAGAAGAAGGCTGCATCTGCTAGTCTTGCTCTTAATACTTTTTCATTCCCGCGTGCAACTGTATCTAAATGATGATGATCACCATTTCTAACCGTTACAAAGTATGGTAGTAAGTCTCCATCCTTGGATTTTACCGGGAAATAGCGTTGATGCTCTTTCATTGAGGTAATTAGCACTGATTCCGGGATATCAAGAAATTCTTCTTCAAAATGGCCAAAAAGTACAGTTGGATATTCAACAAGATTATTGACTTCCTCTAGTAATTCTTCATCGATTGGTATGAGCCAATTGTTCTCTTCCTGAAGCTTATCTAATTGAGACAAAATGGCTTTTTTTCTTTCCTCCGCATTCGCCATGACGTATTGACCTAAGAGCAATTTCTCATAATCAGCAGGTCGGTCAATGACTATTTTCTTACCTAAGAAACGATGTCCTAATGTCCAGTTACTCGTTTCCACACCGGCAATTGTAAATGGAATCACTTCTTGGTCAAACATAGCAACGATCCATTTAATTGGACGTATATATCTTAAATCTTTGTCCGCCCATCTCATATTTTTCGGGAAGGTCAAGCTCGTTATAATGGTTTGCAAATCAGAAAGCAATAATTTTGTTGCTTGTCCTTGGATAAATTTCTGTACATGAGCATATTCGACGCCGTTAATTTCTTTGAAATAAATATCCTCTACACTCATTCCTTGGCCACGGCAAAATCCTTGTGCTGCCTTGGTCCATTCACCCTTTTCATCAAGAGCGATTTTTTTGGCAGGGCCCTTTGCTTCTTCATGAATATCTTCTTGTGATTCAGCAATGTCCTGAATAAAAACAGCAAGTCGACGTGGAGTTGAAAAGGATTGAATCTCACCAAATCCTATCTTATTTTCACGCAGCCATGTTTCCAATTTTTCGGTTAACTGATTTATAGAATTGGTAACAAACCGTGCAGGCATTTCCTCAAGGCCAATTTCTAATAATAACTCATGCTTACTCATGGCTTTGCTCCTCCTTAGCTTTCAAAATGGGAAAACCTAATTTCTCACGTTCTTCATAAAATGTTTTGGCTACCTTTCTTGCAAGCGTCCGGCATCGGCCAATATAACCTGTTCTTTCTGTAACAGAAATCGCTCCTCTTGCATCAAGAAGATTAAATACATGAGAGCATTTCAACACATAATCATAGGCCGGATGAACAAGTCCTTCCTCCATTTGTCTATGTGCTTCTTTTTCATAAATGTTAAATAGATTGAAAAGCATCTCTAGATCAGAAGTTTCAAAAGTATACTTAGAATGCTCATACTCTGGTTGTCCGAAAATGTCCCGAACGGTAAATCCAGTCGCCCATTCTAGATCAAATACATTATCCTTATCTTGAATATAAGAAGCCAGTCGCTCGATTCCATATGTAATTTCCACAGAAACCGGCTTACATTCTAATCCACCTACTTGCTGAAAATAAGTAAACTGCGTAATCTCCATTCCATTTAACCAAACTTCCCAACCAAGGCCTGCACAGCCAAGAGATGGGTTTTCCCAGTTATCTTCAACAAAGCGAATGTCATGCTCTAGAGGATTGATTCCTAAAGCACGTAAAGAATCAAGATATAAATCCTGAATATTATCTGGTGATGGTTTCATAATTACCTGAAATTGATGATGTTGATATAGACGATTTGGATTTTCTCCATAGCGCCCATCCGCTGGTCTTCTGGAAGGCTCAACATAGGCCACATTCCATGGTTCTGGACCAATCGCACGAAGGAATGTATATGGGCTCATAGTCCCTGCTCCTTTTTCCACATCATATGCTTGCATTAAAATACAGCCTTGTTCAGACCAATGCTTTTGTAAAGTTAAAATCATGTTTTGAATATTCATTTGACACCTCCGTAAAATTTTACTAAATCAGATTAATCACACACGCAAGATTTCAGCAAGGCTATTTTCATCTAGATTGCTGATTCAACAAAAAAACTCCCCTCCCTATGCTTAAATCGCATAGGGACGAGAGTTTACCCGCGGTTCCACCCTATTTGCTGCTGACTAGATCTAGTCAAAATGCAGCCTCTTTAATAGGCCCAAAGGCCAATATGCTCAAGAATTCCTTCCTTAACCCTCCATACCCTAGCTCGCACCATCCTAGGTTCGCTTTTATAGATATAATTAAGTACTCTTTTCTCTCATTGCAAGAAGTATTTTTTTGAATTTTATCGAACATCCGTATGATTGTCAATAGTTCACTATTGATTGTTTAACTGTTCCATCTGCTTTAGAAACCTTTTTGACTTTAGACTTAATCCCGAATATTCATCATAGTAAGTTGAAATAACTTTTTTCAATTCAGCTTTCGTTTCCGGTTTAACAGAGATATTTCCAAGTCGTGATAAATCAAAATAATAAAATACTCTTAATAGCTTTACTGTAGCCGGAGTAATTTTCAAATGATAAGGATCCTTATCAAAACAGTGATCACAAATAAAGCCACCTTCTCTAAAAGAAAAGGCGAATCTGCCATCTGTTCTTCCACAAATCGCACATTTATCCAAAATGGGATAAAGTCCAAGGACATTTAAAATCTTCATTTCAAAAATATGAGTAAGAATTTCCGGATCATAGCCTTCGTTGATATAATTCAATGTTTGTTGAATTAATTCAAACAAAAATGGATTAGGTTTCTTTTCATCCGTACTTTTATCAAGTAATTCAACTATATAGCTTGTGTAGGCCGTAAGAAAAATATCCTCTCTGATATGGCGATAGGAAGAAATTAATTCTCCTTGCTGTAATCCCCCTAAGCCGCTTCCTTTCTGAACTAAAAACTGACCATATGTAAAGGGTTGGGTAATGGCTGAAAGCCTGCTATTTGGCTTTTTTGCACCACGAGCCATTACACCAATTTTCCCCCACTCACGTGTATAAAAAGTAACGACTTTATTCGTTTCACCATAATCAGTCGTCCTAATGACAATACCTTCACATTTCTGTAACAATTCGTGTCACCATCCCCAAGAAGTGACAAACCTAAGAGATGGGAAAATCTGCATCTGCTAGCTCTTCATTCTGATTTCCGGGTATTTCTTGATTCTCCTTCTCTAATTCCTTAAAGAGAAGATATGTGTCAATATTACCTGTTTGTGAGAATACCTTCCAGGTAAATTCCAACATTGAAAACCCCACCTTTCAATTTTTAACTAGCGATTTATATCCCAAAACCTATATTTATCATTGCCTTTCTTCCAAAATTCATGAGACGTAAATATTGTTAACAAAAAACATGCATAAATGATTCTGCTTGATAATATTGTAAAAAGGGCATGACTAATACTCATCCTCACGGAAGCCAAAATCTCTTAGTTGTGATAATTTATTGCGCCAATCTTTTTGCACTTTCACCCATAACTCTAAGAACACTTTAGAACCTAGAAGATTCTCTATATCCACTCTTGCTCTTTTCCCAATTTCTTTCAGCATGCTCCCTTGTTTACCAATAATAATACCTTTTTGTGAATCCCTTTCGACAATAACAGTTGCCATTATATGAATGACGTCTTTCTCTTCTAAGCGTTCAATTTTGTCGATCACTACAGCCAATGAATGAGGAATTTCCTCTCTTGTTAAATGTAATGCCTTTTCACGTATCAACTCTGAAATAATAAAGCGTTCAGGATGATCCGTTACTTGGTCAGCTGGATAATATTGTGGACCCTCAGGCATGTATTGCTTAATTTGTTCAAGAAGACGATCCACATTATTTCCCTCTAATGCAGAAATGGGGACTACTTCTGAAAAATCATATTTTTCTTTATAAGATTCAATGATGGAAAGCAGGTCATCTGGATGGACTTTATCGATCTTGTTAATGACAAGGAAGACAGGAGTTTTAAGCGACTTGAACTTTTCGATAATAAATTCTTCTCCACGTCCATATCCTTCCTCAGCATTGACCATAAACAAGACAGCATCCACTTCTTTTAGTGTATTTTGTGCTACCTTCATCATGAAATCACCAAGCTTATGCTTTGGCTTATGAATTCCTGGTGTATCGATAAAAATCATTTGTGAATCATCAGTAGTCAGCACACCCTGTACCTTGTTTCTTGTTGTTTGCGGCTTATCACTCATGATTGCTATTTTTTGACCAATGACTCGGTTTAGGAAAGTGGATTTTCCTACATTTGGCCTTCCAATAATGGAGACAAATCCTGATTTAAATGTTTTTGTTTTCATTGTTTCTTTATTCATATAAGTCCTCCGGTGAAAATGCGCCTGGCAGCAATTCTGCGACTGTTAATTGTTTCGTTTCGCCCTTCAGATTGGCTAAAATCACTTTCATATCTTTTGGGCATAGTTCTGAAATGACCTGTCTGCATGCTCCACAAGGTGCAACAGGCCCGTCTGTATCTGCAATTACTGTAAGCAATTTAAACTTACGGTCTCCCTCAGAGACTGCTTTGAAGAGGGCGGTTCTTTCCGCACAATTTGACATACTAAAGGCTGCATTTTCAATATTACACCCATGATAAACTTTCCCATCATCGGTTAATAATGCTGCTCCAACCTTAAATTTCGAGTAAGGAACATATGCCTTTTCTCTTGCTAATTTTGCTTCGTTAATAAGCATATTTTCGTCCACAACAATCTTTCCCTTCCAACTTCGAGACTGGTGCCCCTGTAATCCATTTTACATGATTTCTTTGTAAATTTCATCGTTTGTAGCAAAAACGTAATAAAAAATTGAATTTTCAAAAAATATACTTTTTCTCTTTTAAGGGTGCTTAGTCATTTTACCCTTATTCATGACCGTTTTCAATTCGCTTATAGTAGAAGCTTATTGCTAAACGCATTTTCATTTGTTTTTAAGTCCCTAAAAAAAGATCAACTTTAATTAAAAAGTTGATCCTTCCGCTAATTCAAACAGATTAAAAGAGCTTTGGCCAAAAAATTAGTAGCCCCACGATTACTGAAAGAATAGCATATGCGAACACAGCTCCTGCTGCGATATCTTTTGCTTGTTTCGCTAGCGGATGAAATTCCTCAGTAACTAAATCAACCACTCTTTCAATTGCCGTATTCAATAATTCTAATGAAATCATTCCGCCAATGGCAAAAATTACAAATAGCCATTCTATTTTCGTTAAGGAAGTCCACCAACCTAGACAAATAACGGCTAGAGCAAAAAATACATGTATTTTCATATTTCTCTCTTTTTTAATAGCCAAGAGAATTCCGCAGGTCGCATGCTGAAAAGTGGAGATTACGGTCCGACTTTTAGGTCTATATTTATCGTTTAAGTCCGAATTCATCTAATATTTCCCTTTGTTTTCCGAACATAATCGTTTCATCTTCTTCTGTCATATGATCATATCCTAATAGGTGTAAAAAACCATGCACTGCCAAAAATCCAAGTTCCCGTAAAGAGGAATGTCCATATTCTTCAGCTTGCTCATGGGCCCGTTCAACTGAAATTATGATATCCCCGAGAATCCTTGGCATATCTGGTCCATGAAGCTCTGTTTCTCCTTGACCCATTTCCTCTAATGCAAAGGAAATAACATCTGTCGGCTGGTTTTTATCCCGATATTCCCGATTAATTTCTTGGATGCGTTCGTTCGTAACGAAGGTAACAGATACCTCACTTCCAGATTCAACATTTTCCTTTTCAGCAGCAAAGTTTAATATTTTTTGAATGGTTGAAATAACGTCCTCACTTACTTCATTTGTTTCATCTAAAAAATCAATTTCTAATTTCATGCTTGTTTCACCTTCTGTTTATTCATTTCAGGATACTCGATTCGTGAATGAAAAATCCCCTTAAGCGTATCACATAATGTGTTAGCAACTGTTTCAAGCTCACTTAATGTCAAATTGCATTCATTCAATTGTCCATCAGACAAACGGTCAGATATAATCGATTTCACTAAATTTTCGATTTGCTCCGGTGTTGGTTGTCTCATGGAACGAACAGCTGCTTCCACGCTATCAGCAATTCCAATAATCGCATTTTCCTTCGTCTGTGGTTTAGGTCCAGAATAGCGATACTCATCTTCCTTCACATCGGCATTCTTTTCTTTTGCTTTGTAATAGAAAAATTTAATTAAGGTCGTTCCATGATGTTGCTCGGCAATATCCATGATTTCCTTTGGCATTTTATACCTTTTTAAGGTTTCCACTCCATCCTTCACATGGGCTAAAATAATATCTTTGCTTGTTTGTGGAGGAAGGCGGTCATGTGGATTTTCAATATTCATTTGATTTTCAATGAAAAACTGTGGCCGTTTAGTTTTCCCAATATCGTGATAATAGCATCCCACTCTTGCCAATAATCCATTTGCGCCAATTGCTTCACAAGCAGATTCCGCAAGATTCGCAACCATCACACTATGATGATAGGTTCCAGGGGCTTCCATCAAAATTTTTCTTAATAAGGGATGATTAGGATTCGAAAGCTCGATTAACCGCATCGTAGATAAAATCCCAAATCCCGCTTCAAAAAACGGCAATAATCCAATCGTTAAGACCGCAGAAATAGCTCCGGAAATAAGAGCTGCAACTAGGTAAAAAATAAAATCACTAATATCTAAATGGCCATTTTTCAAAAAGATTAAGGAAAAAATGACGATGAGATTAATGACAGATACAAATAAACCTGCGCGTAAGATTTTGGAACGCTGATTCTGCTTCCTTAAAAATAATATACCAGCAATACCACCACAAATAATATAAATTCCAACATTAACATTTAAATTACCCGTAATCCCTTCATTAAACATCACGCAGCCACAAAGGGACAATATAATGGTAAATTGAAGAGCCAATCTTTCATCTATCAGAATTCTAATTAGCATAGCACCTAGAGCAACCGGGAAAATATAGCCAATCTCAGCATAATCAAATTGTTGCAGAAGACTTATTGCCTTCATAAACAAAATATTGATTATAAAAATTAAACTAAAGAGAAGTAAATGATTTTGCTTAGCTTCCCGGTCCTCCTTCGTCTCAAAAAAGTAATAATAGAGAACAGAGAGGATGATCAAAATTAACAATCCAAGTCCGACAAATGGCTGGATCGCAATCTGATTATCTAAAAATCCGACAAGCTTCAGCTGTCTGTATATGTCCCGGCTGATTAGCTGATTTTCTTCAACGATGATTTGGCCTTGAAGAATTTTAACCGGTTCTACAGCTTCAACTGCCTGCTGGCGGCGCTCCTTCGTGGTCACTGAATCATAAAATTCATTTTGCAAAATGGCAAAGCGCCCTAATTCAATAGCGGCCTTTTTGACATTGCTATCTAAATTGGTAAACTTTAATTCTTCCTCGACACGCTTTTTGGCGTTTTCCACCTGGTTCGCAGGAATACGGCTAGTCATAACATTATTTATGGCAGTAACCGTTAAATCGCTGGCACTTTGTACAGTTGGATCTGATGCTTGCAAAAGAGCAGCAAAAACCTCATCCGATACATCCTCTGTGACACCTTCGGTCAGCTTTGCTTTCATTAAATCGACTTGCTCTTTTAAAGTCGGCATTTTAAAATTGGAGGCGTCTTCTTTTACTGCCTTTTCCTGACTATCCTTTATATCCTCCTTAACTTCAGTAGATGCGTCAAAAATTGATTTAATTAAATCTACACGATTTTCGGCAATTTCTTTATTCAGGACGTATACATCCTGAATTTGATCCTCTGCTTCTTTTTTCTTTCTTTCCGTACTTTCTTTATCCTCAATCGTAATCGGGGAGCGAATGGTCTGATTAGCAACAGAAAACAATTTGATGTTCATTTTTTCTGGCTTCACATTGTTATACATGGATGCATATAAAATCATTCCTAAAATCAAAAACAACAATATTCTGAAAAAAGTGATATCGAGTAAATTTCTAAGCTTCGATAATTGATTTTGAAATTTTTCCATTATTCTCCCTCCTATCCTGTTTTAACTTAAACAAGATAAGCGATTAAAATTATTATAATATGTAAAATGATAACAGTTTTTTATTCAAGTTTCACCTTTTTCCCTTAATAAGTTACAAATTTTCAATGTGAATAGGGATATTTAACCAACTCAGGTGCGCTTTTCTCGTAAGAAAATGCTATATAAGGATATTTATTCAACCAGATTGTAAAAAAAACCGTCCGGAAGTCCCGAACGGCTTTATTGACCACTTTTATCGTATGCCTGCACAATTTTGCTAACGAGAGGGTGACGAACAACATCGCTTTGTTCTAAAAAAACAAACGAAATTCCTTTCACATTCGCTAATACCTTCTCAGCCTCTATCAAACCAGAATGGATTCCTTTCGGTAAATCTATTTGCGTTTGATCTCCTGTAATGATCATTTTAGAACCAAACCCAAGTCTTGTTAAGAACATTTTCATCTGGGCATGTGTTGTATTTTGTGCTTCATCTAGAATAACGAAGGCATCATCAAGTGTCCTTCCGCGCATATAGGCTAGGGGAGCTATTTCAATCGTTCCTCTTTCAATTAATCGACCAGTCTGTTCTGTTCCTAAAATATCATGCAGTGCATCATATAAAGGTCGAAGATACGGATCAACTTTTTCCTTTAAATCTCCAGGTAAAAAGCCGAGACTTTCACCTGCCTCCACAGCTGGACGGGTTAAAATGATCCGCTTCACCTGGCCGTTTTTAAGGGCATTTACAGCCATAACGACCGCTAAATAGGTTTTTCCTGTTCCTGCTGGTCCAATTCCAAATACAAGATCATTCTTCCTCATAGCTGTTAAATATTGTTGCTGACCAAGTGTTTTTACACGTATGGATTTGCCCTTAGCGTTCTTTGCGATTTCTTCCTCATATATATCGATAAAATAATCTAATGTCCCTTTTTTGGCTAATTGGATAGCATAAATGACATCTCTACCGCTTATATTAATGCCCTTACGAATTACTTGAAGCAACTTGTGGATGATTTGGCTAACCATCTCCACTTTTTCTTGATCACCGGATACAAGAATTTGTTCACCGCGAGTGACGATTGAAACCCCTAACTCTTGTTCAATCATCTTCACATTTGTATCCGAATTTCCTAATAAATTAATGGCTTCATTATGATTTTCTAATTGTACGTTAATTGTGATTAAATCATCTGTCATTCTGAGTCTCCTTGAATTATCGGTTGTCCCACTGCAATATTCTCAATAATTTGGAAATGGATTGATAACTTAACTTTACCATTCTCAAAAGATTGTTGCAAAACATTTTCACCTTTAATTATAGCATCTTCAGACAAATGGCTTTTTATATCTTTGCGTGCCATTTCTTTCGCAATGTTTACAGCTTCCTTTTTGGAATAGCTTCTTTCCACTTTCTCCCTTTCACGAAAGGTTTTTTCCGTGTATGAAATCGGAATCTGCCATTTTAAGAAACGAACCTTCTTCTCATTCACTTCTGTTTCATATTGGTTAAATTCCAATTTCCCAAAGCCCCAAATTGGAACTTGCCATTTCCCTAATTTAAGATAATGCTTTCTTTTTTCCTTTCCATTAAACACCTGGAAGGTGGTTTCAAGAGGGAGCTCTACCTCTGTTTTATACCAAGTCTCTCCATAAACCTTCCCCTTTGCCGGGACTTCCTTTGTTTCCCCTTCCTTCCCTATGACACCAGAAACTAATAACTGTCCTTTCTTGACATGCTGATTGACTTCTACCATTGGTTGTCCTTCCTCGACAAACATATCAACAATGACAGCTTTCTTTTTCGCAACTAAATTTTGTCTATCTACCTGCTTTGGCTTTTTCGGTTCATTTTTTTCCACAACTTTTAAGGAATAAGTTGTCCCCTTTAATTCAACACCAACCCAAGTAATTTCATCAATTTGATTGGTGAGTTCGCTTTGTATTCCTTCCACATTATTAATAAAAAATTGAAGTTGTCCAACTTTCACGCCCATTTTATCTAATTCTTTGCGGATTTTATATTCCGTTGCCGGATTAGCCCCTTTAATTTCGATTCCCCAAACCATATTCGACAAAATAAAAATAATAAATAGAAACAAAATAGCTCCGGCAAGAAACCCGCCATTCTTCATTAATCTTTTCAATAGGAAAGGAACTCCGCTTCGGCGCAGGAACTCAATTTTACAATCCGAGTCCCTTGCCGCATGTCTTAATTTATGCACATCCTGAAGACCGATTTTCAATGTAACCGCATGCGTACCATGCCGTTTGACATTCCAAATATATATTCCACTCCTGATGCACTTATTGATGAGACGCTCTATCCCATTCCCCGATACCTTAACCGCAACAATTCCAGAAAAAAACAAAATCCACTGATTCTTCATTTTTTCCTCCTGAATGATTCTTTTTATCTTATAACTCCACAAACTAATCATTTAAAAATAAAACCTGATCGATTTTCCCTTCTAATAGAATTTCATCAGGTAATATCGTTTTGATTACAAATGTTTTTCCCTTTATTAAAAGCTGTCCCTGTTTAAGGAGCAGACGTAATTCTTTGTCAGAGAACGCGATTAACCCCCTGTGGTTCTCAATATAGATATGAATTTGTCCAATCATCGTAATGCGGGGTAAATCCATCATGACATCTTGAGGTAGATCCATTTGCTTGGTCATCCAGTTGCGGACTCGTTGCCCCCACTTTTTTGCCATAAAAAAAAGAACCCCCTTTCATCTCATGTTTATGAGATAAAAATGGGTTCTAGCACTTCTTTTTTATCAACCCTCATATTAAAAATCTACGGATTTCTCGTAAAACTCCGATGAGATTTCTTTGCACGAGGGGGTCCAAGAATTTCTGACCAAATGACGGCATCGCGTAGTTTATTTTCTAATTTCGCTTGATTGATTGAATTAGATTTTTTCTCAACATTTATGGCTTTGATTTTTGCAACCTGTTGTTCCATTTGTGCTTTTTGTTTGTTTAATTCCTCAATTTGTGAAATGGCTTCTTGTTTTACCTCTTCATATTGAGATGCAAGATCATTCATCGAAGATTCAATTGTTCTCTTTTGCTCAAATGGCTTTATTTCCCTATGTTGCTGCTCAGGCATTTCTGACCGCATTAATGGTTTATTAAATGGATTCCCATTTGACCTAGGAGTCTGCCATGATTTTTGCGTTGGGAATGCTTTTGTTTGCCTAGATGAACGCCCTTTGATTGGAGCTTTTTTTTTCTGATCTTTTTCCTTTTTGAACAAAGAGGATATAATCCCAATAATCACGATAATGATAAAAGGATTCTCAAATAGATATTTCACGAGAAAAGCACTCCCTTCAAAGAGCAATTCGATAATGATCGGTCTTTATTTCGTATTATGATCATCATTCATTTTCCCAATGGAATCCCGCATATCGGTATCTGCGGAAATATTTTGGAAATTCATATAATCCATCACACCAATTTTTCCTGAACGAAGCGCCTCTGCCATGGCTAATGGTACTGTTGCCTCCGCTTCCACAACCTTCGCTCTCATTTCTTCCACTTGCGCTTTCATTTCTTGCTCTTTAGCAACAGCCATAGCACGACGTTCCTCTGCCTTAGCTTGAGCAATTTTCTTATCCGCTTCCGCTTGGTCTGTTTGCAACATCGCACCAATGTTTTTACCGATATCGACATCGGCGATATCAATGGACAGAATTTCAAAAGCAGTACCTGCATCCAATCCTTTGGATAAAACGGTTTGGGAAATCATATCTGGATTTTCTAAAACCTTTTTATGATCTGCTGATGATCCAATTGTCGATACAATTCCTTCTCCGACACGAGCCACGACGGTTTCCTCGCCCGCACCTCCGACTAACCGATCTATATTAGCCCGAACAGTGATTCTTGCTTTCGCTTTCATTTCGATACCATCCATGGCCACACCAGCAATAAATGGCGTTTCAATAACCTTGGGATTTACACTCATTTGTACAGCTTGTAATACATCACGACCCGCCAAATCAATCGCAGCACAACGTTCAAAGGTTAATTCAATGTTTGCCCGATGAGCAGCTATTAAAGCATTCACAACTCGATCTACATTACCTCCAGCAAGGTAATGACTTTCTAATTGATTCGTCGTAACATTAAGACCTGCTTTATGTGCTTTAATTAAGGGATTGATTACTCGACTTGGAATAACCCGACGTAACCTCATTCCAATTAAGGTAAAGATTGAAACTCTTACACCTGCCGCTAAAGCTGAAACCCATAGCATAACAGGAACAAATGTAAATAATATAGCTAATAAAATAATACCAACAACAATCGCAATTAATAATAATGCAGTACCAGCTGTTATCATCTATTGTCCTCCTCATTTGTTTGATTTGCAGATATTTCTCTTACAACGATACGCGCACCTTCCACTTTTATCACTTTTACTTTAGCTGATTTTTGGATAAACTCACCTTCACTGACAACATCAATTCTCTCATCACCTATTACAATTGTTCCCGCTGGTCTCAGTACAGTAAGGGCATAGCCTTCTAATCCAAGTAAATCTGTTCGATTTCGATTTGAGACATATCCTTTTTCAGTATTGGTCGAGTCGGTTAAGATAATCTTCTTAAAGAGCTTCATTTTTCTACCAAACACCTTTACCATTAGTATTGAAACAAAAATGGATACTCCAATTGCAATCAGCAACGAAATGGCCATATGGACAGCATTATCTGCTGCCAGAAAGAAACTTGTAATAATAGCAGCTAACCCTAATAAGCCTGTAATACCACCTGGAACAAAAAATTCTAAGATAACCAGCCCAATCCCCAGTACAAAGAGAATAATGGTTTCATACCCTGCAAGTCCGGCGATAAGATGACCATAGAAAAAGAGTAAAAGGGAAGATATTCCTATAATTCCAGGAATACCAAAGCCTGGCGAGAACAGTTCTAAAACGAGCCCTAGGCTTCCAATTGTAAGAAGAATCGGAATGACTACAGGATTTGTGATAAATCGCGCTAATTTCTCAGCAAAGCTTTCATCCAAATGACGAATATCGGCATGGGCATAACCAAGATGTTGAAGTAAGGAATCTAAATTGGGATATGTTCCCTCAGAATAATGTACTTCCACTGCTTGATCAGATGTTAGGGTCAATAATTTTCCCTTTGGGGCCCCTAACTTTGGTAAATCAACATCCTCATCTGCCATTGCAAGGGCATAAATGGGATTTCTTCCATTTTGTTTAGCAGCACTTTGCATCGCAGCAAGCCAATACGATTCAGCTTTTTTGTCCGCGGTATTCCCTTCCTGATCAATGATAGCAGCTGAACCCATGGTTGCACCACTTGCCATATATATTTCATCTGTGTTTAAGGCAATATAGGCACCAGCTGATAGCGCTTGTTTATTCACAAAAGAAATGGTCTTTACCTTAGTAGATGACAGCAACTTTCCAATTTGCCCTGCAGCATCTACAGCACCACCAGGTGTATTTAATTCAAAAATAATACTTGAGGCATGCTCTTCTTCTGCCGTTTTAACGGCGCGATTTAAAAAGGCATAGAGACCCTTTTCCACTGTATCTTCCACAGGAACCACATAGACAATATCGCGATTAGAAGCCGTGCTATCAAAAGGAAAGAGGCCAATGAAAAGGGGAAGAAAAAATGCTATGCAAATAAATAAATTTCTAATCCTCACCTTATTCCTCCTTTCATCGTTCATATTCCATGTTACGGATGAAAGTTAATAAAAGTTTCATTTCCATCATATCAATTAAGCATCAGGAATAAAACATGATTAGAAAAAAATCCAGATAAAGAAAACTCGTCGATTGGCGAGCCTTCAGGCGAAGACAGAGGCGTAGTTCACCGAAAAAAGAAAAGCACTTTTTTCGGCTGCGAAGCGTCTCTCGGAAGCCTCCCTTTGTGCACTTATACTTAATTCCTAAAATTGGCTTCTACGTCGAATTTTCATCATTGCTGCCAATTTATACTCCCTCATAAAAGTAACGATTTTCTCGCGTTTTCTCCGTTTTTCTCAGTTTTTTAAATTTTATATGACTGTTTTCATCGTGTATAGTCAGAAAGTAATATTCTTTTGGTGGAGGAGGGCGTGCTTAAATATGCCCTCTTCTTCAACTTTTCCATAAAAAGGGAATATTTGAATAATATGGTCGCTGTTGGATCCCACAATATTCATGGCGGCACACCCTCCCATTTCTCACGGCGTCATATCACTGATACGCGCATACATTCCTTCGTTCTGCCTATCCATGAAGCGGGGTCGGCGATGCTTTCTTGCGGGGTCATAGCCCAATAGTATAAATGCTTGCCTACTGCTCCTAGCTTCTGATGTCTTAGTCTTTATTATTGAATCCCTGATCCTAACGTTTACTTAACACTTTTATATTTTTAACTAAAGCGGCTTTCCGTTTGACATTTACTCCTAAAATACAACTTTCAGAACTTACCTAGGATGGGGGCATGGTAGCTGCCTGGCCCTCATATATTGCTTCATTTCCTGACTGTACCTTGCCTATGCAGCTTTTGGCAGGCTAAAATGCGGGATATCATTCATCATCCTGACCGGGTTGAACTCCACTTGTTTTTTTCCAACTGTAAAGAGAATACGGATTAACTTGCAACACAGGGCAATGATAGACTGTTTCTTTTTCAAAGGGTTTTCATTCCTCGTAATAAAATACTGATGCAAGGCTTTGAAGGCCGGATTCTGAGCTATCAGGGGCAGGACGACTTTAAACAGTAAAGCTCTAAGCTTTGGCCTTCCCCTCTTGGTGATGATTGTTTGTCCCTTCCATTTGCCTGACGTAGCCAGCCTTAAATTTAGCCCTGCTAATTTGATGATTTGTTCAGGATGCGTATACTTGCTTAAATCCCCGATTTCCGCAAAAAAACTTGCCACCGTTATTTCTCCGACCCCTTTAATCGCTATCATTTCTTTGACCCCAGGGATCCCATTAAGAAGTTTTTTGATTTCGCTCCATACATTCTCGATCTCTTCCTGCAGGAGAAAGTATTGAGCTAATAAA